>CALUMB010000004.1 GCA_944321645.1 uncultured Prevotella sp.
TATCGAATAGCGATCCTATTCTTTTATGGTGGTCTGGATATGAGCATAGTTAATTCACACTAATTACGGTAGAACCCTTTTAATAAGGTGAAGAAAGGGTACATAAAAGGAGAGAAGTTTGATGACATTGTGAGCATTCTGCCTTGACTTCTTTATCGGAAATCTATGGAAAAGAGATATAACCAATGAAATTAGCGATACTCAAATTTCGGGTATCGCTATTTTTATTACCTGCCTACTCATTTGTCGGACGATCCTTAAATCATACATATCTCATTAACATCTTTAACTTAAAAGCATCTTATATAGGCATCTTCGCATAACATATTGGCAGACAAGGCGTTACAAAACGTGCCGTTTTAGCCTGCAAAACAGGCCGTTTCGCAAGCCAAAACGGCCTGAATTGGAAGCCAAAACGGCACATTTTGCAAGCCAAGACGGCCCTGTGTTAAAATCGGCAGGGCTGCGGGCGGTTTTTAGTTGCATATTTTTAAGTAAGCGCAACGCCGCAGCCGGATCTTAAAGCCCGCACCAAACGGCTTACGCGATGCCACAGCCACATTTCCAAACTCACACGAAAGCAGCTTACACGATGCCGTCCAACGGCTTCAGGCTCTTGCCGCCCATGGCCTTAAACTGCGTAGGGGTCATGCCCGTGGTGGCCTTAAACTGCGAGCTTAGGTAGGCCGCACTCGAATAGTTCAGTTCGCGTGCAATCTCGGCAAGCGTCATTTCGCCGTAAAAGAGCAACTCCTTGGCACGCTCGATGCGCTGGAGGATGTAGTAACGCTCGATGGTGGTGCCGGCAGACTCGGAGAAGAGCTTGCTCAACGCGCTGTAGTCTGCCCCTATGCGGTCGGCCAGGTAAGCCGACAGGTTGACCGAAGGTGCGCCCCTGCGGTAATGAACAAACTCAATGACGGCAGTCTTTATGCGGTCGACGGTCTGCTGCCGGGGGTCGCGCAGCAGCTCGAAGCCCATGCGATGCAATGCCGACGAAAGCTCCGCCCGCTGGCCATCGGAAAGCGAGCCTGCCACAACCACCTCGCCAAGACCAACCGACAGCGGCCTCAAGCCCATGCCGAGCAACAGCGACTCCACGGCCGCCTTGCAGCGGTCGCACACCATGTTCTTTATATATAACGTTGTGTCTGACATCCTCGCTCCTTTTTTTCCACTCAATGCAAAAGTAGGAAAATTCCGCAAGACGGCCAAAGCATATATGCCAAAGCCAGCAAAAAGTTGAAGCGAGACCTTTGTTTTTCAGGAATAAATAAGTAAATTTGCCAACAAAACTAACAAACGATACCAAAGGAATGAACTTTTTCAAGGCACTATTCGGGGGCGAAGAGGAGACTCCCGAGCAGAAACGACAGGCCGACGAGGCACGCAAGTTCGATATGTTCAAGTACGACGGGGTTCGCGCCGCAAAGATAGGGCAGCACGACTATGCGGTGAAATGCTACGAAGAGGCACTGAAGCTGCGCGACGACCTTGAGGTGCGCGACTACCTGGCGCAGGCCCTCATACGCACAGGCCGCACCGCCGAAGCCTTCGCCCAACTGCAGAGGCTGGCCGAGGCCGAGCCTGGCAACAAGGCCATCTGGCTGCAAATGGCCAACGTGGCATATATGGACGAAAACTACGACGCCATGGACGACGCCTGCGGCCACGCCATGCAGATTGACCCAAACGACGCCACGGCGCACTACCTGAAGGCCAAGGCGTGCATTGGCCACGCCGACATGATTGGCGCGATAGCCATGCTCACAAAGGCAATTGCGCTTAAGGCCGACTACCCGGAGGCCACGCTGCTGCGCGGGCAGACGCTGCTTAAGATGGGCGATGCCGCAGGGGCCGACGCCGACGCCACGGCGCTAATGGCCGGGTATGGCGCCAACGAAGACGTGATGATGCTGAAAGCGCGGGTGGAAAGGGCCAAGGGCAACGCCGACGCTGCCATTGAGGCTTACGGCAAGGTGATTGACGCAAACCCGTTCTGCATTGACGCCTTCAAGGAGAGGGGCGCGATAAAGTATGAGAATGGCGACATGAGCGGCGCACAGGCCGACGCCGAAAAGGCCATGGAGCTTGAGCCGAAGGACATGGCCGCCGTGAGCGGCGACTATTCCGCCGAAGGCGTGGAGCAAAAGGTAAAGCAGGCTTACAGCAACCTTAACCCGCTCGGACTGTAAAAGAGGTTAAATTTAAGGAGTTTATTTAATTAAGGAGTTAAGGAGTTAGAAGGAGTAAAGGAGTTAAGACAAATGCCGTTACGCGTTGTTCATGCGAATAAAGCATACGTCTTAACTCCTTTACTATTTCTAAAAGTAGGAGGAGAAGTTAAGGAGTAAAGAAGTAAAGGAGTAAAGACAAATGCCGTTACGCGTTGTTCATGCGAACAAGGCATACGTCTTAACTCCTTTACTATTTCTAAAAGTAGGAGGAGAAGTTAAGGAGTAAAGAAGTAAAGGAGTTAAGACAAATGCCGTTACGCGTTGTTCATGCGAATAAAGCATACGTCTTAACTCCTTTACTATTTCTAAAAGTAGGAGGAGAAGTTAAGGAGTAAAGAAGTAAAGGAGTTAAGACGTATGCCTTGTTCGCGTAAATTATGCGCAAGGACATTTGTCTTAACTCCTTTACTCCTTCTAACTCCTTAACTCCTTAAATTCACTTCTTTACTTCACCACTACTTTCTTGCCGCCAACGACATAGATGCCCTTTGGCAGGCCGTCGAGCGATTGCCCTGCCTGGCGCACCATCACGCCGCTGAGGGTGTAGACGTTAGCGTCGCGTGCGCCGCCGTCGGCCTCAACGTTGCTTATGGCAGTGCTTATAAGGTCGGCATTGCCAGCCTCGATGCGGTAGATGTGGCAACCGGCAGTGGTCGTTACGAGCACGTCGACAAGGCCGGCACCGGCATTGAGAGGCACAGTCCACTCATAGGAAGTCTTCGCGTCGGGTATTCCGCTGCCAAACTCCTGGCCGTTCACGGAGAGCGACACGCCGCGTTCGCTACCGTTGCGGTGCGACTCCACTTCCATCAAAATCTTCTGTCCGGGCTGGACATCGGGTATGGTGAACTGCAGGTTGGAGCCGTTAAGCCACAGGTAAGAGCCGCCGGCGTAGGTGCCTATGGACGTGCTGGGATAGTCTATGGCCACGGCCACGGTGTTGTTGAACTCGGTCACGTTGTTGAAGAGCAGGCCCTTGGTCTCGGCAATGGTGTCGCCATTGGCCATGAGAGCCGTAGGCTCGCTTATCAGGCTGCCATACCAATAGATAGTGCGCGGGTCGCGCAGCGGCTCTGCATCGGTGGCCCCGCCGTCCTTCTCGTAGCGGCGCCAGCCCGTTTCGGTGCCTGCGGCAGGCCACGGTTCAGAGACGTAATTGATGGCTTCGGCCTCAAGGTTGTCTATTGTGGCGTCACTCCACGACGTGAAGTCCCACTTGCGGTAGTCCTGCGCCACGTCGCCCGGCCCTTCCTCGCCGCCCTCGTTGGGGTTAGGCTCGCCGCCAACCACGCGCAGTATGCCCTTAGTGTAGAGTTCGGACGTGTCCCATGTCTGCCCTTCGCCCGGCACTGCGGGCTGTATCTCGGCAAACGTGCCAGACACAACGAAGAAGCCCGAGGTGAACACGTGGTACTCGGTCTTGTCGTATGGAGCCTCCTCTATAAGGCCACCGTTCACTTGGAGTATCGCGCCCTCACCGAGGTTGACAAGCCCGCTCACGAATATTGTGTTCGATTGCTCGCGGTCGGCCTGCACGTTGACGATGCCGCCCTTCTCAACCTTAAGCGTCTTGGTGAGCGTAAGTCCGAGGTAGGAGTTCCTGATGGTGTCGCCGCCCTGTATGGTGCCGCCGCTCTTCACGGTCACTTCGCCGCCCACGGAGCCTTGCCCGGCCAGCGTGCCGCCATCGTTAATGGTGTATGCACCCGTGCCGGAGTTGTTGCCGTTCACGGTGAGCGTGCCGCCGTCTACGGTGGTCGTGCCGTTGTAGACGTTGTTGCCGTTCAGTCGCCAGATGCCGGCGCCCTCTTTCACAATCGAAGTGTGGGCGTCGCGGCGGTCGCAGTCGGTCTTGTTGTCAATCACACCGTTGAAAGTCTCGTCAGTTCCGGCCCCGCCGACAATCCAAGTCATCTTGGCCGACGTGTTCTGCTTGCTCGACGAGCCAATCTTCGTGCCGGAGTCGCCGCTGATGCCGCCTATGCGCAGACTGCACTCATCCTTCCACGACACCATGCGAGTGTTGGCCTTGAGCACCACGCGCCCGTTAGGCATGCCCTGGAAGCCGTTGTTGAAGAGCAGCTGGCTGCCGTCTTTGTCGGAGCCGTTGCCCTGGGCCACGAGCGTTCCGTAGAACTTAGTCCAGTCGCCGTCGATGTACTCGCGCACGTAGGGTATGCGGTATTCGAGCGTTCCGCTGCCGGTAAGCTCATTCTTCAGGTAGGCGTTGCGGTCGATTGCAAACGTGGAGTATGTGCCTTCCTGCACTTCTATCGGGAAGCAATAGGCAATCTCCAGCTCCCTGCCGTTCTCCACCTTGAAGTTTCCGCCGGCCATCACGAGCTTCTTGCTGCCGTCCTGCGCCTCGTCCATGTAGACGTTCTTGTCCTGCAGCTGCATGAGGTATGTGAGGTTGAGCGTGCCTCCGTCCTTGAGCACGGTGTTGCCGGCATACTTGAAGAACGAGGGCGAAGTCGGCTCGAGCGTTCCCTTGCCGCTGATGGTCACGTTTCCGTCGCCCTCAATGCTGCCCGACATCTCCACGGTAGAGGCATTCCCGATGTTAAACTCTGTGTCCTTGTAGAGCAATGCGCTGCGGTTTGTGGCGGTGGAGGGGCCGGTGTAGTTCCAGATGCCGCCGTCCCATATCCAGTTCTGCGCAAACTCAAACGACGCTCCTATCGCGCTCGGCTCGCCGCCGTCCTTAAGCGAGTTGAAGGAGAACACGCCGTCGTGCAGCACGGTCTGCCCGGTGTAGTTGTTGCTTGTCTCTACGGTGAGCTTCCCGGAGCGCGTCTTGTTGAGCGAAGCTGTGCCGTCGAGCGAGCCGTTGCCGGTGATGAGCACGTCGGCGTCGGTGCGGACGACGATGGCCTCCTTGCTCACTGCCTCGGTGAGCGTGATGGTAGAGTCGGCTGCGGGGGCGATGAGCCAGTTGTCTTCGTCGCCGACGAAGGTCTCGCAGTCCACCATGTCGACGGGCGCCGGCTTGGTCTTGGCCTCAAGCTCGGCATATCCGGATGCCAAGTCGCCACTCACGGCTTTCACCCTGAATGTGTATGCCGTGGCCTCGGCAAGCCCTTCCACCGTTGCGCTTTCGCTCCCGGCAGGCAGGTTGGCCACTTCTTTCCACCCCTCGCCGTCCTTCTGCTCCACCACGAAGGCATCTTCGCCTTCGGTAAAGTCATACCACCCGAGCGTAATCGAAGTGGGCTGCGACTCCGTGGCGGAAAGAAGCACCGGCGTGCGGAGGAAAGGCGTGCGGTTGCCTGTGGTCAGGCTGTTCACGTAGTTCTCTATGTTTGCATAGCCGTTTGCGGCAATCTCCATTGCGTCGTCCACCGCTGGGTTGGTACCGTTGGCCTGTTCCCAAGCGTCGGGCATACCGTCGCCATCGGTGTCGGCCGGCTTTTCAAACTCCGCCATCGTCCACGAAGACGGGATGCCAAATGGCAGCTGCTCCTCGGTGGAGAGTATGGCGCCCTCCTTGCCGAACGACTTCGCCTGGTGAACCATGTAGAAGTCCACCATGTCACGGTAGGGAAGCGTTGCCCCGACGCCCGGCAACAGGCTGTCTACAAGCTCCACCGCCTTCCAAGCCTCAAGCTCCGGGTAGTCGTATGGCGTGGGCATGAACGTCGGGCCGCCGCTGTACTCGCTTTGCGGTATCTCGTATGGGTTGAACACGCCGTCGCAGTCGCGGTCCTGCCAGTTGTCAACGGCATAGATGTGGAAGTCGGCATTACCCTTCGTGATGCCGTTGCCGCTACCCGACGGGCCGTTGATGAAGAGATTGTTGGTGATGTTCACATACGACGACCCTTGGGAATCGCCGCCCATTAGGTAGCCGCCGTCGCTCCAGTTGTACACGACGTTGTTCACGAACTGCTGCTTTCCCTTCACCTTGTTGTTGCGGGTGGCGTTGTCGCAGTAGAAGTTCCGGTAGAGCGTGATGTTGTCTGCCTGCATGAGTCCGCCCGCCGAGTGAGGCAGTAGGCCCTGACCCATGATGCAGTTTGAGATGGTTATGTTCTGCGGGGGCGTTCCCTTGCCGTCGGCATTGATTGAGAACGTCTCGTCAAGACCCCACGAAAACGAGCAATGGTCGAAAATCATGTTAGTCCCGTTGGCTATTCCGGCGCAGTCCTTGCCGGAGTCGCCGCCCTTGCCCATGCGGAAACGCACGTGGCGCACGATGATGTTGTTGGCGCCGGAGAACGAAACGCCGTTGCCATATACGACGATTCCCTCGCCCGGGGCCGTCTGCCCGGCCACGTAGAGGTTGTTTTTGAACACCAGGCGGCTCTCGATGTTGATTACGCCCGAAACGTCGAAGACGATGATTCGGTTCGGCTGGCTGATTGCGTCGCGCAAGGAGCCTGTGCCACTGTCGTTAAGGTTGGTGACGTGGTAGACGGTTCCGCCGCGCCCTCCAGTGGCGAAGCGGCCCCAACCTTGCGCCCCAGGGAAGGCCAGCTGCTGCGCATTGGCGGCAAGGCCGCCGCCGGCAAAGAGCAGTCCGGCCAGGAGTTTGATGGTTTTAGGATTCATGATGCTATTGGTTTAAGTTGAAAAATGGGTAAAAGCCGTGCGCTTGGAAAAGCGCGAAGGCGCAAAAGAGGCCGTCAAGCCTCCAATGCGCCTATGATTTCGGTGACGGAACGGCATCCGTGGGCATCGAGCCAAGCGTTCATCCCGTCGATTACCTTGACAGTGACCGCCGGGTCTATGAAGTTTGCCGTGCCTATCTCCACTGCCGTCGCGCCTGCCATCATGAACTCGATGGCATCGCGTGCGTCCATGATTCCGCCCAGGCCAACCACCGGCACCTTCACCGCACGGGCCACCTGCCACACCATGCGCAAGGCGACGGGCTTCACGGCAGGGCCGCTAAGGCCGCCGGTTGAGATGCTGAGCAGCGGGCGGCGGCGATCGATGTCGATGGCCATGCCCATGAGCGTGTTGATGAGCGAGAGCGAGTCGGCCCCCTCGGCCTCGCAGGCGCGGGCAATCTCGGCAATGTCGGTTACGTTTGGCGAAAGCTTCACGATGAGCGTCTTGCCGTAGCGGCGGCGCACCGCCCTGACCACCGAGGCCGCCCCGGCGCACGTCACGCCGAAGGCCATGCCCCCGTCCTTCACGTTCGGGCAAGAGATGTTAAGCTCTATGGCCGGGATGCGGTCGAGCGCGTCGATGCGGGCGGCGCACTCGGCGTAGTCGTCGGGCGACGAGCCGCTCACGTTCACTACCATATTGGTGCCTATCTCCTCTATCTGCGGGTAGATGTGGCTACAGAAATAGTCAACGCCCTTGTTCTGCAAGCCAACGCAATTGAGCATGCCCGAAGCAGTCTCTGCCATCCGCGGGTAGTCGTTCCCCTCGCGCGGGGCGAGCGTCGTGCCTTTCACGACGATGCCGCCGAGGGCTTCGAGCGGGATGAAGTCGGCAAACTCTATGCCATAGCCAAACGTGCCGGAAGCCGTCATGACGGGATTCCTCATGGCCATGCCGCCTATGTTTACTCTTAAATCTGCCATAATAGTTTCTTGATGTTAAACACCGGGCCGTCCTTGCACACGCAAAGGTTGCCCTCAACCGTCTTCTCCACGCAACAGAGGCAGGCCCCGAGGCCGCACGCCATCATGTTTTCGAGCGATGCCTCACACTCAATCCCGTTTGCCGAGGCGTAGCGGGCCACGGCCACCATCATGGGCTTCGGGCCGCAGGTGAGTATGCGGTCGAAGCGTTCCGACGACAGGACGGAATGGTTTGTGACGAAACCGCGCTCGCCGAGCGAGCCGTCTTCGGTGGTGACGAGCACGCGGCCATAACGCCCGAAGAGGTCGGCCTCGAGCACATCCTGCGCCCGGCGCCCGCCGAGCAGGAACGTAGGCTCGCAGCCGCCGCGCAACATCTCCGCCCCCATGTAGAGCAACGGCGCGACGCCGACGCCGCCCCCGACGAGAAGCGTGCGCTCGCTGCGGGTGGGCATGGTGAACCCATTGCCCAGGGGCAGCACGCAATTGAGCACGCTGCCGGGCTTGGCGGCGGCCAAGGTGCGCGTGCCGTCGCCAATGGCGGCCACGAGCAGCCACAGCTCGTTTGAGTCGCGGTCAACGAAATTGATTGATATGGGGCGGCGGAGGAACGTGGACGGCGAATTGTCCACGCGCACTTCGACGAACTGCCCCGGCAACATGGCTGGCAAAGGCCGGTCGGAGGTGAGCTTAAGCAGTGCGTGCCTGTCGCTTAGCGCGGCCACGCTCTTCACCTCAAGGTCTATTACGTATTTCTTCATCATGTCTGTCTGTGCCGCAGGCATTTTCCCTCCCGCGGCTTGTTCTACACGGCCTGCCGCCCCGCCTTGCGCCAGAGCCGTACTGGCTCCGTGGGCAACGCGCGGCCAACGGCAGGCTTTACCGCCACAAAGGTAGCGATTTTTTCGGACAAACGGAACAAAAACGGGTGGAAGAATGAGAAAAGAAAGCGGCACAGCCGCCCGCCGTTCAGCGGCCGGCTGTGTCGCAGCCTTCGGGAGGAAGCCTCTTGACGAACTTCATCTCGTGCATTATGCGCCTCTTGCGCTTGCTCAAATAGTTGCCAGGGTTGGACGAATCGTAAACAAGCGGGTTGGGCAGCGACGCCGCTATGAGGGCGCACTGGCTCCGGGTGAGGTCTTTCGCCGTCGTGCCGAAGTGCCACTCAGCCACGGCCGACGCCCCGTAGATGCCGTCGCCCATCTCGATGGAGTTGAGGTAGACCTCCATTATGCGCTGCTTGCTCCACATCAGCTCGATGAGGGCGGTGAAGTAAGCCTCCAGCCCTTTCCTCACCCATGTGCGGCCCGGCCAGAGGAACACGTTCTTGGCCGTTTGCTGCGAGATGGTGCTCGCGCCCACCTTGCGCTTGCCCTTGCTCCTAATGTTGCTCTTGGCGGCCTGCTCTATGGCGCCGAAGTCGAAGCCGTGGTGCGAAAGGAACTTGGCGTCCTCGCCGGCCATGACTGCCTGCGGCAGGTATGGCGACATATCCTCGAGCGGCACCCACCTGTGGTGGAGCTTAAGGCTCTCGCCGCGCTCGCCCTGCTCGACGAGGCGGATGAACATGAGCGGCGTGAAGTAGACCGGGACGAAACGCAACAGCACGACAGCAAGGATGGTGGTGCCGAAGAAGGCCACCACCATCCATTTGAAAATCGTGCGTAATCTCCTTAGAATGCCCATGGAGAAAGCCGCGCGTTACTGCAAAGTGCCGTTTTCGGCGGCCTGTATCATGGCCTGGCTCGCGTACATATAGACCTCCACGCGGCGGTTCTGCTGGCGGCCTTCGGCGGTAGAGTTGTCGGCCACGGGGTTAGACGAGCCTTGGCCCTCTACGGTCTTTATCTGCGAAGCCGACACGCCGCAGCTCTTCAGGTAGTTGGAAACGCTCGTCGCGCGGCTTACCGACAGCGGCTGGTTGATGCCGTCGTTGCCGGTGTTGTCGGTGTGGCCGTAGATGGCCACGTCGCAAGTCTTGTTGTTGTTGAGCACCTGGGCGAACTTTGCGAGCGAGTTCTTGGCCGAAGCGCTAAGGTCGGCCTTGTTCGTTGCGAAGAGTATGCCGGAGTCGAACGTCACCTTCACGGCGTCAAGCCCATTGGCGTCGGTCACCTCCTGCACCTGGGCGTTCTCCACCTGCTCGGCTTCCTTCTTCACCTTGTCCATGTGGTTGCCGATGATTGCGCCCGTGCCTGCGCCGACAGCTGCGCCAACAGCTGCGCCAACCGCCGTGTTTCCGGCCAGCTTGCCTACGATGGCGCCCAGCACGGCGCCGCCGCCGGTGCCTATCGCTGCACCCTTCTGGGTGTTGTTACATCCTGCGAAAACGATGCCCACGCAAAGGAGCACTGCAAAAACCTTTAACTTTCTCATATTACTATGCATTTAATGGTTGGACATATAAATTCGTATGCAAAGATAATCTAATTATTTAAAAGCGGCATCCTTTCGGAGTTTTTTTTGTAATTTTGCAGCCAAAATTTATTAAATACACATTATTTGTCATGGCTAAAGAATTGAAGGAACTGACCAAGAGGGCCGACAACTACAGTCAGTGGTACAACGACCTTGTAGTGAAAGCCAACCTGGCCGAACAGTCTGCCGTGAGGGGCTGCATGGTCATAAAGCCCTACGGCTACGCAATCTGGGAGAAAATGCAGCGACAGCTGGACTCGATGTTCAAGGAGACGGGCGTGCAGAACGCCTACTTCCCGCTGCTCATCCCCAAGTCTTTCCTCTCGAGGGAGGCCGAGCACGTGGAAGGCTTCGCCAAGGAGTGCGCCGTGGTGACCCACTACCGCCTCAAGGCAAAGGAAGACAAGAGCGGCGTCGAGGTAGACCCCGCCGCCAGGCTCGAAGAGGAGCTGATAATCAGGCCGACGTCGGAGACCATCATCTGGAACACATACAAGAATTGGATACACTCCTGGCGCGACCTGCCGCTGCTGTGCAACCAGTGGTGCAACGTGATGAGGTGGGAGATGCGCACGCGCCCCTTCCTGCGCACGAGCGAGTTCCTGTGGCAGGAGGGCCACACCGCCCACGCCACGCGCGAGGAGGCCGAGGCCGAGGCGCAGAAGATGCTGCACGTCTACGCCGACTTCGCCGAGAAGTGGATGGCCGTGCCGGTGCTCCAGGGCGTGAAGAGCGAGACGGAACGCTTCGCCGGCGCGCTCGACACATACACAATCGAGGCCATGATGCAAGACGGCAAGGCGCTGCAGAGCGGCACGAGCCACTTCCTCGGGCAGAACTTCGCCAAGGCGTTCGACGTCACCTTCCTCAACAAGGAGAACAATCCCGAATACGTATGGGCAACGTCGTGGGGCGTGTCCACGCGCCTCATCGGTGCGCTCATCATGACACACTCCGACGACAACGGCCTCGTGCTGCCGCCGAGGCTCGCCCCGATACAGGTGGTTGTCATCCCGATATCAAAGGGCAGCGAGCAGCTCAAGGCCATATCCGACAAGCTCGCGCCCACAATCGAGGCACTGCGCAACGCCGGCGTGAGCGTGAAATACGACGACGCCGACAACAAGCGCCCCGGCTTCAAGTTTGCCGACTACGAGCTTAAGGGCGTGCCGGTGCGCCTCGCCATGGGCGGGCGCGACCTCGAGAACGGCACGGTGGAGCTGATGCGCCGCGACACGCTCGAGAAGGAGACGCTGCCGCTGGAGGGAATAGCCGGACACATCGTGAAGCTGCTCGACGAGATACAAGGCAACATATTCGAAAAGGCGCGCAAGTTCCGCGACGAGCACGTCTACGAGTGCGACAACTACGACGAGTTCAAGGAGAGGGTGAAGGACGGCGGCTTCTTCCTCTGCCACTGGGACGGCACTGCCGAGACCGAGGCAAAGATAAAGGAAGACACCCAGGCCACGATACGCTGCGTGCCTTTCGCCTACGAGCAGACTCCCGGCACCGACATGGTGAGCGGCAAGCCCGCCAAGCACCGCGTGATAATAGCCCGCAGCTACTGATGCCGGTGCCTGCCACGCGCGGCAATAGCCAACCCACGCAACGCCCTGCCGACTGCAAGCCGGCAGGGCGTTGCCGCATTTCCGGCCATGGACAATCTTACTGCGCGTGTACTTCCTCCACGCCGTCAGGGGCAGTTTGCAAGGCGGTTTGTGCCTCCACGCGCAACAGCCTGACAGCCAATGCGTTGCGAAACGGGTCGTTTTAGCTTGCGAAACGGCCCGTTTTAGGACGCGAAACGACCCGTTTCAGGGCGCCAAACGTGCCGTTTTGCAAACCGACCAGCCCCACCCCGCCTCCAATCACCGCAAAGGCGGCCTGCCAAGCCCACTCCGGCAGGGCATGGCTTGCACTATCCTACGGCCCGCCGAGGCAGCAGGCCGGACAATGGCAGCAGGCCGATTGCGGCTAAAATTTGGCAGTGTCGGAAATAAGTAGTAATTTTGCACCCCGTAAAACGACAACAGCTTCAAGGAAGAGAAAGTCACATTAATATATAATAAGGAAAGAAAAAGATGATCACTGTCACTAATCTGGCAATCCAGTTCGGGAAAAAGACCTTATATAAAGATGTCAACCTGAAATTCACCAACGGCAACATCTACGGCATAATCGGCGCCAACGGCGCCGGGAAGTCTACCCTGCTCCGCGCCATAAGCGGCGAGCTGGAGCCAAACAAAGGCTCGGTGGAGCTTGGCCCGGGCGAGCGGATGTCGGTGCTGGAGCAGGACCACTTCAAGTACGACGGCTACAGCGTGCGCGACACCGTGCTGATGGGGCACACGCCCCTGTGGCAGAACATGAAGGAGCGCGAGGCTCTGTACATGAAGCCCGACTTCAACGAGGAGGACGGCATCAAAGTGGCCGACCTGGAGGACAAGTTCGCGCAGATGGACGGGTGGAACGCCGAGAGCGACGCCGACCAGCTGCTGACCAACCTCGGCATAAAGGACGAGCTGCACGGCAAGATGATGAGCGAGCTGTCTAACAACGAGAAGGTGCGCGTGATGCTGGCCAAGGCACTGTTCGGCCACCCCGACAACCTGCTGCTCGACGAGCCAACCAACGACCTCGACCTCGACACGGTGATGTGGCTCGAAGACTACCTGAGCAACATAGAGCAGACGGTGCTCGTGGTGAGCCACGACCGCCACTTCCTCGACGCGGTGAGCACGCAGACCGTAGACATAGACTTCGGCAAGGTGACCGTGTTCGCCGGCAACTACTCCTTCTGGTACCAAAGCTCGCAGCTGGCCTTGCGCCAAGCCCAAAACCAAAGGCAGAAGGCAGAAGAGAAGCGCAAGGAGCTGGAAGAGTTCATACGCCGCTTCTCTGCCAATGTGGCAAAGAGCAAGCAGACCACGAGCCGCAAGAAGATGCTCGAAAAGCTGAACGTGGAGGAGATACGGCCCTCGTCGCGCAAATACCCCGGAATTATCTTCCAGATGGAGCGCGAGCCCGGCACGCAGATACTCGAAGTGGAGGGCCTGAAGGCCGTGGAGCCGGACGGCACCGTGCTGTTCGACAACGTGAGCTTCACCATAGAGAAAGGCCAGAAGACCGTGTTCCTAAGCCACAACCCCAAGGCCATGACCGCACTCTTCGAGATAATCAACGGCAACCGCAAGGCCGACGCCGGCGAGTTCAAGTGGGGCGTGACCATCACCACGGCATACCTGCCGCTCGACAACTCCGCCTTCTTCGACTGCGACCTCAACCTCGTAGACTGGCTGAGCCAGTTCGGCAAGGGCAACGAGGTGCAGATGAAGAGCTTCCTCGGGCGAATGCTCTTCAAGGACGAGGACGTGATGAAGAAGGTAAACGTGCTCAGCGGAGGCGAGAAGATGCGCTGCATGATAGCAAGGATGCAGCTGAAGAACGCCAACTGCCTCATACTCGACACGCCCACCAACCACCTCGACCTCGAAAGCATACAGGCATTCAACAACAACCTCGTGAGCTTCAAGGGCAACATACTCTTCTCCAGCCACGACCACGAGTTCATACAGACCGTGGCCAACCGCATAATAGAGCTTACGCCACACGGCACCATCGACAAGCTCATGGAGTACGACCAGTACATCTACGACGAAAGGATAAAGGAACAGAAGGAAAAGATGTACGGAGCCTGACCGCGACAGGCCGCGCCGGAGAGTTAGGCACGGTTTTTGCAGTACAGACCAAAAAGCAACAAAGGAGACTAACGGCATGAAAGAAAAAGAAATTGAAATAGAGAACGGCGACGAGACCGTGAACGCAAGCAAGGCGGCGGAAAGCGCCGAAAGCAAAGGGCAAGACGGCGAAAGCCGCGCCGAGGGCGAAGAAACGGCCAAGGGCGAAGCCGAGCAAGCCGGCAACGAAAGCCAGGAAGAGGCCAAGGCCGACCCGCTCGAAGAGGCAAACGCAAAGATAGCCGAGCTGACCGACAAGTACCTGCGCTCGGTGGCAGAGTTCGACAACTACCGCAAGCGCACGCTGAAGGAAAAGGCCGAACTGATACTCAACGGCGGCGAAAAGGCCATATCGGCCATACTGCCCGTGCTCGACGACATGGAACGCGCCATAGCCAACGGCAAGAAGTCTGACGACGCCGCCGTGATACGCGAGGGAATGGAGCTTATCTTCTCTAAATTCCAGAAGGCACTCGAAAGCCTCGGCGTGAAGAAGATAGAGACCGACGGGGCCGACTTCGACACCGACGTACACGAGGCAGTGGCAATGGTGCCCACGCAAGACAGCGAAAGCAAGGGAAAGGTGCTCGACTGCATACAGACCGGCTACAAGCTCAACGACAAAGTGATAAGGCACGCCAAGGTGGCCGTAGGACAATAACACAAGGGAAACGCCTTTAGGCACAACAAGAAGAGGATGGCTAAGAGAGACTACTACGAAGTGTTGGGCGTCGGCAAAGACGCCTCCGAAGACGAAATAAAGAAGGCTTACAGGAAAATAGCAATCAAATACCACCCCGACCGCAATCCCGGCAACAAGGAGGCGGAAGAGAAATTCAAGGAGGCAGCCGAGGCATACGACGTGCTCCACGACCCGCAGAAGCGGCAACAGTACGACCGCTTCGGCTTCGACGGCCCGGCAGGCGGCGGGTTCGGCGGGTTCGGCGGCGGCGGAATGGACATGGACGACATATTCTCCATGTTCGGCGACATATTCGGCGGGCGCTCCGGCTTCGGCGGCTTCGGCGGAGGGCGCGGCAGCCGCCCGCAGCAATACCGCGGCAACGACCTGCGCCTCAAGGTAAGGCTGTCTCTCTTGGACGTGGCGCACGGCGTCACGAAAAAGTTCAAGGTGCGCAAGGACGTGGTGTGCCAGCACTGCCACGGGAGCGGGGCAGAGGCCGGAAGCAGCGCCGAGACCTGCCCCACGTGCCACGGCTCCGGCGTGGTGACGCACACCACGCAGAGCATATTCGGCATGATGCAGACCCAAGGCGTATGCCCGACGTGCAACGGCGAGGGCAAAGTAATCAAGAACAAGTGCAAGGAGTGCGGCGGCACCGGCGTGGTGAAAGGCGAAGAAGTGGTGGAAATCAAGATTCCCGCAGGCGTGGCCAGCGGCATGATAGTGAACGTGCCGGGCAAGGGCAACGCCGGAATGCACAACGGAATCAACGGCGACATACAGGTGCTCATCGAAGAAGAGCCTAACGACACGTTCGTGCGCGACGGCAACAACCTGATATACAACCTCCTGCTCGACTTCCCCACTGCCGCCCTCGGCGGCGAGGTGGAGATACCGACCATAGAAGGCACGAAGCTGAAAGTGAAGATCGAGAACGGCACACAGCCCGGAAAGACGCTGCGGCTGCAAGGAAAAGGGCTGCCTGCCGTGCAGGGCTACGGCCGAGGCACCGGCGACCTGATAGTGAACATAAGCGTGTTTGTGCCGAAATACCTTTCGCACGAAGAGAAGGCCGCCCTCACCAAGTTCAAGGACAGCGACAACTTCAAGGGCGACACATCCACGAAGCAGTCCATCTTCCAGCGGTTCAAGAACTACTTCAACTAAAGAGACAAACACAAGAGGGGTGCCGGCGGCGCCCCTCTTTGGTTACGGCAAACACAACAAAGGCCAGACATGACATACAAGGAAACAACAGAATACCTCTTCAGCCAACTGCCAATGTTCGAGAAACAAGGCGCGGCAGGATACAAGGAAGGGCTGTACAACACCAAGGAACTCGACAGGCACTTCGGCCACCCGCACCGCAGCTACCGCACAATCCACGTGGCCGGCACCAACGGGAAAGGCTCTTGCTCGCACACCCTGGCCGCATTCCTGCAAGAGTGCGGCTACCGCGTGGGCCTATACACGTCGCCACACCTCAAAGACTTCCGCGAACGCATCCGCGTGGACGGCGCGCCCATCGGCGAGAAGTACGTCGTTGACTTCGTGGAAAGCGAGCGCGGCTTCTTCGAGCCGCTGCACCCGTCGTTCTTCGAGCTTACCACAGCCATGGCGTTCAAGTACTTCAAGGAGCAGGGCGTAGACTTCGCGGTGGTGGAAGTCGGCCTCGGCGGGAGGCTCGACTGCACGAACATCATCACGCCGGTGCTGTCGGTGATAACCAACATCAGCTTCGACCACACGCAGTTCCTTGGCGACACACTCGCAAAGATAGCCGCCGAAAAGGCCGGGATAATAAAAAGCGGAGTCCCGGTGGTAGTCGGCGAGAGCCTGCCGGAGACGCGCCCGGTGTTCACGGCAAAGGCAGCGGAGGCAGGTGCGCCCATAGCCTTTGCGGAAGACGACGCCGAAGTGACAAGCGCACGCCCCGACGGCAAGGGCGGAATGGCATACGCCACGAAGCACTTCGGCACGCTCTACGGCGAGCTTGGCGGCATCTACCAGGCAAAGAACGCCAACACCGTACTCACGGCAATACGCCAGCTAACGGCCACCGGCACAGTGTGCGCCAACGACGGGGCGCACAGCCGCACCACAGGCGAGGCCGCAAAGGCGGCGTTCGCCCGCGTATCGGAACTCACCGGCCTGATGGGGCGATGGCAAAAAGTGCGCTCCCACCCCACCGTGGTTTGCGACACGGGCCACAACGTGGGCGGGTGGAAATACCTCGGCGAACAGCTCAGGCAAGTGGAATGCCGCAAAATGCACATCGTGTTCGGCATGGTAGACGACAAAGACATCGACGGCGTGCTCTCGCTCCTGCCAAAGCAGGCATCCTACTACTTCACAAAGCCGTCCACCAAGCGTGCCTTGACCGAACAAAGCGTCAAGGCCAAAGCGCAGCAACACGGCCTGTGCGGAGAGTGTTTCCCCTCTGTTGGCGAAGCATACGAAGCCGCACGCAGCGCAGCAGGGCCTGACGACTTCATATTCGTAGGCGGGAGCAGCTACGTCGTGGCCGACTTCCTCACGCTACACACGGCAGACTGACACGGGATGCGCACGGCAAAAGGCCGCAAACGGCACCGCCGTGCGCACCTTTACGCCACGAGCCACAAGCCAAGCCACACCGCGGCTGATTGCGCACACAGCCGCCCTGCACAACGTCTTTAGTTGTTTTAACATTTCACAAAACGTTTTTTTCTCGGTTTCATTCGTTAATTTCGTTTTTTTTCGGTTACTTTGCAGTAAATACGATAACTAAAAACAAACGATTATGACGAACACAACGGAAACCAACAACTTGTGTGGGCTGGACAGAAAAGACTTCCAGACCACAATCAACGGTAAGAAGACAGACTTATACATACTGAAAAACCGCAAGGGATACGAGGTGGCCATCACCAACTATGGCGGCGCAATCGTTGCGATTATGGTGCCGGACAAAGACGGCAACGTGGCCAACGTGATACAAGGGCACGACAACATACAGGACGTCATCAACAGCCCGGAGCCTTTCCTCTCCACCCTCATAGGCCGCTACGGCAACAGGATAGCCAAAGGAAAGTTCACGCTGAACCAGAAAGACTACCAGCTTGCCATCAACAACAGCCCCAACGCGCTCCACGGAGGCCCGACAGGATTCCACGCCAGAGTGTGGGACGCACGCCAGATGGGGCCGCGCTCGCTCGCGCTCCACTACGTTTCGGCCTACGGCGAAGAGGGGTTCACGGGCGAATTCAGGGTGACGGTCGAGTTCACCTTCACCGACGACAACGAGCTTGTGCTCGAATACCTCGCCTGCACAAACAAAAAGACGGTGATGAACCTCACCCACCACGGTTTCTTCAGTCTGGCCGGAATCGCAAACCCGACCCCGACTATTGACAATCTCGTTTGCGAAATCAACGCCAACTACTACATTCCAATCGACGAGACATCGATACCCACGGGCGAGATACGCCTCGTGGAAGGCACGCCGTTCGACTTCCGCAGCCCGAAGGAGGTGGGCCGCGACATCGACGCCGACGACCAGCAGATAAAGAACGGCGCTGGCTACGACCACTGCTTCGTGCTGAACAAGAAGGAGGAGGGCGAGCTTAGCTTCGCGGCCAAGGTGAAAGAGCCTGTGAGCGGGCGCACGATGGAGGTCTACACCACCGAGCCGGGCGTGCAGGTCTACACCGACAACTGGGCCGACGGCTACAAAGGCCAGCACGGCGCAACATTCCCGCGCCGCAGCGCGATATGCTTCGAGTGCCAGCACTTCCCCGACACGCCCAACCACCCCTACTTCCCGTCGGTGGTGCTTGAGCCGGGCGAGCAGTACAAACAGAAGACGATATACAAATTCGGAGTGGAAAAATAAACATTAAACAAATAAGATTACCCTTAAGACAAAAATGAGCCAAAACCAAAGACCGAACTACACGTTCGCATTAATCGTCGTGTTCATCGTCTGCTTCCTCATCGGATTCATCACGACCATGAACAACTCCATGATTGAGTTCTGCAAGAACGCATTCCAGCTCAACAACTTCCAGAGCCAGTTAGTCAACTCCGCGTTCTACGGGGCCTACATCATGTCCATCCCGTTCGGGTTCATGATGAGCAAGATTGGCTACAAGTCAACGCTCGTGCTCGGCTTGGCCGTGGTGGGCGTGGGCTTCGTCATCAACTACCTCTGCATCAGCGGCAACCTCGACGGCGACGTGAGCACCACCTACTGGATGTTCCTCGCCTGTATGTTTGTCGTGGCACTGGGCATCGTGATGCTGCAACTCGTGGCCAACCCCTACGTGATGGTGCTCGGCTCACCCGAGAAGGGAGCCTTCCGCATGACGCTCAGCCAGGCACTCAACTCCGTGGCCACAACCGTTGCGCCCATCTTCATCCTATCGGTGATACTCAACGGCAAGGACGCCAAGGACGCCGTGCCGGGCGACATACCCATGCCCTACCTCGGGCTTGGCATATTCACGCTCGTGCTCTGCGCCATCCTCTTCTTCCTCAAGTTGCCTAACATCAACGAGGAGGAGCAGGCCGCCGAGGCTTCGGGCAAGGAGAAACACTACAAGAGCAGCGTGTTCAAATACCCGCACGTGTGGCTCGGCGCACTGGCCATATTCATGTACATGGGCATCGAGATTGGCATCCCGTCGATGCTCGCCGGATATTTCGAGGCAAACAAGCAGCTACCGGGCCAAGCCACCGACTACCTGTGGCTCTACTGGGGCGGTATGATGGTGGGCCGCTTCGTCGGCGCAGCCGTGCTCAGCAAGTTCCAGCCACGCGCCATACTCACCGTTTGCCTCGTGTGCGGCGCAGCCTGCGTGGGCGTGTCGTTCTTCCTGTCGGGCATGGCAGCCGTCTACGCAATGCTCGCTGCCGGACTGTTCCACTCGGTTATGTGGCCCCTCATCTTCAACCTCGGCCTGCAGGAACTCGGCCCGCACACCAAGGCCGCATCGGGCATCATCAACCTCGGCGTGATAGGCGCCGCGACGCTCACCCCGATAATGGGTATGGTGGTGGACACCCCGGCCCTCGGTATCGGCGTGGCCATCTGCATGATGTTCATCTACTACGCATACGTGCTGTGGTTCTGCAACTGGGGCAGCAAGGTAGGACTTAGCAAGAACTAAAAACAATCACAAACCAAAAATAAAAAGACTATGGACATAGAATTTGTAAGAAGCCGTTTCATCAAACACTTCGACGGAAAAGAGGGCAACATCTACACATCGCCGGGCCGCATCAACCTCATTGGCGAGCACACCGACTACAACGGAGGCTACGTTTTCCCGGGAGCCGTAGACAAAGGCATCATGTGTGAGATTCGCCCCAACGGCACAAACACCATAATGGCATACGCTATCGACCTGAAAGACCGCGTGGAGTTTAAGGTGGACGACCCGCAAGGCCCGCGCACGAGCTGGGCGCGCTACATCTACGGCATAGTGCAGGAGATGCGCAAGCTCGGAGTTGACGTGAAAGGCTTCAACACTGCCTTCGCAGGCGACGTTCCCCTCGGGGCCGGAATGTCGTCGTCGGCAGCCCTGGAGAGCTGCTACGCCTTCGCGCTGAACGACCTCTTCGGCGACAACAAGGTGAGCAAGTGGGACATGGTGCTGGCAGGGCAGGCCACGGAGCACAACTACTGCGGCGTAAACTGCGGCATTATGGACCAGTTTGCGAGCGTGTTCGGCAAGGCCGGGTGCCTCATGCGCCTCGACTGCCGCAGCCGCGAGTTTGAGTACTTCCCCTTCAACCCCGTGGGCTACAAGCTCGTGCTGCTCGACTCTGTGGTGAAGCACGAACTGGCAGGCTCGCCATACAACGACCGCCGCAACAGCTGCGAGAACGTGGTGAAGCACATCGCGGCCAAGCACCCGGAGGCAAAGTTCGAGACGTTGCGCGACTGCACGTGGGAGCAGCTTGAGGAAGTGAAGCCCGAAATAAGCGAGGAAGACTACCGCCGCGCCAAGTTCGTGCTCGGCGAGAAAGACCGCGTGCTCGCCGTTTGCGACGCGCTGAACGCCGGCGACTACGAGACCGTGGGCCAGAAGATGTACGAGACGCACTACGGGCTGTCGAAGGAGTATGAGGTGTCGTGCGAGGAGCTTGACTTCCTCAACGACATAGCCAAGGAGAACGGCGTGACCGGCAGCCGAATCATGGGCGGCGGCTTCGGCGGATGCACCATCAACCTCGTAAAGGAGGAGCTTTACGACAAGTTCATCGCCGACGCAAAGGAGAAGTACACGGCCAAGTTCGGCCACGCACCGAAGGTGTACGACGTAGTGATAAGCGACGGCTCTCGCCGCGTTTGCTGACAGACTATGCCTTCAGCTTGCCGCCCACTGAGCAAACGGCAAGGTTTTGGCAAAACACAAGACAACCATGCAGCCAATCTTTGGGCCGCATGGTTGTCTTTTCTTACAGCATTAAGGCAAACGTGGAAGCAGTTTTAGATACTTAAAAATATGCAAATATAATCGGCCTACGCCGCATTCATTTTAACAAAGGGGCGTATTGTGTTGTAAAACGTGCCGTTTTGGCTTGCAAAACGGCCTGTTTCGCAGTCTAAAACGACCCGTTTCGCAAGCCAAAATGGCACGTTTTGCAATACGTTGGCTATCAAATGGTTACAAGGAACGCCACCTGTTAACATTTTTAACGCGCAAATGTTAACTTGGGCATACTGAAAAACGTGCGGCGGACAATCATTCGCCAAGCAGCATCTCATAATCCACCACGTCGAGCCAACGGCCAAACTTGCGGCCTACCTGGCGGAACAAAGACGCCCTGGCGAAGCCGAGGCGACTGTGGAAAGCTACGCTCTGAAGGTTTTCGGCAGTGATGCAGGCCACCAAGGCATGGCACCCGGCAGCGCGGCAGTCGGCCACAAGCCGCTCCATAAGCAGCCTGCCTATGCCCCGCCTGCGGCATCCAGGGGCTACGTAGACCGTGGTCTCGAACGTCTGCGCGTATGCGGGCCGCTCCTTCCAGGCGTGGGCGTAACAGTAGCCCACCACCGCACCGCCCTCTTCGCACACGTAGTAAGGGTATGCCCGCGATATTTCGGCTATGCGCCGCCGCATCTCCTGCACGGCGACAGGCTGCAACTCAAACGAGACGGCGGTCTCCAGCACATAGTGGTTGTATATGGCGGCTATGGCCGCCGCGTCGGCAGGGCGCACCTTTCTAATTTGCATAGTGCCTTAAACAGCAAAAAGGGAGCCGCCACACGGGCAGCTCCCCAATACAGAAAAACTTTATTTCGTCACTTATACTCTGCCCAACTCTTGATGTCGATGTCCTCGGGCTTCACGCGGCAGAAGGCGTGGATGAACGCGCTGGCCAACCGGCTGTTGGTAATCAGCGGCACGTTGAGGTCGATGGCGGCGCGGCGTATCTTGTAGCCGTTGGTAAGCTCGCCTGCCGTAAGGTTCTTGGGTATGTTCACCACAAGGTCTATCTCGTGGTTGTGGAGCATATCGATGGCCTGCGGCTGCTTGTCCTCAGAGGGCCAGAACACCTCGGTGTTCTCTATTCCGTTCTCGGTGAGGTACTTAGAGCTGCCGCTCGTGGCGTAAATCCTGTAGCCGTTTTCCACGAGCGTGCGGGCAGCGTCGAGCATCTCGGCCTTCTGCTTCGCCCCGCCAGAGGAAAGCAGGATGTTCTTTTCCGGTATCCGCTGCCCCACGGAGAGCATGCTCTTAAGCAAGGCAGTGCTCGTGTCGTCGCCAAGGCAGCCCACCTCGCCCGTCGAGGCCATATCGACGCCAAGCACAGGGTCGGCCTTCTGCAGGCGGTTGAACGAGAACTGGCTGGCCTTTATGCCCACGTAGTCGAGGTCGAACAGGTTCTTGCCCGGCTTCTCCACGGGCAGGCCGAGCATCACTTTAGTGGCAAGCTCGATGAGGTTTATCTTAAGCACCTTGCTCACGAAGGGGAAGGAACGCGACGCGCGGAGGTTGCACTCTATCACCTTAATGTCGTTCTCCTTGGCGAGGAACTGTATGTTGAACGGGCCGCTGATGTGCAGCTCCTGGGCAATCATGCGGCTCACGCGCTTGATGCGGCGCACAGTCTCGCAGTAGAGCTTCTGCGGCGGGAACTGTATGGTGGCGTCGCCAGAGTGAACACCGGCAAACTCGATGTGCTCGCTGATGGCGTAGGCTATGATTTCGCCGTTCCTTGCCACGGCATCCATCTCCACTTCCTTTGCGTGCTCTATGAAGCGGCTCACCACCACGGGGTGGTCTTCGCTTACGTTGGCAGCCAGGCGGAGGAACTTTTCAAGCTCCTCTTGGTTGGAGCAGACGTTCATGGCGGCCCCGGAGAGCACGTAAGACGGGCGGACGAGCACCGGGAAGCCCACCTTGTCGATGAACTTGTTGATGTCCTCCATGGTGGTCAGCGCGCTCCACTCCGGCTGGTCGATGCCGTTGCGCGAGAGCATGGCCGAGAACTTCGCGCGGTCCTCGGCGTTGTCGATGTCCTTGGCCGACGTGCCGAGGATTGGCACGTGCTGCCCGTCGAGGCGCATGGCAAGGTTGTTGGGTATCTGCCCGCCTGTGGAGACAATCACCCCGTGCGGGCATTCGAGGTCGATGATGTCCATCACGCGCTCGAACGTAAGCTCGTCGAAGTAGAGGCGGTCGCACATATCGTAGTCGGTCGACACGGTCTCGGGGTTGTAGTTTATCATCACCGAACGGTATCCCTCCTTGCGTATGGTGTGCAGTGCCTGCACCCCGCACCAGTCGAATTCCACCGACGAGCCAATGCGGTAGGCTCCCGAGCCAAGCACGATGATGGAACGCTTGTCGCGCTCGAAGCTGATGTCGTGGGCCACGGCAGCGTATGTGAGGTAGAGGTAGTTTGTCTGGGCGGGATATTCTGCCGCGAGCGTGTCTATCTGCTTCACGTAAGGCACGATGCCGTAGCCCTTGCGCAGGTTGCGCACCACCAGGCCGGCCTTGGCCATGCTGTGAAGCTCGGCCTCAAGCCCCACAGCGCGGGCTATCTGGAAGTCGGTGAAGCCGTAGACCTTGGCCTCGCGCAGCAAGTCCTTGCCGAGGTTGTTGACGCTCTTGAGGGCCTTCATGCGCTCGTCGATGTCAATTATGTGCTTCAGCTTCTGCAAGAACCACTTGTCTATCTTCGTCAGGTCGTGTATCTGGTCGATCGTGTAGCCCTTGTGCATGGCCTTGGATATGATAAACACGCGCTTGTCGGTAGGCTCGCGCAGGGCTGCGTCGATGTCGGGTATCTCCAGTTCCTTGTTCTCCACGAAGCCGTGCATGCCCTGGCCAATCATGCGCAAGCCCTTCTGTATGGCCTCCTCGAAGTTGCGCCCGATGGCCATTACCTCGCCAACGGACTTCATCGAGGAGCCAAGCTCCTTGTCAACGCCGCGGAACTTGCTCAGGTCCCAGCGCGGAATCTTGCACACCACGTAGTCGAGCGCAGGCTCGAAGAATGCGCTCGTGGTCTTCGTCACAGAGTTCTTAAGTTCAAAAAGCCCGTAGCCCATGCCCAGCTTAGCGGCCACGAAGGCGAGCGGATAGCCCGTGGCCTTCGACGCGAGGGCCGACGAGCGGCTCAGGCGGGCGTTGACCTCAATCACGCGGTAGTCCTCGCTCTGCGGGTCGAAGGCGTACTGCACGTTGCATTCGCCAACGATTCCGATGTGGCGGATAATCTTAATTGAGAGCGCGCGCAGCTTGTGGTACTCGCTGTTGGTGAGCGTCTGCGACGGGGCAATCACGATGCTCTCGCCCGTATGGATGCCGAGGGGGTCGAAATTCTCCATGTTGCAGACAGTGATGCAGTTGTCGTAGCGGTCGCGCACCACCTCATACTCAATCTCCTTCCAGCCCTTGAGGCTCTTCTCCACAAGCACCTGGGGCGAGAACGAAAATGCCTTTTCGGCCAGCTTGTCAAGCTCCTCCTCGTTGTCGCAGAAGCCGCTGCCAAGCCCTCCGAGGGCGTATGCGGCGCGGAGTATCACGGGGTAGCCCAACTCCTTGGCCGCCCGGCGGGCCTGCTCTATGTTCTCGCAAGCCTCGCTCTTGATGGTCTTGACGCCAATCTCGTTGAGCTTCTCTACGAAAAGCTCGCGGTCCTCGGTGTCCATGATGGCCTGAACGGGCGTGCCGAGCACGCGGACGCCATACTTCTCGAGCACACCGCTCTTGTAGAGCGCCACGCCGCAGTTGAGCGCGGTCTGCCCGCCAAAGGCCAGGAGGATGCCGTCGGGGCGCTCCTTCTCAATCACCCGCTCTACGAAATAGGGCTGAACGGGCAAGAAATATATCTGGTCGGCCACGCCCTCCGACGTCTGCACGGTGGCGATGTTGGGGTTGATGAGCACAGTGTAGACACCTTCCTCGCGCAAAGCCTTCAACGCCTGCGAGCCGGAATAGTCGAACTCGCCGGCCTCGCCAATCTTCAATGCCCCCGATCCCAAGAGCAAGACCTTCTTTATATTCTCGTCTTTCATCTTCTACTTCAATTTTTCAACAAAACGGTCAAACATAAACTCTGTGTCCACGGGGCCGGAGCAAGCCTCAGGGTGGAACTGGCTGGTAAACCACGGATACTCCGCGTGGCAGATGCCTTCGTTAGACCCGTCGTTCATATTAACGAAAAGCTCCCTCCAGTCGCTCCCCAGCGTCTTGGCATCCACGGCGTAACCGTGGTTCTGGCTCGTCACGTAGCACTTGTTTGTACCCACCTCGCGCACCGGCTGGTTGTGGGAGCGGTGGCCATACTTCAGCTTATAGATTGATGCGCCGCCTGCCTTGGCCAGCAATTGGTTGCCCATGCAGATGCCGCAGATGGGCTTTCGCGACTGCCCCATCTGTTTCCTTATCACCTTTACGGCGTCTTCGCACATATCGGGGTCGCCGGGGCCGTTGCCAAGGAAAAGCCCGTCGAAGTCCATCGAGGTATAGTCGTAGTTCCACGGAACGCGAACCACCTCAACTCCGCGGTCAACGAGGCAGCGGATGATGTTGTTCTTAACGCCGCAGTCAACGAGCACAACCTTCTTGCCGGCGCCCTCGTTGTAGCGCACAACCTGCTTGCAGCTCACCATGTCCACAAAGTTCACCCCCTCGTAGGCAGCCTCCGGGATGTTGTCGGGGTCGTCGTCGAATATGATTTTGCCCATCATAACCCCATGCTCGCGCAGCACCTTAGTGAGCTGGCGCGTGTCTATTCCGGTAATGCCCGGCACGTGCTCGCGCTTAAGCCAGTCGGCAAGGCTCTCCACGGCATTCCAGTGGCTGTACTCCTCGCTGTAGTCGGCCACGATTATGGCCGAAGCGTAAATCCTGTCGCTCTCCATGAACGTGGCGATGCCGTCCGCCCCGACAGTGAACGGCGGCACGCCGTAGTTGCCGACCAAGGGGTATGTGAGGGTCATCAGCTGCCCCGCATACGACGGGTCGGTGAGGCTTTCGGGGTAGCCCACCATCGCTGTGTTGAAGACAACCTCCCCGGCAACCGGCTTTTCGTAGCCAAAGGACTTGCCGTGGAATTTCGTTCCGTCCTCAAGAACAAGAGTTACGTTCTTCATTTAAAAATATATAGGGTTGTGGTTAAAACTTCTGTCCGAATTTATAAACTTTGTCGTAATAGTTGATGTACGCCTGGTTGACCATCTTCATGCCGCCCGGCGTGGGATAGTCGCCCGTGAAATACCAGTCGCCCTTGTGGTTGGGGATGGCTTCGTGCAGCCCCTCGATGCTCTGGAACACTATTTCGATAGGCGTGGTCACGCCCGCCGGACGGAGCAGTTCCACCATCTTGGCGTTGAGTTCGGCCACGGTGAAGGGCTTGTAGAGCGCCTTGACGCAACAGCACATCTGCTCCTTCGGCTTCTTAAGCTCTTCCTTGCACTCCTTGTAAGTGGCGTCGATGAGTCCGTGCATGCCGCGCTCCTTGAGCAGCTCTATGCACGCCCTGAAGGCAATGAACTCCTCGAGGCGCGCCATGTCGATGCCGTAGTAGTCGGGGTAGCGTATCTGCGGCGACGAGCTTACGATGACAATGCGCTTCGGGTGGAGGCGGTCGAGTATCTTGATGATGCTCTCGCGCAGCGTGGTGCCGCGCACGATGCTGTCGTCTATGACCACGAGGTTGTCCACCCCGCTCTCCAACACCTCGTAGGTAACGTCGTAAACGTGCGATGCGAGGTCGTTGCGCGAGTTGCCCTCGGTGATGAACGTGCGCAGCTTGATGTCTTTCCAAGCCACCTTTTCTGAGCGGACGTAGTGCTCGAGGATGTGTTCAAGCTCATCGTGCGTGGGCATTCGCCCAAGACTCTCTATCGCCTTTATCTTCTGCTCGTTCAGATAGCGCTTGAAGCTGCCCAACATCCCGTAATAGGCAACCTCGGCCGTGTTCGGGATAAAGGAGAAGACGGTGTGCGCCACGTCGTAGTCGACAGCCTTGAGGATTGGGTCGAGCAGCAGCTCGCCGAGCTTCTTGCGCTCCCGGTAGATGTCGCGGTCGGACCCGCGGCTGAAATATATGCGCTCAAACGAGCACGACTTGTCGCCGCGCCGCTCGAGGATGCGCTCTACGGAAACCGCGCCGTCTTTGTTGACAATGATTGCCTGGCCCGCATCAAGCTCCTTTATGTCGCCACACTCTATGTCGAACGTGGTCTGGAGCACAGGGCGCTCGCTCGCCACGGCCACTATTTCGTCGTTGCAGTAATAGAAAGCGGGCCTGATGCCCCACGGGTCGCGCATGGAGAAAAGCTCGCCGCTGCCGGTGATGCCACACACGACATAGCCCCCGTCGAAGTCGGGCATGGTGGTCTTCAGCACGTTGCTCACCCTGACGTGGCTGTCGATGTAGTCCGTAATGTCGGTTCCCTGCAACCCGCTCTCCTTCGCGTCGATGAAGTTGCGCTCCACCTCGCGGTCGAGCCGGTGGCCCATCCACTCCAGCATGATGTAGCTGTCGCTGAAGATTCGCGGGCATTGCCCCTGGGCCGTCACCTTGTCGAATATCTCGTCGATGTTCGTCATGTTGAAGTTGCCGCAAAGGCAGAGGTTCTTGGCCTTCCAGTTGTTGCGCCTAAGGAATGGGTGGACATACTTAAGGCCGCTCTTGCCCGTGGTGGAATAGCGCAGGTGGCCCATGTAAAGCTCGCCGGCAAACGGCAGGTTCTCCTTGGCGAAGCTCGTGTCGGCAAGCTGCGAGGGCGTCAGCCCGGCAAACTCCTTCTGCGCATTGGCAAAAATCTCAGTTATGGCATTTGAGCCTAAGGCCTTCTCACGGAACATATACTCGTTGCCCGGCGCGGTGTTGAGCTTCACGCAAGCGATTCCCGCACCTTCCTGGCCGCGGTTGTGCTGCTTCTCCATCATCAGGTAGAGCTTGTTCATGCCATACAACCACGTGCCATACTTACGCTGGTAATAGTCAAGCGGCTTGAGCAACCTTATCATTGCCACGCCGCACTCGTGTTTCAATTGTTCCATCCGAATGTCTTAAACTCTTATATTCTTAATGTAAAAGCACAAAAACAATGGCGCCCCAGGACTGGCAACCCCGGCACTGCCTTACATTCCGGCCTGCCCCGGCCTCACTCCACCGTGACAGACTTTGCCAGGTTGCGCGGCTGATCCACGTCCTTCCCCTTGCAAACGGCAATGTGGTAGGCCAGGAGCTGCAGCGGTATGGTGGAAAGCAAAGGCTCGAGGCACTCTATCGTGTCGGGAAGCTCGATGACTTCGTCGGCAATGCTGCTGATGGTATCGTCGCCGCTGGTGACCACCGCTATAACCTTGCCCTTGCGAGCCTTCACCTCCTGGATGTTGCTCAGCACCTTTTCGTACATCGCGTTGTGGGTGGCTATCACCACCACGGGCATATCAGAGTCTATCAGGGCGATGGGGCCGTGCTTCATTTCGGCGGCGGGATAGCCTTCGGCGTGTATGTAGCTGATTTCCTTCAGCTTGAGCGCACCCTCCAAGGCCACAGGATAGTTGTAGCCACGACCGAGGTAGAGGAAGTTGCGGGCGTAGGTAAACGTGCGGCTGAGGTCGGCTATCGCATCGTTCTGCTTGAGCACTTTCTCCATCTTGCTTGGGATTTCGTGCAGCTCGTTCAATATTTCGAGATAGAGACTGTCGCTTATCGTGCCTTTCTCCTTGGCCAATGCGAGTGCCAGCATCGACAGTACGGCCACCTGGCCGGTGAAAGCCTTGGTAGAGGCCACGCCAATCTCGGGCCCCACGTGGATGTACGACCCGGTGTCGGTGGCGCGTGGTATGCTCGACCCCACGGCGTTGCAGATGCCGTAGATGAACGCCCCGTGCTCCCTGGCCAGCTTCACGGCCGCGAGCGTGTCGGCGGTCTCGCCGCTCTGCGAGATGGCTATCACAACGTCGTCGGGCGTTATCACCGGGTTGCGGTAGCGGAACTCGGAGGCATATTCCACCTCGACGGGTATGCGGCAGAGGCCTTCTATCATCTGCTTGCCTATCAGGCCGGCGTGCCACGACGTGCCGCAGGCCACGATTATGAACCGCTTGGCGTTAAGCAGCTGCTTCTTGTAGTCGATGACTGCGCTCAGCACCACGTTGTCGCGGTCTACGTTGACGCGCCCCCTCATGCAGTTGGTGAGGCACTCCGGCTGCTCGAATATCTCCTTGAGCATGAAGTGGGGGTATCCGCCCTTCTCAAGCTCGCCGAGGTTTATGTCCACCGTCTGCACCTCCGGGCTTAGCGGGCGGTTGAGTATGCTGACCACCTTAAGCTCTTCGTCGGGGCGTATCACGGCGATGTTGCCGTCTTGCAGGTAGACCACCTTGTCGGTGTATTCCACCAGCGGGCTTGCGTCAGACCCGAGGAAGTATTCGTGGTCGCCGATGCCGATGACCAGCGGGCTTTGGTAGCGCGCAGCGATAATCTGGTTTGGGTTGCGCTTGTCGAGCAACGCTATCGAATAGGCCCCTATCACCTCGTGGAGGGCAAGCTGCACGGCGGTGAGCAGGTCGAAGTTCTTGCGTTCCTGGATGTATTCGATGAGTTGCACGAGCACCTCCGTGTCGGTGTCGGAACGGAAGGTCACGCCCTTCTCGCTGAGCCTCTTGCGGAGGATGGCATAGTTTTCGATGATGCCGTTGTGTATTATGGCAAGGTTCTTCGACTGAGAATAGTGCGGGTGGGCGTTTACCGACGACGGCTCGCCGTGGGTCGCCCACCGGGTATGGGCGACGCCCACAGTTCCCGACAAGTCTTTGTCGGTGCAGAAGGCCACGAGGTCGTCCACCTTCCCCTTGGTCTTGTAAACGTTCAGGTTGCCGTCTTTATTGATGAGCGCCACTCCGGCGCTGTCGTAGCCCCTGTACTCAAGGCGGTGGAGCCCTTTAATCAAGATCGGGAACGCTTCCCTATTGCCTATATATCCTACGATGCCACACATACATTATAAATAAGAAAGGATTCTACAACACAAAACGAGCGGCGAACGACTGTCCGCCGCGCCGCGTTAATTCAAGATGTTATACAAGAGCGAAGTGAGCGAAATGAGTATCGACGTGGCCGAGAACCACAGCGTCGTCATGTTGCCCACGCTCGAGTTCTGCGCCTTCACCTTGTTAGGCTCCACATACACGATGTCGTTTTGCTGCAAGTAGTAGTAGGGCGAGTTAATCAGGTTGGCGTCGGTGAGGTCGAGCACGTGTATCGACTTCTTGCCCGAAGCGTCCTCGCGTATGAGCTTCACGTTGGTGCGCACGCCGTAGATGGTGAGGTCGCCGGCCTGCGCCAGTGCCTCGAGCACGCTTATCTTCTCGTTGCCCACGGTGTACATACCCGGGCGCGTCACCTCGCCGAGCACGGAAATCTTGTAATTGCTCATCCTCACGTTCACGATGGGCGTCTCGCCCTTGCTCATAAACGGCTTGATTTTAGAGAGGATGAGGCGCTCGGCCTCCGACTTAGTAAGCCCGCCCACCTTCAGGCGGCCTACGCGCGGGAAGTCGATGTAGCCCTCGTTGTCCACGAGGTAGCTCTGGAGCACTTCCTGCGAAGTGACGCTCATGCGGGCCTGCGTTGACAATACGGTGGGCACCGTCATGTTGAAAGGCGCGGCGGCCTCGCCATCTGTGGTGTTGACGGTGATGGTAAGCACGTCCTTCGGCATGATTCGCGCGTCGTACAGCATCTGCGACGGGCCGAGGTTTACACTTTCGCTGTTTTGGAAATAAGCTATGTGCTTGGTGCCGGAGCAGCTGCCAAACACTATGATTGCGGCCAAGATGGCCATACGGGCGATGAATTTCTTCACTGTTACCATTTGTCTAATCGATTAACCGCCTGCAAATTTACACCTAATTTTCCACATAAGCAAGAAAAACGTGTAGCAATCTATCAACAATGTTGGCTTGGCTGCGGGGCGGGAGCGGCAAGCGGCGCGGCATGGCACGCAATGGCGGCAGACGCCGGCCACCGCCCGGCCACCCGGAAACGCCACAAAAGCGCAGCAAGGCTTGCGCCGGCCAACACTGTTTCGCCACGCCTTGCGTTAACATTTGCGCGTTAAAATCGTTAATTGCGGCCACATTGCATAACTACTTGGCCACCAAGCCATTGCGCGACGTGCCGTCTTGGCTTGCAAAACGTGCCGTTTTAGCGCTCGAAACGACCCATTTCGCAAGCCAAGACGGCTCGTTTTGCAAGCCGAAACGGCACATATCGAAAACAGGCGGAGGCGGCACCACTTTTAGTTGCATATATGCAAGCAAGCCAACGGCGCAACAAACGCACCCACCGCCTTCGCGCCTTGCCCCGCAATATGCAACGAGCCGCCTTGCCACCCGCGGCCCCGCTGCGGGCAAGGCCATGGGAAGCAAAGCGGCTCGGGCCGCCTACAGCCGCGAGGCTGCAAGCCCGGCTATCAATAGAATTTGAAGTAGCGGCGGGCGTTGTTGTACGAGATGTCCTCCACCATGCGGCTCAGTATCGCGTGGTCGTTGGGCAGCAGGCCCTTCTCCACGTCGGTGCCGAGCAGGTTGCAGAGCAGGCGGCGGAAGTATTCGTGGCGCGGGTAGCTCAAGAACGAGCGCGAGTCGGTGAGCATGCCCACGAAACGGCTAAGCAGGCCAAGCACCGAGAGGGCGTTCATCTGGCGCGTCATGCCGTCGAGCTGGTCGTTGAACCACCAGCCGGAGCCGAACTGAATCTTGCCGGGGCAGCCGCCCTGGAAGTTGCCGAGCATGGTGGCTATCACCTCGTTGGCGCAGGGGTTGAGCGTGTAGAGGATGGTGCGGGTGAGCTTGCCCTCCATGTTGAGCTTGTTGAGGAACTTGCTCATGGCCTTGGCAGTGTTGAACTCGCCGATGGAGTCGAAGCCGGTGTCGGGGCCGAGCAGCTCGTACATCTTGGTGTTGTTGTCGCGGATGGCGCCATAGTGGAACTGCTGCGTCCAGTCGGCGTCGGCGTCCATCTCGGCCATCTTGGTGAGGAAGCAGTTCTTGTACTGGCGCACTTCGAGCGTGGAAAGCTCCTTCTTCGACATAGCCTTGGCGAATATGGACTCAATCTGCGCGTCGGTGTACTCCTCGTCGTAGAACTCCTCGATGCCGTGGTCGGACAGGCGGCAGCCGTTTTCGGCGAAGAAGTCGTGGCGCTTCTGCATTGCGTCCATCATGTCCTTGAAGGTGGTGATGGTCACTCCGGCCACTTCGCCAAGCTGGTTAACGTAGTCGGGGAACTCCGGCTTCTCTATGTTCATGGCCTTGTCGGGGCGCCAGGCCGGTATCATCTTTATCTCGAAGCCGCTCTCGCGGGTCTGCTTGTGGTAGCGCAGGTCGTCCACGGGGTCGTCGGTGGTGCATACGCACTCCACGTTGTAGCGGCGCATAAGGCCGCGCGCGGAGTACTCGGGCTGCTTAAGCTTCTCGTTGCACTCGTCGTAAATCTCGCGTGCGGTGTCGGGGCCGAGCAGCTTGGTTATGCCGAAGGCCGTCTTAAGCTCGAGGTGAGTCCAGTGGTATAGCGGGTTGCGGAATGTGTATGGCACGGTCTCGGCCCACTTCTCGAACTTCTCCCAGTCGCTGGTGTCCTTGCCGGTGCAGTACTTCTCGTCCACGCCGTTGGTGCGCATAGCCCTCCACTTGTAGTGGTCGCCGCCGAGCCACAGCTCCGTGATGCTGCGGAACTTGTGGTCGTTGGCCACCATCTCCGGTATCAGGTGGCAGTGGTAGTCGATGATGGGCATCTTGGCCGCATGATTGTGGAACAGGTCTTGCGCAACCTCGTTGTCGAGCAAGAAGTTTTCGTCATTAAATTGCTTCATACTTAGGCTTTTATTGATTGACATGAGTTTCAGTTTCAGGCTGGCCCGCGCCGGGCCGGGGCCGGGCCGAAGCCCGCCGGAGCGCACTCGCGGCCCTGACGGCACGCGCACCGCGCCCTTATACTTGCAAAAGTACGAAAATATTTCTGCATTATCGAAAACTTTAATTATTTTTGCACCAAAAACATACGCAAACGATGACGTACAGCAACAATGTATTGTTGGTTTACACCGGCGGCACGATAGGCATGAGCCGCAACGAGTCCACCGGCGCCCTCGAGCCGTTCAACTTCGAGCACCTGCTAAGCAAGGTGCCGGAGCTGACGCAGTTCCCCACCCACATAGCCACATACCAGTTCACCCCGCCAATCGACAGCAGCAATATGTCGCCCGCGCTGTGGGTCGAACTGACGCACATCATAGCCGACAACTACGACAGCTACGACGGCTTCGTGATACTGCACGGCACCGACACGATGTCGTACACGGCCTCCGCGCTTAGCTTCATGCTCGAAAACCTGACCAAGCCCGTCATCCTGACGGGCAGCCAGCTGCCCATAGGACAGCTGCGCACCGACGGGAAGGAGAACCTGATAACGAGCATCGAGATAGCCTCGGCAAAGCGGCCCGACGGCTCGGCCATGGTGCCGGAGGTGGGGATATACTTCAACGGCCACCTGATGCGCGGCAACCGCACCACGAAGATGAGCGCAGACGACTTCAACGCCTTCGAGAGCTTCAACTTCCCGCACCTGGCCGACGCCGGGGTGAACATCACTTACAGGGAGAATATAATAAGGTATCCCGATGCCTCGCGCCAGATGACGCCACACTTCAGGCTCGACAACAACGTCATAGTGTTCACAATCTTCCCGGGCATACGCGAAGACTTGGTGCGACACATCATCGCCACGCCAAACCTGCGCTCGATAGTGATGCGCACCTTCGGCAGCGGCAACGCCCCGCAGTCGACATGGCTGCTCAAAGCCCTAAAGGAAGCCACACTGCACGGCAAGCTAATAATAAACATCAGCCAGTGCATGGCGGGCTGCGTGGAGATGGGACGCTACGACACGGGCTACCAGCTGAAGGAGGCTGGGGTGATAAGCGGCCACGACAGCACTGTGGAAAGCGCCGTTACAAAGCTGATGTACCTGCAAGCCAAGTTCGACGACACGGAAACCGTGCGCCACTATATGTCGGAAAACATTCGCGGAGAGATGAGCGTCTGACGCTGAACAGGCGGCACGACGCACAAGCGCGGCAAAGGCGGGAATCCACCTTTGCCGCGCTTGCCATATAAGGTAGGCGACGCCTGGAGGCGTTTTTAAGGGTAAAGAGAGTCAGCCGCCCACCCTAAGCCGCCGCCAGACGCAATCTGGGATGAGCCGCCAGAGCGTGGTGAGCACGCCCCAACGCCAGTCTATCACCACGACATGGCGGCGGGCATAGACCGCGCGCACTATCGCACGCGCCACGTCGGCAGCCTGCATGAGCATCGGATAGCGCGGATTGTCGCCGAGCAAGGCTGTGGCCACGAAGCCGGGGCGTATGTCGGTGAAGGCGATAGGCAGCGAACGGATGTGCGCCAACTGCTCCAAAGCTTGCAGGTATGCGTTCTGGAAGGCCTTCGTGGCCGAATAGGCAGGCGCGGCGCCAAGCCCCTTGGTGCCTGCTATCGACGATATTACGGCAATCTGGCCGCCACCGCCGCCGGCCATCAGGCGGAAGGCTTCGCCCGTCATGCGCGCGAAGCCGAGCGCATTGGTATCGACGGTGGCCAGCTCCTTGGCCGGGTCGAGGGCCGGGTTCTGCCACCCTATGCCCGAAGCATGGAAGTATAAGTCCATGCCGCCCACCCTATCGACAAGCCCGTCGAGGCGTTCGGGCGCGTCGGGCGCGGTGACGTCAATCTCGGCCACCTCCACCCTGTCGGGGCAAGCCGCCCGCAACTGTTCCAACAAACCAAGGCGACGGGCTGCAACGCCTATGCGCCACCCGTCGCCAAGGAGTATCTTCGCGACCTCGAGTCCAAGCCCCGAGGTCGCGCCGACTATTATGGCCCGCCTCATTTGAGGCTTACCGAAAGCGGGGCCTTAAGGTTCTGCAAGTAGGAGTCCACCCTGTCCTGCCACTCCTTCTGGCTGCGGCAGTCGTATTTGCTCCACGCCGAGCCGAAGTAGTAGGTGTACTTCTGGCCGCTCTTGTAGTCTTTCACTATGCCGAGGGCATGGCCGGCGTTGCCGTTCTCTGGCTTCTCGTACATAAGTTTCTTCGTGGTGGCAACCCCGTTGGGGAAGAGCGCGGCCACGTATATCTGGAAATTCTGCGACGCGGGATTGTCGGTGGGGTCGGCATACTGCACGTAGTCGCTGCCAAGCACCACGTTGCCAACATCCTCCGAGTGCAGCACCACGCCGAGGCCGAGGTCGGCAGGCACGGTGAGTCCGTCGTACCAAACGGTCATTTTGTTGAAGTTGCTGCACTTGTCGAGGCTCAACAGCCTGTTCTCCACAACGCCGTTGTCGGTCTTGTAGGTGGACGGATTGTAGACAAGACGCACCGTAAAGCGCAGCGGCCCGTTGTCGAGCAGCTCGTATTCCTTGTAGCAATAGGGGAAGACGATGTTGTCGCCGTCCATGAGCGCGGGCGTTCCGCAGCCCAAAGTCGGGCCTACCTTATAGCAGTCGAGTCCGTTGCCATGGTCGAAGTGGTAGCTGGTGAGCATATTGAGCGAGTCGGAAGCGGCCTTGTCGGTCTTCTTCAGCTCGGCCACGCGGCCCTTGTTCACGTCCTCCGTATAGTAACGCTGCTCCACGACGAGGGCAGGGGTGTTCTTCACCCACACGTCGTTGCCGAACGAACGCTCGCCCGTGCGCTGCAAGGCGGGGCCGTAGCAGCGGTAGGCGGCGCGGTCGTTCTCCCACGCGATGTCGTCAACGCGCTCGGGATACATACGTCCGTAGCAGTAGTTAACGAACGTATTGGGCGTGCCTTTGCGGAAAGTGAAGTCGGCAGAGCCGCCCGGACGCACGGCAACCTCTACGAGCACCTTGCCGTCGTGGGTTATCTGGTAAGCCACCTGCTGGCCTATCACATTGTAAACACGGAACTGCCGCCCGCCGCTGATGCCGAGACGGCTGTACACTGTGTCGGCGCTAAGCTCCACGACCTCGTGGCGGAACGTCTGGCCGGGGTTGGACACGGTGACGGTGAACGCCTTGTCGTCGGCCGGGTTGACGCTGCCGTCGTCGTAGCGCACCTTCTCGCAGGCCGCAAGCAGGAACGCGCCGGTGCCGAAGTTGGTGACGTTGGATGCCGAAAGCGTCTGGCCCTTGATGGCACGCTCGCCTATCGGCTGCACATAGCCAACCGAACCGTCGGCCTGGAGGGCGGTGCCAACGAGGTAAGCCCACGCCTTCTCTGCCACGGGAGCATAGGTCGCGCGGTCGAGCAGGCCGTTGTTGACGCCCCACAGCAGCCCGTAGGCAAACAGCGCGGTGCCGCTCGTCTCCGGCCCTTCGGCTTCCTCGGCGTCAAGCATGGAGCGAGTCCAGTAGCCTTCGGCCTGCTGGCACTCCGCCGCGGCCGCGGCCAGCTGGCGGAAACGCTCGACGAACACCTGGCGGTGGGCATACGAGGCGGGCATATCGGCCAAAACCTTGGCCAGGCCGGCCAAGGCCCAACCGTTGCCGCGTGCCCAGAAGTCCTTCTTTCCTGCGCCAGTCTTGTGCTTCGGGTAGATGTATTTGGCGTCGCGGAAGTAGAGATGCGACTCCTTGTCGAACATAAGGTCGTCTGAATACTTGAAGTTCTCGTAGAGCTTGTCGAGGAACATCACGTCGCCCGTGGCCTTATACATCTTCGACATAACGGGCATGGCCATGTAAAGCGCATCCACCCACCACCAGAAGTCGTTCGCCGACATGAGGCACTCGCGCGTCATCACCTCCTTTGCGCGGGCAACCTTGTAGGGGTCGGGGTTCATTGCGTACATATCGAGGTATGTCTGGAAGCACGCCTGCCAGTCGCCGAAGAGCACGTGCTGCTCACCCTCGCCGTAAGTCTTGTACTTCCACTGCCTTGGGTCTTGCCCCTTGGCCCCGCTCCACTTGTTGTGGCGCGCCCACTTGTCTGAATACTCAAGGTATTTGGCGTTGCCGGTAAGGGCGTAAGCCTCCATGTTGCCGGTGAAGTACACGGCGTTGTCCCAGAAGGCGTTCACCTCCGGCTTGTTTGCGGCCTGCCAGTGGTTGTTCACTTTCTCCACAACCTCCAGGGCGGAAAGCTGCGGCGCGGCCTGCTTTTTCTTGCTCCTCGCACCTGCCGACGCCGGAACAAGCATCAGCGCGGCTGCCAGGACACTCACGATTTGTTTCATTCCTTTATGCTTATTTGGTTTGTTTGTCAGATAGTTGGCCGCCTACCGCATCTCGTCGCCGAAGAAGTTGACGATCTGGCGGAACAGGTGGTTGCGCGTGTTGCCGCCACTGATGCCGTGGTTGCGGTTGGTGTAGATGTTCTCCTTGAAGTCTTTGTCGGCCTGGACGAGGGCTTCGGTGTATTCTGCCGTGTTGCGGAAGTGTACGTTGTCGTCGGCAAGGCCGTGGCAGATGAGCAACGCGCCGCTAAGCTTCGAGGCGCGCGCGATGGGGTTCACCTCGTCGTAGCCCGTGGGGTTCTCCTTCGGCGTGCGCATATACCGCTCGGAGTAGACAGTGTCGTAGTATCGCCAGCTTGTGGGCGGGGCCACCGCCACGCCCGCACGGAACACGGGCCGCCCCTCGCTCATGCTCATCAGGGTGTTCCACCCGCCGTAGCTCCAGCCCCAGATGCCTATGCGCTCCTTGTCTACGTATGGCTGCTGGCCGAGCCAGATGGCCGTCTCCACCTGGTCTTTCGACTCAAGGTCGCCCAGGCGCAGGTATGTACACTTCTCGAACTCGGCGCCGCGGCCACCCGTGCCGCGGTTGTCTACGCAGACGACGATGTAGCCTTGCTGCGCCATATACTGCTCGAGGATGGCCCCACTGCCGCACATTCCGATGTCCCAGCTGTTCATCACCTGCTGGTTGCCCGGCCCGCCGTACTGGAACATGATTACCGGATAGCGCTTGGAGGCGTCGAACCCGGCCGGCTTCACCATCCACCCGTTGAGCTGCACGCCGCTCTGCGTGGTGAATGAGAACAGCTCGCGGCTGCCGAGTCCGCAGGAAGCGAGCTTAGCGGCCAGCTCCTTGTTGTCTGCGAGCGTGGCGAGCGTCTTGCCGGAATTGTCCTTGAGCGTGTATGTCGTGGGAGTGTTGATGTCGCTCCAGGCGTTAAGGAAGTACTTGAAGTTGGCGCTGAACACGGCCGAGTTCCACCCCGCCTTGTCGGTAAGGCACTCGGTCTTGCCGTTGGCATGGGCCACGTACACCTTCTTCTCGGTCGGGCCGTCGGGGTTTGCGGCATAATATATGTCGCCGGTACGCTCGTCGTAGCCGTAGACGTCGGACACCTCAAACTTGCCCCCGGCCACGCTGCGCACCAGCCTGCCGCCGAGCGTGTAGAGATAGAGGCCCATGTAGCCGCTGCGGTCGCTCGGCACGAGGATGTGGCCGTCGGAAATCTTGATGGAGGCCATGGCCTCGTGCTTGATGTACTTGTCTACCTTTTCCTGCACAACGAGCTGGCACACGGTGGAAAGCGGGTTGGCCATGTAGATCATAAGCTGGTCTTGGTGGCGGTTCATGGTGAAGATGGCCACCTTGGTGGGGTCGCTCGTCATCTTGATGCGCGGTATGTAGCCGTCGGCATCGAGCGGGAGGTCAATCTTGCGCGTCTGCCTCGACTTAATGTCGAAGCTGTAGACGGCCACCTTCGAGTTTGCCCCGCCCGCCACGGGATACTTGTATGTGTAAAGCCCGGGGTAGTCGGCATACTGGTCGAGCGACGGGTTGGAGCCTTTGAAGAGCTGCATCGAATATTCCTTCACCGCCGACTCGTCGTAGCGTATCCAGCATATCTGGCGGCTGTCTGCCGTGAACACCATGCTGCTGTTGGTGGCAAACTCCTCCTCGTAGACCCAATCTGGCACGCCGTTAATCACTTCGTTGCGCTTGCCGTCCTTGGTCACCTGGCTCTCGGCGTTGTCGTAAAGGAGCTTTACGAGGTAGATGTTGCCCTCGCGCACAAAGGCCACCTGCTTGCCGTCGGGCGAGAAGATGGGCGTTTGCTGCGGGCCTCCGTCGGAAAGCGGCTCCACCTTGTTGTTGCCAATGTAGTAAATGTAGTACACCGCCGTGAACGAACGCCTGTAAATTGGCTCCGTCTGCGTCTGGATGAGCATCTTCGTGCCGTCGGGGCTCATTATGTAGCCGTCCACCTTGCTTATCTTCGCGCCGCCCACCGTGGCCGCGTCGAAGAGCACGCCCACCTGCTTGCCGGTCTTAAACGAGTACTTTACCACGCGCTGGCCGTCGTCGCTAATGCGGGCGTATGCCTCGCCGTCGTCAAGCGGCCTCACGCCATGTATGCCTTTGGCGGCAAACTCGCCACTGGTGATGCCCTTCAGGTCAAGCTTCGGCCCGGCCATAGCGGCCGCGGCTGCCAAGACCAGAGTAGCACACAAAATCGCCATTCTTTTCATCTCTGCTTTAGTTTGTACATAATATTGGGCAAAGTTAAGCATTATTTCCGTAAATTTGCACCCTGATTGGTTTAAAAAACATGAACGGGCCGATTTACGAGTACGGCGAATGGCTGCGGGCGCGGTTCCCCTTCCGCGTGCAGAAAATAGCCATCGACGCGGGTTTCACCTGCCCCAACCGCGACGGAACGGTTGGCACGGGCGGCTGCGCCTTCTGCCGGGGCAGCTCGTTCGCCCCGCCATACTGCACCCCCGCCCACTCCGTGAGGCGGCAGATTGAAGCCGGCAAGGCTTTCTTCGCAAGGAAATGCCCCGAGGCAAAATACATTGCCTACTTCCAGTCGCACACAAACACTTACTCCTCCTCCATGGAACGGCTGCGCCGCACATACGAAGAGGCTCTCGAAACGGACGGCGTGGTGGGCATAGCCATCGCAACGCGCCCCGACTGCGTGGGCGACGAGGTGCTCGGCTACCTTGAAAGGCTCGCCAGGCAGACGTTCGTGATGGTGGAATACGGCATAGAGTCGGCCAACGACAGCACCCTGCGCCGGATAAACCGAGGCCACGGCTTCGGCTGCACACGCTCCGCGATAGAGTGCACCGCCGGGCGGGGCATAGCCACTTGCGGCCACGTGATAATAGGGCTGCCGGGCGAAGACGCAGCGGAGAGCGTCGGCCAGGCGCAAGCCATATCTGCGCTGAAGCTCGACGCGCTCAAAATCCACCAGCTGCAAGTGGTGGAAGGCACGCCACTGGCCGCCGAGTACGCCGCCGGCAAATTCGCCACATACACCGCCGAAGGATACATAGCCACCGTGGCGCAATACCTGCGCCGCCTGCGCGGCGACATGGCCATAGAGCGCGTGGCCTCGCAGTCGCCGGGCAGCATGCTCATCGCGCCCCGCTGGGGCCTGAAGCCGCAGGAAATACACCGGCGGCTAAAGGCATACATGGCGGCAAATGGCTACCGGCAGGGAGAGCTGTGCCTGCAACCGACAAGCCCGAAACAACCATCGGTGGATTGACGGAGAAGCAACCACGGCGTTAACATCAGTTTAGAATTGGGCTGAAAACAGTTCCATTAGATAAGTTCCTGACACTCAACGCGTTATAAAACGCACCGTTTTGGCTTCCCAAACGGCACGTTTTATAACGCAAAACGACCCGTTTCATGCGCTGAAACGGGCCGTTTTGGATTGCGAAATGGCATATACGGCCATGAGATGGCACAAATTCTAAAAAACGGTTAAAAACGCCACGTCACTTCACCAGCACTTTCTTGCCCCGGCTGATGTAAAGACCCGGCCTCAACGGCTCGCCTACCTTGACGCCGCCCAAGGTATAGTATGGTGCGCCAGGCCGTTGGCCATCGGCAGCCACGCCGCCAATGCCGAGCATGACGCCCATCTCCTCGTCGGAAAGCAACTCAACCGTGCCGAAATGCGACGTCCAGCTGGAATACAAATTGCTGTCGGCAGCCCCTTCTGGCAGGTAGACGGTGGCATCATACATATAGGGGAACGGGCTTGAAAACGACAGCGACATATCCACAACGCCCGTGGGCAGGAAGAAAATCTTCTCCAACGGGCAACGGCTGAACACGTCGGCCTCCAACGTCTCCACGCCCTCTGGAATCACAACCTCTTTTATTTGAGTCCGGGCGAACGCCCCGCGCCGCAGCACCTTGAGCGAGTCGGAAAGCTGGAGCTTAGTTATCGGGCAGTCGGCAAAGGCAAACTCGCCCACAGAACTTACTTTGCCTGGCAGCACAACCTCGGCCAGCTGCGCCTGCTCGAAGGCATAGCTGCCTATGGATTCAAGCTCTTCGGGAAAGTCGAAAAACGCCAACGGGCATTGGCAGAAGGCACTGTTGCCGATGTAGGTAACCCCGTCGGGCAGCACGGCCTCGACAAGCGGACACCGGTTGAACGTGGAGTTCTCTATGCGCGTCACTCCTTCAGGCACGGCTATGCGCTCTAAGCCGCACTGGTTGAAAGCGTCCATGCCAATCTCCGTCACCGTAGGTGGCAATTCTATCGACCGCATGGCGGCATTGTGCGAGAAAGCCGCGCGGCCTATGGTGGCCAAGCGTGAACCTTCGGCAAACTCCACCGCAAACGATGCCACGCTGGGGGAGCACGTCAAATACTCAATCTCCGTCACTGTCTTTGGGACGACCACGCGCTCAACTGCTGCGGCCGGACCCTCGGTAGTGTTGTACCAATAGAGATTGACCGCACTCACCGTGTATGTCTTGCCGTCGATGACAGCCGTCTCGGGTATAGCCACCACAGTGCCGGCGGCTTCTTCCAAGCCCGTGACGGTGGCCGTGAGTGCCTGCTCGTCGTTCACTTCAAATGTCCATACGTCCGACGCAACTTGCGCGGAAGCTACCGTAGTGGCGGCAATGGCCAGCATCGGGGCAATAAGTATATGCTTTTTCATAACCAATGGAGTTTAAGTTGTTGATAAAAATTTTTGGAAATAACATTTATTCAGGCTTGAGCCTATGCCGAGAGGTTAAGGGAACAGCTGGCCGACAAGCGCGACAACCACGCAAACGCCGCACCAGTCACGCCACAGGGCCAAGCCAGAAGAAGTATAGCTTACGAAGCCAACCAAACAACAAGCATGCTAAGCACAAGGTCGGCAAGGCCCGCCGCAGAAGGCAGGGATGCCTACACACCCCTCACAACTGCCAAGCTAAAGTGGCGACTGCACTGCAAAGATAGGGAAAAATCCACAAAACGGCAAATTATATTTGCAAAATATAAACAATTCGCACGGCTTGATTTATTCGTGGCAACAAATCAAGCCGTGCGAACTGTCCTATGCAGAGCCAATATAACGCCCGCGCCACACTTGCCAGACTGTGGGGCAATGCCGATAAGGACAGCTGCGGCGGCCCGTGGACTGCGCGTCACCTCGTGAGCGAGAACTTCAGGCTCAGGCCGAAGTCTTGCGTGGTGGTGGGGTAGCTGCTCGACGAGAGCAGCGGGGTGTTGGTCTGGCGGTCGTAGTAGGCCGTGAGGGTGAGCAGGCGCGAGAGCGTGTAGTCGGCCGAGAACGAGAACTTGAGCGCGGTGTTGCCGCTGCTGGCCGCGCTGGTGACGGTGGCTATGTCGCGGGTGATGGATGCCTGCTTCTTGTAAGTGAAGTCGAAGCGCAGGTTGAGGTCGTGGTTCACCCCGGTGCCGCGCCGTGCCGCGTTGGAGGCGGAGGCGGTGCTGTTGCTTGCGGCGGCGTTGCCCTTGCCGCCCTGGCGCTTCCTTATCTTGCGCGACGTGCCGCTGCCGAAGATGTTGAAGTTGCTAATCTTGTAGCCCAGGCCCACTACCCAGTCCTTGCTGCGTGCCTCGTTCACCTGAATGCTGGTCATGCTGAGGTTGAGCACGCGCGTTGTGCGGTACTCCACTTTGCACGTCAGGTTGTTGTTGAGCGTGACGTCCACGCCGAAGAGCGGCGAGAACGACTCGTTGATGCTCACCGAGCTTACGTTGTACATACTGTTTGGGATGGGGTTGCCCGTCGTAGCGTCGGTTATGAAGCCAAGCCCGTCCATGTATTCGTGGAAGGTGCTGTAAGTGGCATAGCTGCCAACGGCGAACACGCTCTTGTAGGCGTGGTTGAGGTTGACGCTCTTGAAGTGGTCGCGCAGCCACGGCAGTCGCGTCAGCCCGCTGTACTTCACCGTCCAGTTGGGCAGCATCCGCTTCAGCGCGGGGAAGATGTCGAGCGCCGACCCGCCGCTCGAGGTGTAGGCCGAGAGGAACGCCGGGATGAGCACGTCGGCGCTGTAGCGGTTGACCTGGCCCAGTTCGGGGTTGTAGGCGGAGCCGCCGAGGTCAACGTTGTTGGCATCGTACACCCCGCTGGGGTAGCGCGTGCCGGCATAGCGTGCCTGCACGCGGCTGCGGAAGCCGTCTATCGAGGCGCAGAACTTCTCGAACGTAGCCGACGAGAAGCCGTTGTTGGCGTCGCCCATGCCCTCGAAGGCGCCCTTAAGGCTGATTGTGGTCATAGTGAACGACCCGGTCTGCGTTGTTGGCATCCCTGCGTACATATACTGTATGCTGCGCGCCTTGTTCACTGTGCGGCTGGCGTTGAGGTCTATCTTCAGGTCGGGTATAGGCTCGAGCGTCATGCGTATCTGCAAGTCTTCGCTGCTGTTTGTAGACGCCGGCGTGGCCACGCTGTCGTTGCAGAGCAGCCATCCGTTGCCGTAAGCCTTCTGGAGGTAGCTGTCGCCCACGAAGCCGAAGGCGAAGTCAAGGCCCGGCGACATCACCCCGCCCGTGCGCTGCCCGAGCATATCGCCCACGTTGGGCAGGAATCCCGGCAGCGACATCGAGTACTGGTTGCGGTAGGAGATGCCCACGCTGCGCACCATCATCAGGAATCGCGCCGCCATCTGCGTGGGCTTGTACCACCACTTCTTGTCCAACGGCTCCTTAGGCACGATGCTTAGCTTAAGGTCAACGGTGTCCTGGTTCTTAATGATGATGGTGTTCTCGTCCACCACCTTGTATTTCAGCTTATACAGCTTGCCGTCCTTGGTGCGGGCCTGCACCCTTAGCCGCTTGCTCTTCTTGCCGTGCTTCACGGTGACGGTGGTGTCGGGCTGCAGGGTGATTTCGCGCTGGTAAGTGTTCTTGTTGCGCGGCAGCCCGGCTTCCTGCTTAAGGTCGTCCTTGCCGCGGGCCTGCAGGCTGTCCTTGGCGTTCTTGGCAGCCGGGCGCGGGCGCGGCGTTATCTGCTGCCGGCGCATGGCCGAGGGCTTCTTGCCGAACGCCTCGTTGGCCTTCTTGAGGAACGGCACGTGGTTGTAGAGCGTCTCAAGGTTGAAGGTGGAGTTGATGTTGAGGTTGCGGTTGTTGGATATGGTGTTGCCGAGCGACGTGCCGTCGTCAAGCTCGGTGCCGCGCACCCACGAATAAGTGGCCGTGTAGCTTGCGTCGGCGTTCACCCAGTCGAATATCGGCAGCTTGTTGAGCGGCAGCTGGTATGAGGCGGTGAACGTCTGCTGGTAGTCGAGCGGCGTGCCGAAGTGCTTGAGGCTCTGCTTCACCGAATCCTTCCACACGGAATACTGGTCGGGGTAGAGGTCTTTGTTCACCGGGGTGTACGGTTCCTCTATCTCGGCGTGGGTGGCCGACTGGAAGTTCATGTGCAGGTTCTTCGTGAGGTCCCAGCGAATGGAGAACTCACGGTTCCAAAGGAACTGCGAGCTGAAGTTGAGCGGGAGCTGGCTTCCGCCCGTGCTCTCGAGGTCGCGCTCCTGCAGCTCGTAGTAGTTGCGCATGATTTCGGTGTTGAACGAGATGTTCTGCGGCAGGTAGTTTATGCCAATGGCCTTTGGGAAGTTGAGCCACTTGCTCTTGCCCTTTAGCTTCTTGAACGGCTCGTATGCCTTGTAGACTGGCGTGTAGCTGTAGTTCATCGAGCCGCTCCACTCGTCTTCCTTCTCGTAGACGGTGGTCTCCCCGGAGGTCTGGCGGTGGGAATGGCTGTAGCTGAACGAGAAGTTTGCCGGGTCGTATGGCATGGGGTGGCGCTTGGTCTTTATGCCAACGCGCATATTAGAGAACGAAAGGTTGGTGCTGGTGGTCTTGGTCACGGCTATCGACTCGATGGAGTCGCGCTCGTGGTCGTCGGCGGCCGACTCCAAGGCATCGTCGAGTTCCATATCGGAGTCGAGGGGGTTGTAGCGCGGGCGCGTCTCCTCCTTGGTCACCGAATAATAGAACGGTATGGTGACCTGCGCCTTGTCGGGGAAGAACTTGCCAAGCTCGAGGTTGGCAGTGAAGCTGTATGTCTTGTAGTCGTCGTTGGAACGCTCGGCGACGCCTTCCTCCAGGCCGCCGAATCCGTCGGTCATCATCTTGCCGGTGAGGTTTACCGTGCCGAAGTCCGACAGCTGCATATTGAGCGCGCCGGACGCAGCCCAACCGCCTTTGTTGTTGTATTCGAGGAGCCTAAGCTCGTTGACCCACACCTCTCCCGACTTTGCCGAGGCCGAAAGGTTGCGCACTCCAATCATCATCGTCTTCACTTCGCCCAGCGACGGGTTGCCCATCACGCTCACCTTGTTGTTGGGGCGGTTGCTGTCGTAGTCGGAATACACCGTGGTGTACGACCCCATGCCGGTGGCGCGGGCCTGGTTGCGGGCCTTCTTTATGGCCGTGAACACGTCGAGGCTTATGTCGAGCATGTTTTCCTCCGGCCAAACGGCGCGGCAGTCTTCGTAGGAATAGCGGTCGTACTGGCCTTCGGGCGTGAGCTTGAGCGGTATTTCGTACTCGTAGTAGTTGTTCTTGTAGTCGCTGCCAAGGCGTATGAACACGGCCAGCTGGTCGTTCTGCAGGCCCGTTACGTTCTGCTGCATGGCATTGGCGTGTACGAACAACTGGATGCGCTTGTACTGGCGGAGGTCGAGGTTGGTGTTTTTGTAGACGGCCTTCGACTCGTTCTTGGCCAGGTTGTTCACCGTCATGTTGAGCGCCTGCTCGTTGCTTTGCACGAGCTGCGGCTGCGACGGGTCTGTCACACGGTCGATGCCCGGGGGCAGCACGTAGTTGACGGGCTGCTTGTCGTTGTGCTCCTCGATGTTCACCGCGCTCGTTTCGAGCGTGCCGGAGCTGGCCGCCGAGTTGCCAAGGCTTTGCTCGTAGGTGCGCCATTCGCCGCGCACGAGGTCGAGGTTGCCGAAGCGCAGCACCACGGGCTTGCGGAAATTGGTGAGGAACATACGCATGAAGCGAATCGACGTGAAGTCGCTGATGGAGCCAATGCGCTCTGCGTCGGCCGAGTTGAGCGGTATGCGGAACTTGTACCAGTGGACAGTCTCGCGGTTGCCATTGCGCAAGTGAGCCTCAACCTCGCGTATGTCGGCCAGGTAGTTGCGCCCGATGTTCGCCTCGGTGAGGTCTTCGGGGCGTATGCTGACTTTGTACTGGAAGTAGCGCTCGTACTCGTTGAGCGTGTAGTCCTGGTTGATGTCCTCCACGTCGGGCGTGGTCTTGTACGACGTATCGTAGCTTTCGTCGTTGTTGTCGTTGTCCGGCGAGTTGCCCTGCGGGTTGTTTATGCGCTTGTAGCGCTCAAGTATCGGCATACGGGCTGCGTCGAAGTCGGAGCCGCGGAAGTAGTGGTAGTTGTCGTTTGCGGGGTCGTCGGTCCACGCCTGGCGTATGCTGTCGTTGGCAAGGGTCTGCACGAAGTTGTTGAATTCGGCGTAAGACTCAAACGAACGCTCCTCCTGGTCGTTGAGCCCGTTAAGCCCGACGTCCTGCAATAGGCGAGAGCCATCGGACGTGGCGAAGGCATACGTCTGCGTGGCCTGCACCGGCACCTTGCCCCACTGGGTGGCGGTGAAGCTGCCGGAGCCGTCTACCGGCATGCCGCTCTCGTAGAACTTCTTCCCGTCGCGGAGCACGTCTTCGCTCACTTCGCCGAGGTTGATGTACAGGTCGCCGCCATAGTCGGAAGCGTCGGCATCGCCCCTTGTGTAGATGAAGGGGTCGAGCAGCCAGAATTCGATGTACTCTATGTTGGCCGTCTCGAAGTCGTTGGTGTCGAGCTTGCGCATCATCCCGCCCCACTTTGCCGCCGGGCTTTGCAGCGTTCCGTCGGGGTTGATGGCCGTCGTGAAGTTGTAGGGGCCGCGCTCCGTGGGATAGTAGGCCAGGTTGAGCACGTCGAGGGTGGACGTCGCGCCGCTGTATGAGCTTTGGTCGCGGTTGGGGTAAAGCTCGCTCACGTACACTTCGCGCACGTAGTGGTTGGAAAGCTGCTCGAGGTCTCCCTTGATGTGGGCCGGGGTCAGCGAGCTGCTCTGGTACGTGAAAAGCGGGTCGATGGTGTACCACGCCAGCCGTGCGCGGTTGAAGCCGCTGGTGAGGCCGCCGCGGTCGTCGTGTTCGGGGAAGAGCGACGGCGTGCTCGACAGTATCCACTCGTGTGGGTCGGACACGTCGATGCCGTTCTTCGTATTCTCGAAGTCGTCGATGTACGATGCGTCGTCCTGCGTCCCGCTTGCCTGCCCGGCAATGAGCTGGGCGAACTCGCCCGTGAACGAAATCTGCGAGGGCTGCGTGAGGTGTAGGAAAGGCAGCTTGTCGAGCACGTTTGTGAGCCACTGGCTCTCTTTCTTCCAGTTGATGTTGAGGCCCCAGAGGATGTTGTTCAGAGGCTCGGAACCCATCGTCACCTTCGAGGTGAGCGCCTGCTCGTGCAGCCGCTGGAACGTTCCGCCGATGAAGAAGTCCTTGCTGAAGTCGTACTCGAAGTTGAGTCCGAACATGGTCTTGCGCGTCATGCCGAAGTCGCTGTTGCTTTCGAGGCTGACGTTCACCGTCGTTCCGGCGTCGATTATGCTTTGGTTGAGTATCGTCACCTCGTTGGAAGTGTAGTCTACGCTATAGTCTGACCCTTCGCTGAGCACCACGCCGCCCGCCGTTACGACCACAGACCCTTGCGGGACGTTGTATGCCCCAAGCGAAATGACGTTTGCCGACGTGCCTTTGTACTGCCCGGTGAGTATGTACTTGTTCTTCTCGGCTATCTGCTTGGCCGAAGTCTTGGTCTGGTCGTAGAGTTCGGTGAAGGCGTAGCGCTCGGCCTTGTCGGCGGGAACGCCCGCGCGGACGAGGTAGTCGTAGAGATATGAGCCGAAAGGCTCGGCCTTTGGGAAGAACACGCGGCCGTTGCTCACGGTGTATCCGTCCACGTAGTCGAAGTAACCGTTGGGGTGCGCCTTGTTGTTGTTGTCGAGGCGGTCGGCCCCGAGCACCTTTATTATTATGTTGTCCTTGACCTGTTGCTCCGGGATGTAGGTGAGATAGACGCCCGTGGTGTCGCTCTGGTACTTCACGTCGAGGCGGAACTTGGTCTTCTCAACGTTCGAGGCGAGGTAGTAGACGTTCTTCATCATCAGCCTCCAGTTGCCCATCTCTGGGCTGTTGTTGGTGTTTTTGAGTGCCTTGACAAAGATGGCCTCGTCCGTGTTGGTGTTGTCCGACGCGAATTCTCCCACCTGGTAGGTCACGCCGTTCATCGTATATTCGTATGCCACGGCCAGCACCTGGTCGCTTTGGAGCGTTGTGCGGAGCGAGATGTAGCCGAGGGCGGAGTTGAGCGTGTACTCCGACGAGGTGAGCAGGCGTGCGCTCTGCACCTTCTCATAGTCGACACCGCCCGTGAATCCGCTTATGGCGTCGAGCACGGAGTTGGCCTGGTCGATGTCGCGTGCGGCCGAATACTGGGTGGCCATGGCCTGGTATTCGCCGTTGGCGGCGTTTTGCGGCGGCACGTTGCCCATGCCGGCCCAAAGCGGGTTGGATATGTTGCTGCCCTCGCCGAGGTCGGTGAAGGCTATTATGTTGCGGGTGTTGCTGGTCGTGCCGGTCTTGTTCGTCACCCAGACCTCCACGCGGGTGATGTTGATGCCGGTCATGACGTTGGGCAGGGTTGACATGGCCTGGTCGTAACGCTCGCGGAAATAGTGTGAGAGGAAGAAGTGGCGGTTTTCCTCATAGTCGGCCACGTCTATCTCGAACGGCGTGGTCTGCGTGCCGCCCTTCGACGAGACGCTCTTTGTGGTGGAGTTCTTCTGCGAGATTACGGTCTGCAGCTTCAGCTTGCCGAACTGCAAGTCGGTACGCACGCCGAACAGCGAGCTTGCGCCTTTGATGAGCGACGAGTTAGAGGGGAAGGTGACGTTGCCTGCCTCTACGAGCTTGACGATTTCGTCTTCCTTGCCCTCGTAGCGCAGCTTTATGTTCTCCGTGTCGTAGTCGAAGGTGGCGTCGGTGTTGTAGTCGAGGTTCATGTTCACCTTGTCGCCCACGCTTCCGGTCATGGTCAGGTTTATCTTCTCTTCGAAGTCGAACGCCTTCGTCTTCCTGTTTCGTATGGGCAGCGAAGGGTTGTCGATGTTTTTCATGGTCATGCCGAGCTTGAGTTCGGCCGTTCCCTGCGTCTTTATGCGCACGCCTCCGGGGCCGAATATCTTCTCGGCTGGGCCGAGGTCGAACTTCATGTCGGAGAACGAGAACTTCTCCTTGCCCTGCGCGGCCACGTTCTCGGCGTCCTTCTGGCGGAAGAACTGCTGCATGGCGCGCCGCTCGCTCCACTTGCGGTACTCGTCGGGCGACATCATCACCGGCGCGTTGATGTAAGAGCTGCCTATCTTCGAGCCGATGAAGTAGACGTTGAGCGAGTCGTCGTACTCCACCTCCTGCTTGATGTTGTCGGGCATCTTCAGGTCGGCGGCGAGCGTATCGAGGTCTTCCACCACCACGGGCGCGGTCTTCTTCACCCCCCAGCGCGGGTTGAGCAGCGAGTCGGGTATCTCCTCTTCGCCGGCCGTGATGGTGGGCTGCGCCTTCGGGGCAGGCTTGCCGGTGGCCGCGCCTGCGCCCTGCTGCGCCTGCCCACGCGCGGGTACGCCGCAAAGCAGCATGGCCGCAAACGCAGCCAGCCGCACGACTATGCGCAGGCTATGCCATATATTACCGTAGGTATGCGCCACACCGAGTCACTTTATCTGTTTCAAGGCGAGCTTCACCACCTCCTCCACCGGGGCGTCGGGTTGCTGCCGGAGTATCTGCACCACAACTTTCTGCGACGGGGCCGGGGCGAAGCCGAGCATGGTGAGCGCCCCCACGGCCTCGTCTTTCACCTTGCTGTCGACCGGTGCCTCTATCATCCCGCCCACGGGTATCTCGTCGGCAATGCCGAGGGCCACTATCTTGTCGCGCAGGTCGACGATGATGCGCTGGGCGGTCTTAAGCCCTATGCCCTTCACGCCCTTTATCAGCCGTTCGTTTCCGGTGGAGATGCTGTTGCAAAGCTCGGCGGGCGACATCGACGAAAGCATCATGCGGGCAGTGTTGGTGCCTACGCCCGACACACTGACGAGCAGCTCGAACAACTCGCGCTCCTTCTTCGTGGCGAAGCCGTAGAGCGCGTGCAAGTCTTCGCGTAGAGACTCGTAGACGTAGAGTTTCACCTCCTTCTTGCCCTGTATGGCGGTGTATGTGTTCAGCGATATGTTTAGGCCGTAGCCCACGCCGCCAGCCTCAACCGTGGCCAAGGCAGGGGTAAGCTCGGCGAGTTCGCCTTTAATGTATTCTATCATCGGTACAAAATTTGCCTTTTATGGCATTTATCCATGTTATAAACGATTTTCATTACGATTTATTGTATAGGCAACGGCAAAACATGCCTAACCACAACATAACGCAATTTTTTACGAATTTTAAGTGCCTTTCTGTAAGTTCATACGAGCAAATAATGTACTTTTGCAACCGAAAACATAAACATTTAACTTTAAGAGACACAAAACATGAAGAAAATCAGGGCAGCCGTGGTTGGCTACGGCAACATTGGCCACTATGCAGTGCAGGCTCTCGAGGCCGCACCCGACTTTGAAATAGCAGGCATCGTGCGCCGCAACGGCGCGGATAACAAGCCGGCAGAGCTGGCAGGATACGACGTGGTGAAGGACATCAGGGAGCTTAAGGACGTGGACGTGGCCATACTCGCCACCCCCACGCGCAGCTGCGAGGAGCACGCCAGGCAGATAATCCCGCTGGGGATAAACACCGTCGACAGCTTCGACATACACGGACAGATAAGCCAGTACCGCGCAGACATGATGCCGCTCTGCAAGGAGCACGGCCGCGTGTCGGTGATTGCGGCCGGCTGGGACCCGGGGTCGGACTCCATCGTGCGCACACTGCTCGAAGGGCTCGCCCCGAAAGGCTTGAGCTACACCAACTTCGGGCCGGGTATGTCGATGGGCCACAGCGTCTGCGTGCGCTCCAAGGCCGGGGTGAAAAACGCGCTCTCCGTAACCATCCCCCTCGGCGAGGGCATACACCGCCGCATGGTCTACGTGGAGCTTGAGGACGGGGCGAGCCTCGAAGAGGTGACCAAGGAAATCAAGGCCGACCCCTACTTCGCCAGCGACGAGACCCACGTGTTTGCCGTTCCGTCGGTAGACGACGTGCGCGACATGGGCCACGGCGTACACATGACGCGCAAGGGCGTGAGCGGAAAGACGCAGAACCAGCGCTTCGAGTTCACGATGAGCATCAACAACCCCGCACTCACGGCGCAAGTGCTCGTAAACGTGGCACGCGCATCGCTGCGCCTGCAGCCCGGATGCTACACCATGATTGAAATCCCGGTGGTGGATATGCTACCCGGAGACCGCGAGCAATACATCGCACACCTCGTGTAAAGGCCGGGCCGAACGCCTGACGACAGCCCCCTGCCAACGCAACATTGCAAATGCATTGGCAGGGGGCTTGGTTTGAAACCCGGCAAGCGGTTTCTTAAGGGATTGTTCTATAAAACTTATGTCGTGGCGATTCTTAGAAGCGGCCGAAACATGGAATATGTCCATACCTTTGCCATTGGACCAGAATTCACAGGACATCCCTTAATTGAATATATGCAACTAAAATGCGGTCTCGCCCTCGCCTTCTTGACAACGGGGCGGGATTGCAAAGCAAAACGGGTCGTTTCGGCTTCCAAAACGGCACGTTTCGCATTGCAAAACGGCACATTTCGGAAGCCGAAACGACCCATCCCGTAACCATTTGAGTTCCAAAGCGTTAGGCGGAAGGAAGCTGATTCGCCACGTTAACATAAAAATGTTAACGCCCGTTCCGCCCGTACACCTGCCCCAAAAGGCCGGATGCCCTACTCCACCCGCGCTCCGCCAACAGTTATGGCGCGGGGCGTCGGCTTGCCGCCAAGCAGGTTTTTGCAACCCTCGAAGCCCCCGGCAATATACGCATTGCACGCGGCAGTGTCGCGGACGGCCTCTGCGGCTGTGATTGGCAGCGAGTACATCTCGGCGAACGGGCTGCGCACGGCTATGCGGCGCAACAGCTCGGCGGGTGCGGGCGCGGAGCTAATGCGCGAATACTCGTCGATGGTGATATCGAGATAAGCCGTGCGAGGCCCAATGCCACGGCGGTCGAGCAGGTAGCCGTCGCGCAGCGGCAGCGGGCTTACGGCGGTGCCACGCAGGTCGGCAGGGTCGGGGTAAGACACAATGCGCGTGCCTGTGGCGTCGAGCGTCACCGGCACGAGGTTGCCGTAGTCGCCCGACGTGCGGTAGACCACGGCCATGGGGCGGTGGGCAGCCTGCCCTACGACGCGCGCCGGGGCTTTCGACATCTCCGGCTGCGCCACCTTTGCCGTCTGCGAACAGGCCGACACGGCCATTGCGGCCGCAGCGAGGGCCATTGCTGTTTTGTGTTTCATGCTGTCGTTACACATTATTACATATATAACCAGATCGGTTTTTACGCTTTATGCAAACACCTCGATGGATGAAGGGGCGGTTTCTGCCAAAGCGAGGCCGGTGCCAGGTTGCGCCGGCCTCGCACATTTCAGCGGCATGGAAGCCAAAAACGGCCAATGCCACACGACTCAGTACAATCAACGCTTGGCCACGCGGCTAACCTTGTCGCCTTCCTTCACGATGTAGACGCCTGCCGGGAGAGACGAGAGGTCGGCCTTGGCGCCCTTCTGCGTGAGCACTCGCACGCCAGCAAGCGTGTACACCTCTATGTCGTGCGGCTGCGACGCTTCGGCCTCCACCTTCTCCACTGGGGTCAACTTGCCGATGGTGAAGTTCAATTCGTTGTTGTTTGAAGGTATCGCGGACAGCTCGCCGTTTTCGTCTAAATAATACAGCACAATCCTATATTCGTTGCCCACGGCGGCACCAGGGATGGAACCGCTGAAGTTAAGCACACCCGATTCGCCCTCATTAACGTACAAGTCGGATGTCAACATTGCCACATTCGTAGGCTCATAAGGCTGCATCTGGAATACGGCGGCGTAAATGTTGTCGAAGTATGACCCCATCAAGCAGTTCACCTCCGCCGTAAACCTTATATCGTCCGCCACGGCAAGTCCTTCGTAGTCCATGGTTGGTGTGTCAAACATATAAAGGAATGCCGGGTCTGTAGAGGCCACACCGAATGAAACATAAATCAAGTCGCTGAGAAGTTCGTTCGTATCCAAATTGACAAGACCAACAACATACAGCCCGCTGAAATAGCCAAGTGCCTTAAATTCCACATCCACACTCTGCCCGTCGGCAAGGACAATCAGGTTTTCGCCCATGGAAATATCAACAAGAGTTTCATCGGCTGCATCTAACAAGACGACTCCCACATTGTGGTAGAAGTCCTCCCCGCTGTTGTTAGTCAACGTAGCACTCAATTTGAACGGCTGGAGAAAATACGCTGGAGTCTCTTGCCTGAAATTTGTCACGGCCACATTGTTCCCGGCAATCTCCGGCTTCTCGAGCTTCACGCCATTGGATGACACGGTGGCGAGCAGGTAAGGAGTAGGCGATGTGCGGTTTGTGCGGATATCATACCACCGACGGCGGTTAGTGTCACGGAAAGCCGGGTATATTCTGTAAGTTCCATAGGTCTTGGGGAACGAAGACAGGCTGAAGTCAAAAGTTTTATACCCCATGCGTTTGCCAAGCTCTGTGCTATAGCCAGAAGCGATGTACTGGGTGGAGCCTGTGGCGGCGTTCACCACCTTTATGCCCATAGTAACGTCGATGTTGCCTAAGCTGTTATTGTAGAAGCCGCCCTTTAAGGTCACCGTGGAGCTGGGGTGAGTCGAAGCCTGCTCAAAGTCGAGTTCGCCCTCGCAATATATTATAGGAGTAAGCTGGGTGTTGCCTTTTGCAGGGCGCATCCCTATGGCTGCCCACTGGTCGATGTTATATCCAGAAGTGGCTCCGCCAATGCCGTGCTGGTGCGGGTCAAGGGCAGACAGGAGGAAGTAGCCGTCGCTCATTCCACCCCACCCCCAGTTGATGTGGAAGTAGCCATCGCGGTAGCCATCGCACACAAAAGCGTGGCCAGAGCCATCGCCCGCCATCCCACTGTAATAAACAGGGCAATCGTCGGCAAGGCTGCCGTACACAAGCTCCTGCCACTCCTCTATGCCATAAAACTTCCGCTGGAGCAATTGCATACTTTTGTCGTAGCCAAAATAATTTATAATGCCCATGCCGCTGGTAATATCCTGCGCACCGCTCGACGATGGCGCATAAGACATTTCGCTCGCAACACCAACGTCATACATAAGCTTGGCCACAGCATTTCGCGAAGCCTCGGTGCTGTTCTCACCATAGGTGTCGGTCATGGAATCCCAGTCATAGACGCTCTGGCTGAAATCCACGGACAACATTTCGTCGTAATAGCCGTTATTCCAACTATAAGAATGGCTGCCTGTACCCTGCAGTGGCCATTTATGATAGTACATGAGCTGCGCCCAAGCTGTGGCCACGCAGCCCGTGACACACTTCTCGCCGCCAACAGACGGGCAGAGGGCGTTGTACGGGTCGCCTTGGTCCCAACGCGCCGTCACCATCGGCTCGATGGCATCGTAGACGGGCAGCACCCGCTTCAAGCGCGGCTTGCCTTGCGGCTGCGAGGCGGCATACTCTATCTGCCGCCCGTACTCGCCGAGCCACCAGCGCATGGCTTCGGGCATGGAGTCGGCCGAGAACGTGCCGCTGTCGGCAAAGCCGAGCACTTTGTTGGCCGCACGGTCGTCGGCAGCCACGATGACATAGCCGCCGGAGGTGCCGCGGTTGAAGGCATAATAGGCATCGGTGGCCTTGGCCAACGCCAGCTTGGGGGTTGGTTCCGTGGCCGGCGCAAGCTTGCGGCCTATGCTCCCGCCAAAAAACTCGGAGGCAATCCTGTATGCCTCGCCCTGGTCAATCTTCTCCGCCAACGCAGCACTGCCCATAAACAATGCCGCTGCGAAAACGCATAAAGTCTTTTTCATATCAAGAAATTTTATTTGTATATCGTTAGTTAGCACAAAACAAACTTGACGGGTCAAAACCCTTTGCGCCCAAATCAAATAGCCTTAGGTTCGTTCGATAGACACTATTCTGCCTTACAAAGTTAGGGAAAATCCGCCAAACCGGATTAATTTAAATAGAATATTTATGCTTTGTTAAGTTTTTCGGAGAGTCGGCAAATGTCAAATTAGAGTTAAAAAAGCATATAGGAAATCCGCAAAATGGCCATTGTTTCAAAATTTTAGAGTAAATTTGCAGGCAGTACCAATAGCTACGGATAATTTATCAATAATAAAAGCATGAGGAACTTTACTTATTTAGCATTTGCGGCGTTACTGTCTGCCCATAGCGCAGCGGCCAACGCACAAGCCTCGTCGCCGACATTCCAGACGGAGAAGCTGTCGCGCGGGGTCGTGGCCGTGCCTCCGGCAAGTGGCAACGGGATGTTTGTAAGTTGGCGACTGTTTAGCACAGATCCCGACGAGATTACCTTCGACCTCCTTCGCGACGGCAAGGTGGTGGCAACCAACATCACTGACAAGACCAACTACGTAGACGTGAACGGCCTGGCAACCAGCAAATACCAGGTTGTGGCCAAACGTTTTGGAGTTGAGGTCGACAGGAGCGAGCCAGTAGAAGGCTGGAGTGACGTGGCACTGCGACTGAAGCTCGACCGCCCAGCAAGCGGAGTCGAGCACGGAGCCGACTACTCCTACACCCCCAACGACTGTAGTGTCGGAGATGTTGACGGAGATGGCAATTACGAGATTATCGTCAAGTGGGATCCATCCAACTCAAAAGACAACTCCCATGGTGGCTATACCGGCAACGTCATACTCGACTGCTACAAACTCGACGGCACCAAACTGTGGCGCATAGACCTCGGGCCGAACATACGCGCAGGAGCGCACTACACGCAGTTCCTTGTGTGGGACTTCGACGGCGACGGCAAAGCCGAACTGATGTGCAAGACGGCACCGGGCAGCAAAGATGGAGCAGGCAACTACGTAAACCAGGCAGCAACAGACCCAGAGATACAGTCTGCCGACAACTCCAAAGACTGGCGCAACAGCGGCGGCAGGATTGATGGCGGCCAGGAGTACCTGACTGTGTTCGAGGGCGAAACAGGAAAAGCCCTCCACACGGTATTCTACAATCCCAACCGCAGCGCAGGCTACGGCGGTGACGGCAGCGGCACGTTCAACTGGGATGACCGTTCGGGCAAAAACGACTACGCCAGCTACGGCAACCGCGGCGAGCGTTACCTGGCCACTGTGGCTTGCCTTGACGGCCCTGACAAGCCCGCAGGAGCTGTGTTCTCACGCGGATACTACACCTACGCATTCCTCTGGGCCGTTGGCTTCGACGGCAAGGAAATCACCACGAAGTGGTTCCACGCTGCAAGGTCGAAGACAAAGTACAGCGTAACTGACGCGGCAGGCAATACCACAGAGTACACCGCACCGGCCAGCACCGGCAACATGGGCAGCAACACGGCCTACGGCAACGGCAACCACAATCTGTCGTGCGGCGACGTTGACGGCGACGGCTACGACGAAATCATCTGGGGCGGGTGCGCCATCGACCATGACGGCAAGCTGATGTACGCCACAGGCTACGGGCACGGCGACGCAATGCACCTGAGCGACCTCATACCAAGCAGGCCGGGTCTGGAGGTATTCACCGTACACGAAGGCTCGCCCTACGGGTGGAACATACACGACGCAGCCACAGGAGAAGTTATCCGCTATTCCACCGGTGGCGGTGACAACGGACGCGGACTCGCCGCCGACGTGGACTTGGAAAACACCGGCTTTGAATTCTGGTCGTCTAACGACGGCAAAATCAGGAGCGCTGAGACAGGCAACGTCGTGAGTGAGGTTGGTGCTTCCACCAACTTCCGCATCTATTGGGACGGCGACCTACAGGACGAACTACTCGATGGCGGCAAACTTGACAAGTGGAACAGTGGCCGCCTATATTTAAATGGGAAGAACATTTACGACTTCGGCTCGTCGTGCAACGGCACCAAAGCCACACCCAACCTTCAAGCTGACATCTTGGGAGACTGGCGCGAGGAAATCATACTCCACAGCGATGACGAGCTTGTCATCCTCACGACCAATGTCGCAACCTCATATAGGGTGCCGACTCTGATGCACGACCACATCTACCGACTTGGGGTAGCATGGCAAAACGTGGCCTACAACCAACCGCCACACCTTGGGTATTACCTGCCGGGCTACTTCACCACGCGCTACGTCAAGCTAACTCCTGGCGAGTTTGAGCAGACCGTCCAAACAGGCCAGCCCATCGACACCATCAGCCGCCGCTGGATAAACAGCTCGTTCCCGAAACTGGTATGCTCTATCGCTCCAGACGGCACCATCACAGAGGCCGGCACAATGAATGGCTTCACATTCAAGATGGATTACTTCGCAACGAAGTCGTTCACACTAACCGGCATACCGACAGAGGAAGGCGACTACAAGTTTGTCATTGCCAGCGGCACAAACAACTTGGGTAACCCTGCACGTACCGACACCATTGTAATCCACGCCACCAAGCCATCAGGCATCAGCGACGCAAACGCAGACGGCAACAAGTGGGCAAGCGTGGAAAGCAACGTGTTCACAGACCACATTGGCATCAACGTCAACCTGACTAAGCCGCAGAACGTGAGCGTGAAGATATTCAACACGGCAGGAGCTACAGTGTTTGGCAACGACTACCACGTGGACGGCAATGCCAACATCAACGTGGACGGACTCGGACACCTGCGCAGCGGCATCTACATCATACGCATGGAAGCTGCCGACGGACGCTTCGTACAGAAGATGATCAAACGCTAAACAATACAGCACAGCCGCAACAACGGCGAACTGCAAACGGCGCACATCGACCGACAGGCGGCAAACAGCCTGTCGGCCGCAAACAAAGAGCCAATGTAGCCTGCAAACCCGACGCACAACGGGCTTGCAGGCTTCATTGGCTCTTACTGTTGGGTAACATCGACAGCCACAAAACGCACAGGCGAACCCTACGAGAGTGCCAGATTTGCAAATTCAGCCCGGCAGCCACGAATTACTTTACGCAGGCCACGTATCTTTGTGACGGCTAAAAAGTTATCCTTTTCAGGAAACTTTCTGCCCGCGCCTTGCGGAAAAGTTTTCAGAAAAACATTTTTCTTTCTCGCAAAAAAAGCATAACTTTGCCGCCAATAACAACGACCAAATCATGGATTCCAACAAAACCTTTACTTACGAAGAGGCCTTCGCCGCTTCGCTTGAATATTTTCGCGGCGACGAGCTGGCAGCCCGCGTCTGGGTGAACAAATACGCCATGAAAGACAGCTTCGGCAACATCTTCGAACGGTCGCCAGAAGATATGCACTGGCGCATAGCCAACGAGATAGCCCGCATCGAGAACAAATACGCCAACCCAATGCCGGCGGCAGACGTGTTCTCACTGCTCGACCACTTCCGCTACATCATCCCGGCCGGCAGCCCAATGACCGGCATAGGCAACAACCACCAAATTGCCTCGCTGAGCAACTGCTTCGTGATTGGAATCGACGGCGACGCCGACTCCTACGGGGCGATCATGCGCATCGACGAAGAGCAGGTGCAACTGATGAAGCGGCGCGGCGGCGTAGGCCACGATATGTCGCACATACGCCCAAAAGGGTCGCCCGTAAACAACTCTGCGCTCACTTCCACCGGGCTCGTGCCGTTCATGGAGAGGTACAGCAACTCCACTCGCGAGGTGGCGCAGGACGGACGGCGCGGCGCACTGATGCTGTCCGTGAGCATCAAGCACCCCGACAGCGAGGCTTTCATCGACGCAAAGATGACTGAAGGCAAGGTGACGGGGGCAAACGTTTCGGTGAAAATCGACGACGAATTCATGGAGGCGGCCATCAACGACCGCCCATACGTACAGCAATTCCCGATAGGCAGCGACAATCCCTTTTATAAAAAAGAAATCAGCGCGAAAGCACTTTGGGAGAAAATCGTACACAACGCATGGAAAAGCGCCGAGCCTGGCGTGCTCTTCTGGGACACCATCATCCGCGAAAGCATCCCCGACTGCTACGCCGACCTCGGTTTCCGCACCGTATCAACAAATCCATGCGGCGAAATCCCGCTCTGCCCCTACGACTCGTGCCGCCTGCTCTCAATCAATCTCTACTCATACGTGATCGACCCGTTCACGCCACAAGCGCGTTTCGACTTTGACCTATTCCAACGCCACGTCATGGCGGCGCAACGCATAATGGACGACATTGTTGACCTGGAGCTTGAAAAAATAGACTTGATAATGGAAAAGGTGGACAGCGACCCGCAAAGCGACGAGGTGAAAGGAGCCGAACGCCACCTTTGGGAAAAAATCAAGAAGAAAAGCGGCATGGGCCGCCGCACAGGCGTGGGCATCACCGCAGAAGGCGATATGCTGGCCGCAATGGGCCTGCGATACGGCAGCGAAGAGGCCACGGCCTTTTCCGTTGAGGTACACAAGACACTGGCCTTGGCCGCCTACCGTTCGTCGGTGGAAATGGCACGCGAACGCGGCGCATTCGCCGTCTACGACACGAACCGCGAGAAAGACAACCCCTTCATCTCGCGTCTGCGCGAAGCCGACCCACAGCTTTACGACGACATGGCGAAATACGGCCGCCGCAACATAGCCTGCCTTACTATCGCGCCGACCGGGACGACAAGCCTCATGACGCAGACCACAAGCGGCATCGAGCCTGTGTTCCTGCCAGTCTACAAACGCCGACGCAAGGTGAACCCCGGCGACGAAAACGTACACGTGGACTATACCGACGAAGTGGGCGACTCGTTCGAGGAGTACATCGTCTACCACCGCAAGTTCCTCAAGTGGATGAAGGTGAACGGATACGACATAGACAGGAAGTACTCGCAGGAAGAAATAGACGCACTCGTGGCAAAATCGCCATACTACAAGGCCACGGCAAACGACGTTGACTGGCTCATGAAGGTGCGAATGCAAGGCGCAATACAAAAATGGGTGGACCACTCCATCAGCGTCACGGTAAACCTCCCTGCCGATGTCGACGAGGCACTGGTCAACCGCCTATACGTAGAGGCTTGGCGCTCGGGGTGCAAGGGCTGCACAATCTACCGCGACGGAAGCCGCTCGGGCGTGATGATCTCGGTGTCGAAGAAAGACAAGAAGGGTGGAACCGACGGCACGCCGGGCGAGCCAATGCCGTGCAAGCAGCCCGAAGTGACCGAGGTCAGGCCGAAAGAACTTGAGTGCGACGTGGTGCGCTTCCAAAACAACAAGGAAAAGTGGGTGGCCTTCGTCGGCCTGCTCAACGGCTACCCCTACGAAATATTCACCGGACTGCAAGACGACGACGAGGGCATCGTGCTGCCAAAGACCGTGACAAAGGGCAAAATCATAAAGCAGACCGACGAGAACGGCAAGCACCGCTACGACTTCCAGTTTGAGAACAAGCGTGGATACAAGACCACCGTGGAGGGCCTGAGCGAGAAATTCAACCCCGAATACTGGAACTATGCCAAGCTCATAAGCGGCGTGCTGCGTTACAGAATGCCCATTGCCAACGTGATCAAGCTCGTAAGCTCTCTGCAACTGAAAGACGAAAGCATCAACACATGGAAAAACGGCGTTGAGCGCGCGCTGAAAAAATACGTGGTGGACGGCACTGAAGCCAAAGGCCAGAAATGCCCGGTGTGCGGCCACGAGTCGCTCGTCTACCAAGAAGGCTGCCTCATCTGCAAAAACTGTGGCGCAAGCCGCTGCGGATAAAGCGTTGGCTTTCCCGCCCCGGCTGTCCGGCCGGGGCGGGGAAGGCCGCAGCAACAAATCCAAATCATACCAAGCAAATCCAGTCCGACAGATTAGAACCACCATCCACAGACACTAAAGAATCATGGAAATAAGCTCAAGCTTCGTGTTCCTCCGCGACGTGCGGCTTCATGCCCGCCACGGAGTCTCGCCGCAAGAAACCGCCGTAGGGGCCGACTTCATTGTCAACCTACGCGCCGAATACGACATCTCACGCGCCATCGAGACCGACGACGTGGCCGACACGCTAAGCTATGCCGACATGTTCGGGGTGGTAAAGCGCGAAATGGCCATACCTTCGCGGTTGCTGGAGCACGTTGCCGGACGCATAGCCAAAGCCCTGTTTGCCGAATTTCCGGACATAACCGCGCTTGACTTGGCCATCACAAAAGTAAACCCGCCAATGGGAGCCTGCTGCAATGGGGCCGGCATAGAAATGCACTCGACACGCCACTGACGCAAGACGGGGAGCCTGCCGAAGCCAAAGCACGCGCTCCCCCGCAGCCTTAATAAATGATAAAACTCTGCCAATATTTGGAGTTTTTATGGATTAATCATTACTTTTGCGTAATTTTACAGACGTTATGGGCAAAAGGGTTACAGCGTTTTTGTGCTTCCTTACAATTGCTGCTGCCGCATTGGCGGCGGCAGAAGGTCGGTTCACGCTCGTGATTGATGCCGGACACGGTGGCCACGACGCAGGAGCGTTGGGCCGTTTTTCAAAAGAAAAAAACATCAACCTAAACGTCGCACTGGCCGTCGGGAAATATGTGGAGCGCAACCTCCCAACAGTCAAAGTGGTCTACACGCGGAAGTCTGACGTGTTCGTGCCACTGCACGAGCGCGCCGACATTGCCAACAAGGCCAAGGCCGACCTCTTCATATCAATCCACACCAACGCCATGCCAGGCCGCAGGATAGCACGCGGCATCGAGACCTACACCCTCGGAATGCACCGCGCCGCCGACAACCTCGATGTGGCAAAGCGCGAAAACTCCGTGATATTGTTCGAGAGCGACTATAAGCAGCACTACGAAGGCTTCGACCCGAACTCTTCGGAAAGCTACATCCTATTCGAGTTCATACAAGACCGCAACATGGCCAAAAGCGTGGAGCTTGCCCGCTTCGTGCAGAAACGCGCCTGCGCAGCCACCGGACGGCAGAACAAAGGCGTGAAGCAGGCCGGATTCCTCGTGCTCCGCGAAACGTCGATGCCGAGCTGCCTGGTGGAGCTGGGCTTCATTACCACGTCTGACGAAGAGCAGTACCTCAACTCGAAGAAAGGCATAGATGCCCTTGCCAGAGGCATATACCTCGCGTTTGCCGACTATATGCGCAAATACGACAACAAGACCGCCGCCCCAACAAGCAAAGCCAAGGCCGACGACGACAAGAAAACCGATGAGCCAGAGGGAGAGAAACCCTCACGCCGCGAGCGGCGGAAGGCCGAAAGGGAAGCCCGGAAAAAGCGTGAAGAGGCAGAGAAAGCTGCCGAAGAGGCCAAGAAAGAGGCCAAGGAAAGCGGCTCCGACGTTGCGTCGGAACTGCGCCAAGCCCGTCTCGGCGCATCCGGCAACGCCAAAGCGTCCGCCATGGCCACCCCCACAAAGCCCGTCGTGGTGGTTCCGGAATGGAAAGCCACGGAGCCAAAAGCACCCGCCGAAGCGAAAGGCGACACAGCGACGGCAACCCCTGCCAAAAGCCACGCCATAGTGTTCAAGGTGCAACTACTGGCAAGCAGCCGCAGCCTGCCAGCCACTTCCGCCCAATTCAAGGGAGTGGAAGGCGTGGAATGCTACTCTGACGGCGGCCTCTACAAGTACACAAGCGGCGCATCTGCCGACTACGACGAGATAAGCCGCCTGCGCCGCACGCTTGCCGAGAAATTCCCCCAAGCGTTCATCGTAGCCTTCAAAGACGGGCAGCGCATAGACACAGCAGAAGCCTTGCGCCAAGCCAAGGCAAACAAAACAAACGAAAAGAAATAACAAATGTGACTTATGAAATACTTTACTAAGGAAATCCAGATAGCCCTCGTGGCTATCGTCGGCGTTGTGGTGCTGTTTTTCGGCCTGCAATTTCTCAAGGGAATGAGCCTCTTCTCCGACGAAGACGTCTACTACGCTTCGTTCGACGACATAAGCGGGCTGTCGGCTTCGAGCGCGGTCTTTGCCAACGGCTACCAAGTAGGCGTGGTAAAAGGCATCGAGCACGACTTCTCCACCGGCAACACCGTGGCCGCCCTGGGACTCGACAAGCGCATGAGAGTGCCGAAAGGCACCACGGCAAAAATCGAGACGGATATGCTCGGCAACGTCAAGGTGAGCCTCGTGCTCGCCGAAGACCGCTCGTCGGCGATGGCCGTTGGCGACACACTCACAGGCGGCAAAGACGTCGGTATGCTCGACAAGGCCGCAAAAATGCTGCCGGCCATCGAAAGTGCGCTGCCAAAGCTCGACTCCATCTTAGACAAGCTGAACACATTGCTGGCCGACCCGGCACTGGCAAACTCGTTGCACAACGCCGACAAGGTCACGGCCAACCTCACCGTCACCACATCGCAGCTCAACACGCTCATTGCCGGGCTTAACGACAAGCTCCCAGGAATGATGGACAAGGCCGACGGAATACTCGACGACACGGGCAAGCTGACGCACGACCTCAGCGAGCTTGACGTGGCAGCCACAATGGCACGCGTGGACGCAACACTCGAAAACGTGCGGCAAATGACAGAAAAGCTCAACAGCGACGAAGGAACGCTCGGACTGCTGATGCGCGACCCGTCGCTCTACAACAACATCAACTCGACCGTGCGCAGCGCCGACTCGCTCATGATTGATTTGCGCGAGCACCCGAAACGCTATGTCCACTTCTCCATCTTCGGCAAGAAAGACAAGTGAGACAAGCGCACAAAAATTTTGCCAATCGGCGGAAATTCAGTAAATTTGCACTATGAACTTCGATTTTAAGGCACCACAGTGGAGCGAGAACGTCATCATTGCAGACGGCGACTACGTAGACCGCGTGGCCTTCAACCTTATCGTAAACTTCGAGCGGATGATAGGCCGCCGCATACCGAACGCCGACATGGCCCGCTGGCTTGACTGCATCGCGCTCGACGGAGGCTTGCGCGAAGGCGCAGGCAGCGTGCAGGCCATATTCATCCACAGCGAGGGGAAAGCCGCGCTCGACAACTTCACGCCGGGCAACTACTCCGATGCCCTCGACGGCAAAGCCTTCCGCGACCACCTCGGCGAATTCCTCATCAGTGCCGTCGAGGCCAAGGCACCCGCAGACCCGGCCAGACTCTTCGTAGAGTCGGCGCAATTGGTGTGCGCAGCGCCGGAAGTCAAGCGCGTGATGCTCATCCCCGACGCAGACCGTCACTACGACGAACTGCGCCACGCCCTGCGCGGGGTGGCCGACGACAAGTGCGTCACCGTATTTGCCATGGAGCCTATGCCCGGCGGAAACTTCCGCCAAGAGATTCTCGGCTACTCATTGATGAGCGCACTCGGCATAAGGGCCGACGAAATCAAGCAAGACTGACACACAACCTTTAAAAGACAACACAAGGAAACAATCATATCGCACACTTATGGGAAAAGTACTAATGATCGGCGCCGGCGGCGTCGCCACGGTTGCGGCATTCAAGATTGCGCAGAATGCCGACGTCTTCACCGACTTCATGATTGCAAGTCGGCGCAAGGAGAAATGTGACCAAATAGTAAAGGCCATAGGCAACCCCGCCATAAAGACGGCGCAGGTGGACGCAGACGACGTGGAGCAGCTAAAGGCACTGATGGACAGCTACAAGCCCGACATCGTGGTGAACCTTGCCTTGCCCTACCAAGACCTCACCATCATGGACGCCTGCCTGGCCTGCGGCTGCAACTACCTCGACACGGCCAACTACGAACCCCGCGACGAGGCACACTTCGAGTACTCGTGGCAGTGGGCCTACAAAGAACGCTTCGAGCAGGCCGGGCTAACAGCCATACTGGGCTGCGGCTTCGACCCCGGCGTGAGCGGGATATTCACCGCCTATGCCGCCAAGCACCACTTCGACGAAATCAGGCAGCTCGATATCGTTGACTGCAACGCCGGCAACCACCACAAGGCGTTCGCCACCAACTTCAACCCCGAGATAAACATACGCGAGATAACGCAGAAGGGCCTCTACTACAAAGACGGCGAGTGGATAGAGACCGAGCCGCTGGCCGTACACAAGCCCCTCACCTACCCCAACATCGGCCCGCGCGAGAGCTACCTCATGCACCACGAAGAGCTGGAAAGCCTCGTCAAGAACTACCCTACCATCAAACTGGCGCGCTTCTGGATGACCTTCGGGCAGCAATACCTGACATACCTCGACGTGATACAGAACATCGGAATGTCGCGCATCGACGAGGTTGAATACGAAGCCCAGCTGGCCGACGGCTCCGGAAAGACGGCCAAGGTGAAGATAGTGCCGCTACAGTTCCTTAAGGCCGTGCTGCCAAACCCGCAAGACCTCGGCGCCAACTACGACGGCGAGACAAGCATCGGCTGCCGCATACGCGGACTTAAGGACGGCAAGGAGCTTACATACTACATATACAACAACTGCAAGCACCAGGATGCCTACAACGAAACCGGAATGCAGGGCGTGAGCTACACCACGGGTGTACCGGCGATGATCGGCGCGATGATGTTCCTCAAAGGTCTGTGGCGCAAGCCCGGCGTGTGGAACGTCGAGGAGTTCGACCCCGACCCATTCATGGAACAGCTGGGCAAGCAGGGCCTGCCCTGGCACGAAGAGTTCGGCGGAGACCTGGAGCTGTAAAGCAGGATTTTGAATTTTGAGTTAGGAGTTTTGAATTGCCGCTTCGCGATTGAGACTCAACAAATTTCGGCTTATAAGTTGGCCGCACAACCTCGCGACAACCCAAAACTCAAAACTTCCCGACTCAAAATTCAAAAATTCTTAATCGCGCAGCGACAATTCAAAACTCAAAACTCCTAACTCAAAATTCAATATGGCAAAAGACAAGGAAACGCAAGATACATCCACAAACGACGGTAAGCTGAAAGCCCTCCAAGCCGCAATGGCCAAGATAGAGAAAGACTTCGGCAAAGGCTCGATAATGAAGCTTGGCGACGAGCAGGTGGAAAACGTCGAGGTGATACCCACGGGCAGCATCGGACTCAACGCCGCGCTCGGCGTAGGCGGCTACCCGCGCGGCAGGATAATAGAGATATACGGCCCGGAGTCGTCGGGCAAGACCACACTCGCCATCCACGCCATAGCCGAGGCGCAGAAAGCCGGCGGCATTGCGGCCTTCATCGACGCGGAGCACGCCTTCGACCGCTTCTATGCCGAGAAGCTGGGCGTGGACGTCAGCAACCTCTGGATCTCGCAGCCCGACAACGGCGAGCAGGCACTCGAGATAGCCGACCAGCTCATACGCTCGTCAGCCATCGACATACTCGTCGTCGATTCCGTGGCCGCCCTCACCCCCAAGAAAGAGATTGAGGGCGACATGGGCGACAACGTGGTCGGCCTGCAGGCACGGCTTATGAGCCAGGCCCTGCGCAAGCTCACCAGCACCATCAGCAAGACCAACACCACCTGCATCTTCATCAACCAGCTGCGCGAGAAGATTGGCGTGATGTTCGGCAACCCCGAAACCACCACCGGCGGCAACGCCCTGAAGTTCTACGCCAGCGTGCGCCTCGACATACGCAAGGTGACAAGCATAAAGGACGGCGACACCGTCGTCGGCAACCAAGTTCGCGTGAAGGTGGTCAAGAACAAGGTGGCGCCGCCATTCCGCAAGGCAGAGTTCGAGATTACCTTCGGCGAAGGCATATCCAAGGTTGGCGAGCTAGTAGACCTCGGCGTCGAGCACGGCATCATCCAGAAGAGCGGCAGCTGGTTCTCCTACGCTGGCTCGAAGCTGGCCCAAGGCCGCGACGCCACCAAAGCCCTGCTAAAAGACAACCCCGAACTGTGCGAAGAGATTGAAGGCCTCATCATGCAGGCCATCGCCGACAAGGCGCAAGCCTGACAGGCTGCACCAAGCCCACAACAGGGGCTGCCGGGAGCACACCGCCCTGGCAGCCCCTTTTTGCAATTTGCCCAATGCTCTGCCCGCGACCGACCCTTACGATCTACAGGCCGCCCGGTTAAGAAACGCAACTACCCATCCTACCAAGCGGCAAGAATTATTCGTTGCAACCATAGTCGCCATAAAAGAAAGGCTAAAACTCATCTTCAGAAACTGTCCTGAAGAAATACCCATACACGCAAACCTCCACAAAAGTGTCAGAGCAGGCAAAGTCAGCCGCACGGCGGCTCTGTCATGCCCTCACCCTTATCACCTGGCCTATGTCTGTGGTGAAGTGTCGCGAGGCGTGCTCGCGCTTAAAGTTGTGCGGCTGTGCGCTCCCCTCCACGGCCAGCCTCACGGCATTGCGACCGCCCTTGCGGTTTATGGCATCTGCCGCCGCCGCGAGGCGAGCCTGCCTGCCCCGGTCGACGGGGTCGAAAAGGTTGGCTTGTATTGCCGAACTGGGGCAAGTGTCCCACACGATTACACCGGCCTTCTTGTAGAAGTGCTTGCCGTCGCCGGGCCACTCTGCCCTCAACGCGCCAACGGCGGCGGCCACGAGTTCCTGGCGGTCAGCCGTGGCCACTGGAAAGGCTACCGTGCGGTTTATGCAGTGGGCGGAGACATCGCTGCGGAAACGGCTCGTGTAGGCAAACACTGTCATGGCCCCGCAGCACGACCTTTGCTCCTTAAGCTTGCGCGAACAGGCTGCGGCAAATCCGGCCACAGCCTCCTCCACATGGCAAACGCAGCCAAGCCCAGCGTCGGCGAAGCTCCGGCTGGTGCAGATGCTCTTCTTTTGCGGCAGCTCGCCAACGTCGATGCAGCTCTCGCCGTGCAGCTCCTTCCATGTGCGCACTCCAGTTACCGAAAGCAGCTCCCTGACCCACGCCTCGCTTAGCTGGGCGAAATCCCAGGCCGAATGCACGCCTCGGCGTTCAAGCTTGGCGGCGTTGCGCCGACCTATGCCCCATACATCGCCGATGGCAAGCCCTCGCAGAGCCTTCGCCCGCCGCTCTTCATTGTCTATGAGGCACACCCCGCCATAACCTTTGTACCGCTTGCCATAGTGGGCGGCCACCTTCGCCAGTGTCTTTGTTGGCGCAATGCCAAGCGTCACGGGAATGCCGGTGCCGCGACATATAGTGCCGACAATTTGCCTGCCATATTCGCGGAGGACTTCGCCGGTTCCGAATCCGTCAAGGCCGATGAAGGCCTCGTCGATGGAATACTGCGTCAGCTCCGGCGAGAAGTCGGCCAGCAGCATCATCACGCGGCGGCTCATGTCTCCATAGAGCGTGTAGTTGGAGCTGAACACGGCCACGTTGTTGGCCTCAAGCATGGCCTTGGCCTGGTAGAAGGGCGCTCCCATGGCTATGCCGAGGGCCTTGGCCTCGTTGCTGCGGGCTATTATGCAGCCGTCGTTGTTGGAGAGCACGACGACAGGGCGCGTGCGCAGCGCGGGGTTGAACACCCGCTCGCACGAGCAGTAGAAGTTGTTGCAGTCCACGAGTCCGAACACGGCCTACCTCCTCAGTTGCCTTTTGATGTTGTACGTCAGCACTCCCCACACTATGAAATGGTTGTCCTCGGTCACCTTTATGGGCTTGTATTCGTCGTTGGCGGGCATGAGCCAGAGGCAGCTTCCCGTCGGGTCGAGCTTCACGCGCTTCAGCGTGAACTCGCCGTCGATGAATGCCACCACGATGTCGCCTTCCATTGGCTCTATCGCTTTGTCGATTACGAGCAGGTCGCCGTCACCAATCCCACAGCCAACCATAGAGTCGCCCACGGCCCGTGCATAGAAAGTGGTGGCCGGATGGCGCACCAGTTCGCGGTTGAGGTCAATGCTCTCCCCCATGTAGTCCTGCGCCGGCGAGGGGAAGCCTGCCCTTATGCCCTGGTCGGCAAAGGCCAGCTTGAGTTCGCTGCTCGAATCGGCGGAATACAATATCAGCTTCATTGGCGTGCGGGATAGATGGTCACAGTGCCGCCGTCGCTGCCGGCGTGGCTGCGCAGCAGCTCCTGCAGGTAGGCCGCGCAGGCCGCCACGTTGTCGCGGTCGCCGTCGTAGCCGTTCACGAGAAAGAGCACGCGGGTTGTGCCGATGCCCATCTTCGTGCGCTCGTTGTCGCTCGTAGGCGTGCCTATGCCGCCCATTGCGTCGCGGTAGACGGGCAGCCCGGCGATGTTGAGCTGTCCGCGCCCTATGCCTTCGTATGGCTCGCCGTCGCGCCCAATGCCGAGCGTGAGCGTGTCGCCGCAAATCTTGTCGGCGTCAAACCCGCCTATGCTGTAGCCATAGGCCATGCTCGCCAGGTTAACGAGGTCTACGAGCGTGTCAATCTGGTAGAGCCTCTTGCCTTGCAGCACGCGGCGCACCAACGCCTCGCCCGAGGGGCGGTAGCGGCTTGGGTCTTTGCCGCAGGCACGGTAAGCGCGGCGGGTGGCCTCGATGGCCGGCACTTGCTTAAGGCTCTCCGTGGTCAGCCTCTGCCTGCACTCCTCGCTGCGTGCGTCTATCTCGGCCCAAAGGGCTTCACTGTAGCCGCTGTTCACGGCAGCGGCCTCCACCGCCGCGCCCACAAACCCGGGGCAGGCGGCCTTTATCTCGTCGGAAACTACAATCTGCATAAATAATAAGTAATAATTAAAAAATTAAGAGTTAAGAATTAAAAATTAAGAGAATATGCTTTGCGGATGACGGTGTGTGGTGTACATTTCCCTGCCCTGATTGTGCATGGTTTGTTTGTGCCTGCCACAAAAGACATCCGCAAAAGCATATTCTTTTATTGGTTAACCCTTAACTTCTAACATCTCCAAGAACTCCCCTTCGCCCACTATGCGTATGCCCAGCTTCTCGGCCTTTTGCAGTTTGGCAGGCCCCATGTTGTCGCCTGCGAGTATGAACGACGTCTTGGAGCTTATGCTGCCCACGTTCTTGCCGCCGTTCTGCTCTATCATGGCCTTATACTCGTCGCGGCTGTGGTGCTGGAACACTCCGCTTATCACTATCGACAGCCCTTTGAGCGCGTCGCCTGCGGCAGCCCTCTGCTCCTCGCTTATGGCCATTTGTAGGCCGTAGCCGCGCAGGCGGCTTACTATCTCGCAGTTCTTCGGGTCGTGGAAATAGCTGATCACGCTGCCTGCTATCACGCTGCCAATGCCGTCAACGTCGGTGAGCTGTTGCAGCGATGCCGCCGCCAGCGCATCCATCGACCCGAAGCGGCGGGCGAGCAGCTTGGCTGCCGTCTCGCCAACGAACCTTATGCCGAGGGCGAACACCACCCGCTCGAACGGCACCTGCTTCGATGCCTCTATGCCCTGCACTATCTTCCGCGCCGACTTTTCGCGCGTGCCTCCGGCGTTGATGTCTTCCACGCGGATGTCGTACAGGTCGGCCACGTTGCTTATCAGCCCCCGGCGGAAGTATTCGTCCACCGTCTCCGGGCCGAGGCTGTCAATGTTCATGGCCTTGCGCGATATGAAGTGCTCTATGCGCCCCTTTATCTGCGGCGGGCAGCCCGCGTCGTTGGGGCAGTAGTGGGCGGCCTCGCCCTCGTAGCGCACGAGCGGCGTGCCGCACTCCGGGCAGCGGTCTATAAACCTTACCGGCTCCATGCCCTCCGTGCGTGCCTCGGTGTCAACGCCCACTATCTTCGGTATTATCTCGCCTCCCTTCTCCACATACACGTAGTCGCCTATGTGCAGGTCGAGACTGCGTATGAAGTCCTCGTTGTTCAGCGTGGCGCGGCGCACCGTCGTGCCGGCCAGCTGCACCGGCTCCATGTTGGCCACTGGCGTCACCGCGCCCGTGCGCCCCACCTGGAAGGTCACCTCGGTGAGCCTCGTGCGCTCGCGCTCTGCCTTGAACTTGTAGGCTATCGCCCAGCGCGGGCTCTTCGCCGTGTAGCCCAAGGCACGCTGCTGCCGCAGCGAATTGACCTTGAGCACAATGCCGTCGGTGGCCACGGGCAGCTCCTTGCGGGCCGTGTCCCAGTGGGCTATGTAGTCCATTATCTCCTGCAAGCTGTGCGCCTTGCTCATCCCGCCGCTTATCTTGAAGCCCCAGCGGGCGGCCTCCTGCAGGTTCTCGTAGTGGCCGTCGCCCGGCAGCTCGTCGCCGAGCAGGTAGTACAGGTAGGCGTCGAGGTGGCGGCTGGCCACGAGGGCCGAGCTTTGGCTCTTGAGCGTGCCGCTGGCGGCGTTGCGCGGGTTGGCGAAGAGCGGCTCCTCGGCGGCCTCGCGCTCGGCGTTGAGCCGCTCGAACACGCTCCAGGGCATAAGTATCTCGCCGCGGATCTCAAACTCGCGCGGGTAGCCGCAGCCCGGCAGCACGAGCGGTATGGAGCGTATGGTCTTCACGTTGTCGGTCACGTCGTCGCCATGCACTCCGTCGCCGCGCGTCACGGCCTGCACCAGCCGCCCGTCGACGTAGGTAAGGCTGATGGACAGCCCGTCGTACTTCAGCTCGCAGCACACCTCGAACGGCTCGCCGCCAAGCCCACGGCTTACCGACTCGTACCACTCGGTCACGTCCTGCCCGTTGTAGGTGTTGGCCAGCGAGAGCATGGGATAGCGGTGGGCCACCTGGCGGAACTCCTTGCTTATGTCGCTGCCCACGCGCTGCGTGGGCGACGTTGGGTCGGCCATTTCGGGGTGGCGCGCCTCGAGGGCCTGCAGCTCGTGCATCATCATGTCGAACTCCTCGTCGCTGATTGTCGGCTGGCTGAGCACGTAGTAACGGTAGTTGTGCTCGTGCAACTCCTTGCGCAGCTGCACTATTCGTTCTTTTTCGTCCATGTAGGTTGGTCTATCTCGTGCAAAGGTAGCAATTTTCCCACGAACGAAAGCTACCACGCGGCAACAATTTCGCCACAGGCCCACGTTGCGGCGGACAGCCGTCAGGCATAAGTGTGCATACCGCTGCCTAGGAAATAGTTCACCCCGAAGTAGGTCATGAGTATCGTGACGAAGCTGGCAGCCATGAAGGCGTGGTAGCAGAGCGGGCGGCGCAGGGCGGGGATTGTGCCGGTGTGTACGGCCACGGCATATACCATAAGCGTTATCAAGGCCCAAGTCTCCTTTGCGTCCCAGCCCCAATACTGCCCCCACGACACGTTGGCCCACACCGCCCCGACAAACGTGCCTATGCCAAGCGCGGCCAGCGCGGGATAGAGCAGCAGCCGCGAGAGCAACTGCAGCCCCTCTATCGGCTCGGCAACGCTGCCGTGGCGGCCACGCAGGCGGTGGGCGGCGGCCACCCCCAAGGCGGCCACCCCGCACACGAACGTGAGCGAGAGCAGGGCGAAGGCAAGCATTATAACCGACACATGAAGGCTTAGCAGCGGCGAGTTGAGCACGGGCATGATGTTGGTTATGGCGGGATCCATCTGCCCCACGTGCGACACGAGCAGGAAGAAGCCCGCCATTGTGGAGCCTAAAGCCAACGCTATGGCGAACCGCCGCGCCGCCACCATGGACAGCAACATTACGAACCAGGCCATGAGCAGCATGGTCTCGTAGCCGTTGGACATTGGCACGTTGCCCGAAGCGACCCACCTCAACGCCCCGCAGAAAGTGAGCGTGGCGAAAGCCACCGCCATCACGCCAAAGCACACGCGCCAAACCACCCTTCGGCGGCGCAAGGCCGACACTCCGCGAGCGGAAGGACTGCTCATGCGCACAATCTCGCTGGCGAGCAAGGCAAGCCCCATGGCGAGGCAAACGACAAAGAGCACCGTGGCGTATGGAAAGGCGTTGTAGGCCCGCTCCGCCCACACCTGCACGCCGGAAGGCAGCGAACGCCCGCCGTTCTGCCGCTGGTAGGCAGCCATTTTGCCGATAATCCTTTCAACCGAAGCCATGTCGCCTGCCGCTGCCTCTTCGGCAAGCAGGGCAAACACACCTTTTATATATTGCTGTTGGCCTGCGGTCATGCCGGCCGAGAGGCGGTCGGCAGGCGCAAACCAGTCTGTCTGCCCGCCATGGGTGTGGGGAAACACCTTAAGCAGTGCGCCCCGCCGCAACTGCATGGCGAGCATGAGGCGGTCGTCTATCTCGGCGGCCTGCTTGTGGAATGCGTCGCGGTTGCCGCGATAATACTCCTCCACGTATGGGCCGAGGATGTAGCCGCCCATCTCGGGGACGAAAAACGCCGACAGCGGCATATAGCCGGGCAGCTGCAGAGTGGACTTCAGCTCGCCGCCGCCCACTTTCACAAATGGCTCGGCAGCCCACTCGTCGGGCCAGAAGAGCCAGCCCGAAAGCACCTGCTCGGCTGTCAGCCCGCCGTAGGAAGCCCGGCCATGGACTTTTTTCACGAAGTCTATGGCAAAAGTCTGCAACGGGCAGATGCGCCCATTATATAATATGTGCAGCCGCCCCAAGCTGTCGGCAGCCTCGCGCGGCAACGTGGTGGCAGCATTGGAGCTTGCACCAAAGGCCAGCAGCAGCCCCAAGGCGAGCGCCCCGCGCCGCAACAGGGGGCTGCGCAACGCGGTGCGGAAGCCGCCGCGAGGGTCGAGCAGCATCCAGACGAGCGCAACGAACAGCAGGGCGTAGCCGGAGTATGTCACGGCTATGCCCCACGGGTCGGAGTTGACGGAGAGTATGCTGCCCTTCATGTCGGCGTCGTAGTCGTTCTGGTAGAAGCGGTAGCCACGGTGGCGGCAGATGTTGTTCATCGACACGAGGCACCGGTGCGTGCCGTCGCCGTCGGTTATGGTGAAGCGGGTCGTGTAGTCGCGCGGAGCCTTGGTGCCTTCGTAGTATGCCGTCTCAAACGACTCTAAGCGCAGCGTAAACGGGAGCGGCCTTTCCGCCACGCTGTCTCCACGGAGCACGAGGTAGTTGCCAGTAGCCTCGCCCATGCGCAGATGCACCACGCCGCGCTTGGCCGTGAGGTGGGTTACGAGCGCACCGGCAAGCATGAGGGCAAAGGCAAGGTGGACGGCCACGGTGCAGGGGCGGCGCACACGGCGGCGCACGAACCACGCAATGCCCACGGCAGCCAGCGCAGCCCATGCCGCGCAAAACCACCACGAGCCATAAACGCGGTCGGCCACATACTGCGTGCCATGCCATTTCTCTAAGAACGTGGCGGCGGCCATGGCCGCTACGACGAATGCGTAGAGCGCGAAAAGCGCCCACTTGAGCGTCTTGCCGGAATTTCTTTTGGTAGTCATTCTCTTGGTGTTTTGAGGCCATGGTGTGTGGCCCCGATGTTGTTTTGACAGGAAAAGGCCGCCATGCAGGTTGCGGGACGGCCATGACAAGGTTTCCATGCCGCAGGGTGGCGGCATGGAAACCTTTCTTCAGTTTAGATAGCCTCGATGAAGGCCACCACCGCGTCGCGGTCTTCCTTGCTTAAGTTGTAGAACTTCTTCGCGCTCGCGAAGGCATCGCTCTCGGCCGAATAGCCGTGCCACATGATGGCCTCCACCACGTTGCGCGCGCGGCAGTCGTGCAGGCGGTCGCTGGCCCCGGTGAGCCGCATGGACAGCCCTCGGCCCCACAGCGGCGTGGTGCGGCACCACCCGGTGCGTATGTCGTTGGCCATGAAGAGGCGGTGCTGCACCATGTCGGAGTATGGCCATATCTTCTGGTAGGGGAACCGAGGCAGAATCTCCTGCGCGTCAAGCCCGTTGGCGGCGGCGTATGCCTTGATGCTGTTGTCAACCCAGTAGTTGTCAGCCCCCGTTGTCCACGACGGACGATGGCACTCGGCGCAGCCCATCTGCATGAACAACTCCTTGCCGCGCTTCACCTTGTCGGTGTTGAGGTCGCGTGCGGCAGGCACGGCCAGCCCCCGGTGCCACACCATGAAGTCGTAGTAGTCCTTGTCGCCCATCTCCTCCTCGCCGTAGTAGGGCGCACCGTCCACGAAGTAGCGGCGGAAAGTAGAGCTGTCGGCAGCAGCGGTGAGGCCGAGCAGCAGGTTCACGCGCTCGGAGATGCCCTTGTCGGTGCCGTCGGCGTAGTAGGGGTAGAGCACCGACTCGGAGTCGCCGCCGTGCTGCTTTATGTAGTCCACCACTTCCCTGTCCTCCGACATGGCCTTTGCCCACGCCTTGGTGGTGTAGAGATAGTGGCGGTCGGAGCGCGTCACGTTGGTTATGTTCCAGATGGCGTTGGCCCCCGCGCCGTCTTGCAGCGACGCGCGGGTCATGGCATAGGTGAACTTCTTCACCTTCTTCTGCCCGTCGGCCAGCGTGTACCAGGCCGACGAAGCCCAGTCGTTAGCCGCCGCATCCCACATGGCCGGGTTAAGCACGTCGGCCACCTGCTCGCCGCGGGCCACGGCGGCGGCAGCCTGGCGCTGGTATTCGAGCTTCATTGAGTCTTGGTCGATGGCGTCGAGGAGCCCGGTGCCATAGATGCCGATGGTTGACTCAAGGCGCACCTCGTAGTTGGTGGGCTTGGGGTTGGTGTTGAACGCCCACTGCTCTATTTCCACTTCGGGGTAGATGAGCGAATAAGTCTCGCCGTCGGCAAACTGCATGGGCAGTCCGCTGGGCATAGACGACACGTTCACCCAGTTGATGGTGATGCCGCTTTCGTCTATCGGCGCCTTGAACGGGTGCATGGCCTGCGTCTGCGGCATGCCCGTCACCTCGGTTATGTAGGAGTTTGCGGCGTAAGCCGTGCCGTCGGGGTTGGTGCCGGCCGTAGGGTGGTAGACCACGAGCAGGTAGCCGTTGCCTATGGTGTTGGCACGGTAAGCGTCCTGGCGCTTGCCGTGTCCGTAGGCCGGGTGGCAGTGTATGCAGCTGCTGCGCGTCCATGCCGGGCCGAGGCCCTTGCGCGGCTCGTCGCTGATGGTGTACAGATGCTCGAAGTAGTCTTCGCCCTTGAGGAAGCTGGTGTTCATCTCGGCGTCAGCCTCAACGACAGGGGCTGCGGCGGAGTAGCTTGGGTTAGGGGTTGTGCCGAGCTGCCCGCCGGGGAACCACTCCTCGGCAGAAAACACGTCGTTGCCCACTCCAAACACGCTGTCGGCTGGCGTAAGCGACCCTAATTCGTCGTTGTCGCCCAGCGGAGCATTGTCGTCAGAGCAGCCTACGAACATCGGGGCTGCTGCCAATAGCGCACCCACGAACTTTACATAGCTTTTTCTTTTCATACTTGTTTAAATTTAAAAGGTTAAGCGATATTGCGCAAAGTCAGGGGATGTCGCGACAGGCGGCTGGGAAGCGTGGAACGCTCCTTCCAACTGTCGGCGGCAGCCCCTAACATTTATTTAGCCCTTACGGCGGTCAATCAATACTCCTCGTATGTATTGTCGTCCTCGAAGGCAAGGTTCCATATTGTGCTAACATACTTCACGAAAGGCGCAGGCATGTTTCCAATCTTCTCCACGGCGTCGTTGAATGCGCCTTCCACGGCAGTGTTAGTGGCGTCGCCGCCGCTCACGCTCGCAAAGAAGTTATGGAAGGAGTAGTTGGCTATCGAGCCGTCGGTGCTGCCGTACCACACGTTGCGTATGGAGAGGATGTTGTCCTGGAAGTCGGTGATGGAGTTGTAGCTGTAAGGAGACTCAACATAGGAGATGTCGCCAGCTGAGAACGGGTTGGCAATCTTTGCCGTGCCCACCTCGTTGGCTATGGCAGCCGCGCTACCCTCGTCGTGCGAGAGCACTTGTGTGATGGCATCCTGGAGCCTCGGGAACGTGCTGAGGCTGTTAACGCCTGCCCCCTTGATGTTGTCTCCATAGGAGAGGCCGTTTTGGGTGGTTATGCCCAAGTTGGCGGCCGCCACGACGTTGGCCCTGCCCTGATTCTCTGTGGTCACGCCTTCCCAAGCTATTTGCAGCTGGAACGTGCGCTGCTTGAGCAGCGTGCAGACGGTCTGGGCATACTGCAACTCTTGCGCGCCGCTCACGCCGCCAAAATTCTTATAACTGTCGTAGCCTTGGAATTCGGCCACCTTGCGTGGCTGTCCGTCGCGGAAGAGTATGAACTCGAGTGCATGGAAGCCGAGTATCGACTGGTCGCCAAGCTGTTCGGCGGGCATCCCGGAGTTGAAGTAGCTTAGCAGCGAGGTGCGGTTGAGCGGCCATGAGTCGATGGTCGGGTCGACGTCGAAGTCGGTGGCTGCGCCGCCGAGGAAAGCCTCGCTAAGCTCCCAGTTGGCGCGGGCCTGCTTGAAGTACCGGCAGGCTTCGTCCACCTGTGCCTGGGTTATCGTGCTTACGGTAAGACCGTTGAGCGTACTCTCCAGGTTTTCCACATCGTCTGCCAGATTTGTGTATGTCGGCACGACAACGTCGTCAACGAAGTGGTTGAGCACATTGCGGAGGAAGGTCTCTTGGTCGGCAGAGAGCTGCGACGTGCCGATGGTGGTGTTGGCTCGCTGCAGCTGGAGCACAACGTCTTCACAGGCGACGATGGCCTCGTTGCCGTATGTGCGGTCTTCGTAGCGGTCGGAAACAGCAGTCGAGTCGTTGCCGCCATTGCCGCCATTGCCGCCATTACCCTCCTCGTCGTCAGAGCAAGAAGCAAACGCAAGCGCACCCATGAAGAGTGCCGTTGCCACATAAAAATACCTTTTAGTCTTCATTCGTTTTGTTGTTTATGTTTAATAAATTATTGAGCCATTGGTTGCGTGTCAAAGGAACCAGCCCTCGTAAGCCACGCCGATGTTCACCGAAGGCTCGTCGTTGTATATTTCCTTTAGGAAGCGGTGTGAGTATTCGGCCTTGACGGCAACCTGCGGAATCGGATGGTAGTTGACGCCTGCGGCAATGCGCTTTATTTCGGTGTAGTCGTATGCCACGTTGTTCGTGTTAGAGGCGTAGGGGTTATACTGCTCGTAGCGCCCGAACACGTAGAGTTTCTGCCTGTCCCGGCGCAGCTTGCTTATCTGCGAGAACACGTCGTAGCCAGCCTCCACGCCCACGGCGTATGCGTTTTTGCTCACCCATGCGGAGTGCTTGTAGGGCGAATTGCTGTTGAGGCGGTTGTAGATGTAGCGCAGCTGCGCGGCGTCGCCAAGGTAGCCATAGTCGGCCTGGCCGCGCACAATCCAGTTGTGGGCGTTGTAGGTGAAGTCGACGGAGCCGATGACCACCTGCCCCTTATACTCTGCGTCCACGCCGTTGGCGTTGCGCGGGTAGCTGTTGCCGATGGAGTGGCCGTAGTATCCGCTAAGGCCGATGCGCAGCCCAGGCACCGAATAGTTGTCAACGCGGGCGGCCACGCCATACTTGTTGGCGATGTCGAACTCCAGCGGCGACGAGTTGCCCTTGTTTATCCACCCGGTGTTGGTGAAATGGTCGGCGTTTAGCCCGGCAAGGAACTGCGCCTCGTAGCGCCAGTCGCCCGCGCGGCCCCAGAAGCTCACGCCCGTCTGGTGCCATGTGGACGGCATTATGGTGTTCTCGCCCTCTGGGCGGTAGACCGTGAAGAAGTTTAGCGGCTCGTGGTGGGCGTTGTTCAGGCCGACGGGAACCACGATGTGGCCCATGCGGAGGTTGGCCCACGGGGCGAACGACTTCTGTATCCAGAACTGTTCAAGCTCCACTTCGCCGCCCTTCTCGGTCTCCTGTTCCCACTCTCCGCCTTCTTCATCTTCTTTTTCATAGGCCACTCCGGTGCCGCCGTGCTCGAATTCAATCTCCGTGCCGAACGTCCACCCCTTGCCGAAGTCGTAGCTTAGGTAGATAACGGCGTGTGGGATGTCGAAGCGCCCGTGGCTCGGGTCGTCGGCGTGGGCTTCTGCCTGGCTGTAGCGGCTCACATGGTCGCTGTAGAAGTTGCGGCTGTAGGCAATCTCGCCATAGCCACCTATGGCCAGGCGCTTGCCGCCGGCGTGCTGCATAACGCTGTCGGCGGCCGACGTTTGCGCCATTGCCGTGCCTGCCGAGGCAAGCGCGGCAACGGCCATGGCCGCCGAGAGTAATGTCTGTTTGCTTGTTTTCATGCTTTCGTCTGTTATAATGCCTTTTAATTTCGCACTGCAAAATTACGCCTTTATGCGCCTCCCGGCAATACCTAAAAAGCATGAAAAAGTGTGGCGAAAACATAAACGCGCAGCCACTTTGCGCGAAGCATACCTACAAAAGGGGGTACCCATTACAAAAAACCCGGCTGCGCACTCAACGTTTCCCACAGAGAGACGCTAATGCACAGCACGGCCACGGCTTGCGAATTGCAAGCCGTGAATCGAAAGCCGCAGCCATCAGGGATGCAGTACTACCGTCTGCGTACACGAGCCATAGCCGAACCAATAGCCAAAGCCGCCGCGGATGTTGGAGCGGAGGTTGTTGGTGACGGGGAAGAGGGGGTTGCGCGAGAGGTCGGCCATGTCCTCGAAACCGCGCCAGAAGGCGTAGGCGGTGCTGTCAATGCGAGCAAGCTTCACCATCACCCTGTCGCCGTAGGTGAAGTATGGCGAGAAGCCGAACTCCATGTTCTGCCTCCCGCGACTAACGGCCATGCGCCCGTCGGCGGGCAGGACAGCGCCGGAGGCGATGCCGAAATAGGCAGACATCAGCCCAAAGTCTTTGCCGAGCACGCAGGTGAAGAGCTTGTAGTAGGCGTCGTCGCTGCCTCCGCCGCCCACGTATGCGTAGAGCTGGCACAGAGTGTCGGCCAATGCCACCGGCTCAAGCGAAAACGAGTCAATCGAGGCTGGCGGCGGAATGGTGGCCTCGGCCTCTGCCCGCGTGCCGTCGAGGCACTCTACCGTGAGCCTGTATGTGCGCCCAGGCACGCCCCGCATCTCGGAAGTGGTGTAGACGTATGGCGGATAGTAGCTGTCGTCGCTGTGGCCGACGAGGGTGACGGTGCGCTCGCCGTCGGACACCCTCACCACAGCCCAACGCTCGATGCAGTCGGACAGCTCGGACGTTGGGCGGTAGTCGCTGCCCACGGCCAAGGTGCGCGTGAGCTTAACGACGGGGAAACCGCCGCTGTCTATCCATCCCTCTACCACCAGCTCGTTGCCACCCTCAACGTCGAAGTCGGCATCGCAGGCGGCAAACAGCGGCAAGGAGGCAAGCAGCAAGGCAAGCGTTTTGTGGAAGCGTGTGCGGCTCATGTCAGAAACTTAAGTAATAATTGATTGAAGGCAAGACGCGAAGCGCGAACGAGAACGGCCTCACGGCATACTCATCGCCACTTATCTTGAGGCGGTAGAAGAGCACGTTCTCGTGGCCCGTGGCGTTGTAGAGCGACAGGTTGATGCCGCTGCGGCGGCCATGGCGCGGGCGGAAGTCGTAGTTTACCGACAGGTCGAGCCTGGCGTATGGCGGCAGCCGCTCGGCGTTGTGCGGCCCGTACTCGGAAAATATGTGGTCGCTGAGCAGGTAGAACCGCTCGATGCGGGTGAACGGGTTGCCGGAGGCCACCACTAACGTGGCCCCAAAGCTCCACCTCGGCGACAGTCTGAAGGTGGCCACGGCGTTGAGTTCGTGCGGCCGCTCGTGGCTCGCCGGATACCACCCGGAAAGCCCCGCGCCCGGAAAGCGGCGACGCGCCAGCCCGAAAGCGTAGGCCACCCAGCCCGTGAGCCGCCCCTTGCGCCGCTCGAGCATCAGCATTGCGCCGCAGTTGTAGCCCTCGCCGCTCATTACCGACTTGTCGAGCGAGTAGTCGTCGTAGACGAAATCGAACACGTTGCCTATGTATTCCACCTGGTGATAGAGCCGCTTGTAGTACGCCTCGGCCTCCAGCCGCCACGCGCCGCGCCCTAAGTAAGCCTCGAAGCCGAGCGACGCGCCGAGCAGGCGGCCCGGCTCTTGGCCGTAGCCGGAGGAGAACCAGAACTCCGTTGGCAGGCCGATGTCGGAGAACCCCGTGCGCACGAGGTATTGGTGGCGCGCCCATGCGTCGAGCTTTAGCTTGGCCGAGGGCGACAACCGCCACGAAAGCGCGAGCGAAGGGTCGGCCGATGCGCGGCTGCCGCGCGTGGTGGCGAAGAGCGTTGAGCGCACGCCTGCATCCACGCCAAGGCGGCCAAACTCGCCGCCCCAGCCGCCCCAGAGCGACACTTCGGCTGCACGCTGGCGGCCTTGGCTGCCGCTCGTCTGCACATACGCGCCGCCCACGGACGGGTCTTGCGGCCTTATATAATGGTATGTAGCATCAAGCCCCGCCTCGAAATGGCCGACGGAAGCTTTCAGCTTGTAGCCCACGTCGGATATTGACGACGGGAGGACGACGCTCACCGTGGGCTGGTCGAGCGAGAAACGGCTGCCACTGCGCGTGAAAAAGAGGCTCTGCCGCAGCGTGAGCCGCCCCGAGAGGTGCTGCCAATGGAGCGCGGCCATGGCGTTTGCCCACCTAAGCGAAGTGTCCATGCCGTAGTTGCCCTCGCTGAAGCCCACGTCGTCGCCACCGTAGTACGCCTCGAGCCAGAGGCGGTTGCGGGCATCGGGCTGCCAGGCGAAGGTGAGGTTGTAGTCGTGGAAGAAGTAGTTTACCGACTGCCCGTCGAACTCAAGCCAGCGGGAATAGAGCAAGTTGAGGTAGGCTGCGCGGGCAGACAGCGCGAGGTGGGCTTTGTTTCCCACGGGAAGGCGCACCGTGGCCTGCGACGACATGGGGCCTACGCTCACGTCGCCCGTGGCGCGTGGCGGCCTGTCGGCGTGCGGCATCATGTCGAGCGTGCCGCCAAGGCAGTTCGGCGACGACGGCGACGAGGCTCTCTTTGAGAGCGACATGGCCGAGAAATGGGTGGGGTTGAACACGGAAAAGAAGCCGAGCATGTGGGCAGCGTTGTAGATTGGCACCCCGCCGAGGCTCACTTGGTTGTGTGAGTTGTCGCTCCCCTGTATGTGCAGCCCGGCGTCGTACTCCGAGTTTGTCTGCACCCCGGGCAGCATCTGCGCGTAGTGCATCGGGTCGGCGTTGCCGAGTATGCGCGGCATACGGTGCATAAGCTCCATGCTTACCACGCTCGCCCCATCGACGCTGCGCAGGCCGGAGCGCACGCGGCGGCCCGTCACGCTGACTTGCCGCAGCGTGTCGGTGAGCGTACCTACGCTATCGGCCGCCGCGCTGCCACGCACCGCGACGGCCGAACTCGCCATGAGAAGTGTCAACAGAAGCCTGCGCACTTTAGGGTCTGAAGCCTGGCCGGAGGTTACCAGTCGATGTTTTCGCCTTCAGTCTCGTCAACAAGCTTTACGAAGCTCTCCACCATGTCCTTGAAGCGGCGCACCACGTTGTCGAAGTAGTCCTCGTCGAAATACTGCTCAAACGAGTAGGACGCCCCGCTGGGGAACTTCATCACAGGCTCGTAGTACCAATAAGTGTAATACCAGCCCCTATCCTCGAAGGGATAAAGCTCCACAGAGGCGCTGCGCTCGCTGCTGTTGAAGTATAGGCCGAGGTCGATGTACTGGTTGGCGCGCTCCACGGCATCCTTGAATAAGGTTTCGTTGCCCTCGTTGTCGTCGGCCTCTTCGATGCAGTCGGACAGCAGGTGTATGTCGTTGATGTAGCCGCGAAGCTGCACTTCGCCCATAATGTCGATTTCGATCGGGCTCACGCTGCCCATGGGGTTATTGTCGTCGGATAGGTCGCCAGCGGCCTCCACGGAGGCGGAGATGAGCTTACGCCCGCCTTTTGAGAACGTTACGGAGGCTGCGGCCTCGCGCCCGGCGTTGAACATCACCTTGTCGACCACCACAGAGTAGTTCTCGGCCTTCACCTCCACGGTCACCTCGGCCATGTCGGTCTTGTAGTTGAACTCGCCGCTGGGGTCAGACAGGCGCAAGTTGGTGTTCACGGTGGCCTCTATCGGGGTCTGTCCGCCGCGCGTGAACCTAAGGTTGATTTGCTCCGGCACTACGAACCTGTTCTCGTAGCGCGTGGTGACGTAGTAGCCGCCGTATGGATAGCTGCTTACCCAATCCCATTCTTCGTCGTCAAACTCCTCGTGGTGTATTTCCGTTCCGCCAGCGCTGCATGCGACTATAAGGCTGCAACGGTTGCCCTGCTTGTCGTTGAACACCAGCGCAAGGTTGTTCACGTCGGTGTCGGTCTGGACCCACTTGCCGTCCTGCAACTCGAACTGCCCATAAAAGTTTGCGGCTTGGTAGAGGCGCAGGATGTCGTCGCCGGCCGTATGCACCTCGCAGGCGTCGAGCGCGGCGTCTATCCAGCTGTCGAACACGCTTCCGTCGGTGGTTTCCCTCTCCACGTCATACCATACGTCAGACAGCTCGTTGAAGTCGGCTGAGTTGAGTTGGGAAATGAGGTTGTCGGCCACGTTGTTTAACCTTTCCTTGGCCTCGTTCTCACTGAGTACGCCGCCGGGCGTGCCTTGGCCGCCTTGGCCCTCATCATCGCCGTCGCCTTGGTCGCCGCCTTGGCCGCCGCCACCGCCACCGGGCTGTTCAACCGGGTCGTCGTCGCCGCACGAAACCATCGTCACCGGGAGTGACAGAGCCATGAATACCATGGCCATTACGCTAAATTTCCTCATAAGTTAGTTTTCTTTAGTGTGATACAATATTGGTTTTCAGTTAGTCTCTCACGTCTGCGCCCGCTACACGATGGCAAAAAGCAAGCTTGCTTGCAGTTTCGCCGGGCGCGACTTATCTTATTGCAAAGATACGCAAACTTTGTCAAATAAACGACAAAACGCAAAGATTAATTTTAAAACATATTGAAATGGCGGCCAGCCATGCCTCGATTTTTAGCAAAACCACTGCCTGCCGACCACAAATCTTATCCCAAAGCTTTGCCGAAAGGCAGATTTGCGCTAACTTTGCATAACGCAAGCTGCGCTCGGGAAACCGAAAGCAAGCTTTCTTTCCGCTCGCTTGCATTGCCTTTGCAGAATGCAAGCTGCGCTCGGGAAACCGAAAGCAGGCTTTCTTTCCGCTCGTTTGCATTGCATTTGCACAATGTTATGGACATAAAGTTAGACAGCCGCCCCCGCGTGGCAATAGTAGACCCGAACACTCCCGCCGCACTGGGCATGAAGGCACTGCTGGAGGAAGTGGTGCCGATTGTAGAGGCCGACACGTTCGGCTCGTTCGCCGAACTGTCGGCCAACGAGCCGGAGAGGTATTTCCACTACTTCGTTTCGCTGAACACCCTACTCGAAAACCGCAGCTACTTCGCCGCACGGCGGCACAAGACAATAGTGCTGGCGGCATCGGCCGACGCCGGGGCGCAGCCAGCCGGCTTCCACTGCGTATGCACCTGCGTGCCGGAACGCCAGCTCGCCAAGCAGCTCCTGGCCCTCGAACAGAGCGCACACGCCGACGGGCGGCACCTGCCGCCTATGCAACGGCGGCACGGCCCCAAGCTCACGGAGCGCGAGGCCGAGGTGCTGGCGCTCATCGCGCGCGGCCTGATAAACAAGGAAATTGCCGAACGGCTGGGCATCGGGCTGGCCACCGTCATCACCCACCGCAAGAACATCATGGAAAAGCTTGGGGCGAGGAGCGTGTCTGCGCTCACGATATACGCCGTGATGAACGGCTACGTTGACATGAACAGCATTTAGCGCCGGCCTTGGAAGCCCGGCGCCGTGCAAGGCGGCAACCGCCTTCGAGACGCTGTGAGCCACACGTGGACAGGGCCGCTGCGCCCGTGGCTTAATTGCATATATGCAACTAAAAACCGGCACGCGCCCGGCCATTTGCCGCAAGGGCCGACCGGGCTTGCGAAACGGCACGTTCCGCACTGCGAAACGGCACGTTTCAGCCCCTAAAACGCGCCGTTTTACGAGCCGAAACGGCACGTTTCTCAAAACGCTGTATATCAACCGATTATGCCGAACAGCACGAATTAACGCTTTTAACACACGAATGTTAAAAGCGGCATGCTTGGACTTATGCACAATACGCCCGCAAAAAGGGGGCAAGGAAAGATCCGCCGACCGTTCCCTTGCCCCCTGGCGTATGATATGAAAAGATGTTGCGTGATAGTGTGCGCCCAAGCCCCTTAGCGCCAGAAGCGCGAGGTTATGTCGGTGAAGTCGTCGCCCGAGGCACGTTTGTAGAGCCTTTGGTTGGTTGTGCGTTCCCGCAGGCAGCCGAGGTGGGCTATGTACGGGCCGAGCTTAATATAGTCGAAGTCGGCCTTGCGCACCGTGGCAGGCACCCGCTGGCGGCCACTGTACCACGCCACCTTGAGCGACGGGTGCTCCCGGCGCAGGTATGCGGCAAGCTCGCCCACGTATGCCGGGTCGGCATCGCCGCCCATGAAGCACACGCAGGTGATGCTGCCGGCGTATTGGCCTACCAAGGCTTCGAGGGCCATGGGCGTGAGCGGCCGGCCCGTGTCGCCCCAAAGGTAGGTGCTGTGGCAGCCGGGGCAGCGGCAGGGGCAGCCCGAAAGGTTGATGGCGAGCGTAACCTCGTCGGGGATTTCCTGGAAGACGATTCCCGTGTTTACGTATTTCAGCATGGCATTTGGCTATTGCATGGTTCACTACTGCCACTGCCCCCGGCCGGTTCGGCCTCTGCCTTGGCGTAGAAGCGGCGGCGAGCCTCCTGCTGGCGGGCCTCGGAGAAGTTGCTCACGCGCTTGAGGTAGCCGATGATGCGCGTCATGTAGTCAACGTTCTTAGAGTGGCAAACGGGGCATTCGTGCAGGTAGCGCTTGTCGATGTGGCCACAGTCGTTGCAGATGGTGTTCGGTATGTTGAACGTGAAATAGTTGCAGCCCTCCTTGGCGGCCACGCGCAGCAGCTGTCGGTACTGCGCCTGCGAGAGGTGTTCCTCCAGGTTCATGTGCAGGGCGGAGCCTCCGGTGAGGTGCTCGATGTATGGCGCGCCGTGCAGGCGGAACTTGTCGAGGATGTTGAGCGAGTCGTCCTCCACTATGTAGAAGTAGCTGTTGTAGCAGTCGCGCGGCACGAGATAGCCGTCCTCGCGGTCCCACTTGGCGTGCTTCACGCCCACGTTCTCCGCCGGGATCATCTCGCAGTTGAACATTACGTCCTTCGTGCGGTACTCGCGGTTTTTCTGTTCGATGATGCCGAGCACGCCCTGCACGAAGGCGAGGTAGTCGGGGTTGTCGTTGATTTGCAGCCCCATGAACTCGGCTGCCTCTACAAGCCCGTTGACGCCTATGGTGAGATACTGCCGCGACATATTGATGTAGCCCGCGTCGAACAGCGGGAGCATGCCGTGGGCCTGCAGCTCCTTGAGGTTCTCGTTGTAGGCCAGCTGCACCTTGTGGCACAGGTCTGCTATGTCGGCCACGAACTGGCGGTAGTCCATCCCGTTGTTAACGGCATACTGCACGCAGCGGTTGAGGTTGATGGTGAGCACGCTCTTCGAGCCGGTCGACACGCCGCCCGCCCCGAGGGTGTAGCTGAAGCCGCCCGCCTGAATCTCGTTGCGCAGCCGGCAGCAGCTCGACAGCGAGTCGGCGTTGTCGCTCATGTAGGTGAAGAAAGAGTGGCCCTCGGCGTACATCTCCGCCGTGAAGTCGCCCCACTCCCGGTCGATTACGTCGCCGTCGCGGGTCAACAGGGCCATCGTCTCGACGGGAAACGTGAGCACGGTCTTGGTGCGCTCGGCGTTGAACCACTTCATGAATCGCTTCTGCAGCCATGAAAGCCCCGCCCAGTCGGGCTTGCTGCCATCGGGGAAATAGAAGTCGCCGAAGATGCTCTCGAAGTACGGGCGGTCGTAGTAGGCGATGTTCCAGAACACGGCCTGGTAGTTCCTCGCGCCCGTGGGCTGGTTGATCGAGTAGACTATCTGCTCGAAGCAGTCGGTTATCACCTTGTCCATCGTGCGCTGCTTCAGCGACAGGTCCACCACCTTTCCAGGCTCCTTATAGTACTCCTTGCCGTATTCAAGCCCGATGAAATAGTTGAGGTACATGAGGAATTCGGGCGTGGCGCAGGCTCCGCTGAGCATGCTCGACACCATGAACACCATGTTTACGAAGCCGCCGCAAAACGACTTGAGGTTTGTTGGCGCGGTGGAGTTGCCGCCGATGGACAGCGTCCCGCCGATGAGCCAGGGATACATCGTTATCGACGCGCAATAGTTGGCAAGGCTCGTCTCGTCGTTCTTATATATAAAG
>CALUMB010000005.1 GCA_944321645.1 uncultured Prevotella sp.
TAAGTTAATAAAAATCAGCAGTATGCGCAACTTTTTAAACATAATTCTCAGTTCAAATTAATTCCGCCAACGGGTATTCCTTGTTTCTCTTAAGTCTGCTTTATGCCATAGGCGAAATGTTTTTATTAATTCAACTTTCAGCAAACGGGAACCCCAGAATGCAACTTTCCTTTATGTAACGAGGTTGCGCAAGCGATGGCAAAGGAGAGCTTGCTCTTAGTTTGCCGAGCGCAGCCTATCCTATGCAAGGATAGCACAAGCGAGGGCAAAGGAGAGCTTGCTCTTAGTTTGCCGAGCGCAGCCTATCCTATGCAAAGTTAACGAATATCGCGCAAACGGGCAAGGCAAAATGCAGAAAAATTGCTGAATTGGATAGATTCTCGTTTTTTTTGTGTAAGTTTGCAGTAAAATATCGCGATATGGGAATTTTCGGTTTCTTTAATAAAAACAAAAAGGCTACGCTTGACAAGGGATTGGAGAAAACCAAGACAAGCGTATTCGACAAACTAGCGCGTGCCGTGGCTGGCAAATCGAAAGTGGACGACGACGTGCTCGACAACCTTGAGGAAGTGCTGATTTCGAGCGACGTTGGCGTTGACACGACGCTTAAGATAATCAAGCGCATTGAAGAGCGCGTGGCACGCGACAAGTATGTGGGAACGTCGGAACTGAACGCCATATTGCGCGACGAAATAGCAGCACTGCTTTCCGAGAACAACTCCGAAGACAACGACAACTGGGATTTGCCCACAGACCACAAGCCATACGTAATACTTGTGGTGGGCGTGAACGGCGTGGGCAAGACCACCACCATCGGCAAACTGGCCTACCAGTTTAAGAACGCGGGCAAGAAAGTGTTCCTCGGCGCTGCCGACACGTTCCGTGCAGCAGCTGTGGAGCAGCTGTGCATCTGGGGCGAAAGGGTGGGGGTGACCGTCGTCAAGCAGCAGATGGGTAGCGACCCTGCGTCGGTGGCGTTCGACACGCTCAACAGCGCAAAGGCAAACAATGCCGACGTGGCGATAATAGACACGGCGGGGCGCTTGCACAACAAGATTGGCCTGATGAACGAGCTTAAAAAGATAAAGGACGTGATGAAGAAGGTGTTGCCACAGGCACCCGACGAAGTTCTGCTCGTGCTCGACGGCAGCACCGGCCAGAACGCTTTCGAGCAGGCAAAGCAATTCGCAGCCGTGACGCAGATAACTTCGCTGGCCATAACCAAGCTCGACGGCACGGCCAAGGGTGGGGTGGTGATAGGCATCAGCGACCAGCTGAAAGTTCCCGTGAAATACATCGGCCTTGGCGAGGGAATGGAAGACTTGCAATTGTTCAACAAACGCCAATTTGTGGATTCTCTGTTCAACAAAAACTAAAGCGTGAAAAAAAGGAAAATAGATATAGTGACCATGGGGTGTTCAAAAAACCTTGTGGACAGCGAAACGGTAATGGGGTTGCTCGAGAAAGCGGGGTATGACTGCTTTCACGAAAGCGACAGGCTGCATGGCGACATCGTGGTGGTGAACACTTGCGGCTTTATTGAAGACGCCAAGCAGGAAAGCATAGACGCGATATTGGAACTGGCGCAGGCCAAGGACGAAGGACGCATAAGGTGCTTATACGTGATGGGATGCCTGTCGCAGCGATACAAGAAAGAACTTGCGGAGGAAATACCCCAAGTGGACAAATACTACGGGAAATTCGACTATAAGCAATTAGTGGCTGACCTCGGCAATTTTGACATTGCGGAAAATGCCGTTGCCCGCCACATCACCACGCCGAGGCATTACGCTTACCTGAAAATAAGCGAAGGCTGCAACCGCCATTGTGCCTATTGCGCCATACCCATCATGACTGGGAAGCACGTGAGCCGCACCATCGACGACATTCTCAACGAGGTGAAGATGCTTGTTGCCAACGGCGCGAAAGAGTTTCAGGTGATAGCCCAGGAGTTGACATACTATGGCATGGACATTTATGGCAAACAGTGCATCGCCGAGCTTGTCAGCCGCATGGCCGACATTCCCGGCGTGGAATGGATAAGGCTGCACTATGCTTATCCCGCCGACTTCCCATACGAGCTGCTGGAGGTTATGAGGGAAAAGCCAAACGTGTGCAAGTATCTTGACCTTGCCTTCCAGCACATTTCCGACAATATGCTAAAGCGTATGCGCCGCCACATCACCAAGGAGGAGACTTACGAACTGATAAGGCGCATCCGCAGCGAGGTGCCGGGCATACATATTCGCACGACGCTCATGGTTGGCTTTCCCGGAGAAACCGCAGAGGACTTTGAGGAACTAATGGAGTTTACGCGCAAGGTGAGGTTTGAACGCATGGGGGCATTTGCCTATTCGGCTGAAGAAGGCACATATTCGGCTGAGAATTATGCCGACGACGTGCCTGAAGACATAAAAATGCAACGCCTCGACAGGCTGATGGCCCTCCAGCAAGACATTAGCGCAGAAATAGAAGAAGCAAAAGTCGGTAGCACAATGAAAGTGATTATCGACAGGCAGGAAGGCGACTATTTCATCGGCCGCACAGAGTTTTGCTCTCCAGAGGTTGATCCGGAAGTGTTGATACCGGCCACAGAAAAGTGCTTGCAGATAGGGCATTTTTATAATGCCAAAATTATTGGGGCAGAAGAGTTCGACCTTTATGGTACCATCGTTGAATGATAGCATTTGCTTATGAATAACAAGGAGTTTATAAACGAGCTGTCGGGTCGTACTGGCTATACAGCATCTTCGACGCAAAAGATGGTGAACACCATCATAGACGCATTGGGGGATGCTTTCCAAGAAGGCAAACCCGTCTCTATTGAGAATTTCGGGAACTTTGAGGTGCGGAAAAAGATGGAACGCATTATGGTTAACCCGACTACGCAGCAAAGAATGCTCGTGCCGCCAAAACTGGTTTTATCGTTCAAGCCGGACGAAGAATGGAAGAGCAAAATCAAAAACCAAAAGCAGGGCTAAGCCATGGACATGATGACGATAGAAGATTTAGCGAACGCCTTAGCCAACAAGATGAAGCTCGAACCCAACGTGGCCAAGCTTTTCGTCACAAATTTGTTTGATGTTGTAAGGCAAGCGGTTGAGACAGAGCGCATTGTTAAGGTTAAAGGGCTTGGCACGTTCAAGCTTATTGAGGTAAGTGCGCGTGAAAGCGTGAATGTTAACAATGGCGAACGTGTGATAATCGGTAGCCATGGCAAAATCTCTTTCACGCCAGACCCAATCATGAAGGAACTTGTAAACAAACCCTTCTCACAGTTTGAGACGGTTGTACTTAACGATGGCGTAGATTTTGATGATGATGCCGACACAAATGCAGAAACACAGCCAGAAGCAGACGAACCGCAAAATGAAGAAATGTCCATCGAAAATGAAGAAGATGTTCCGCAACAGGCAGATGTTCCGCAACAGGCAACAGACGAAAATCCTGAAGATGTAATGCCGCTGCATACTGACAATGAAGAAGTTGCTGAAATTCAAGATAACGCTGACAAAAACGACATTGTGACTGATGCTTTGCAGTCTACAGGCGATGCCCAGTCGCAATCAACTGACACAACTGATGTAGAAAGCCAAGTAGAAGACGGATTGGTTGTAAATGATGGGCCTGCCAATAATGTTTCTTCCGTAGAAATAGCGCCCGAAAACGAACAACGTGTAAGTGAAGAAGACGAAAAAGTAATAAACTTAACCAACGTAAATGACGCAAGCCAAAACCTTGATAATGGCAAACAAGCGGGCAGTATTGCCAAATTTGCAAAAATGCTTATACTCTGTGTCACTGTTGTCGGCCTAATGGCAATTTCTGCTTATATCGGCTTTTTATATGGTGGATTACAAGCAAACACTGGCCAAATTGACGAATCGACGCACAAAGAAAACACAAATAACGCATCCCCAAAATATGAAATCATCGCCAAGTCCACGACAGTGGATTCAATCAAAGCCGCAGACTCATTGCAGGCAAATGTAGCAAACGCCAAGCAAGACACCATAGACAAAGCGCCTCAGGCTGTTCCTGAAGTCAAGCACAAAGGCAGCACCATGGCATCTTCATCTGATATTTCATCTTCAACTATCAGTAAAAGCGAAGAATCCTTGGCTTTTGATTCTGAAAAATACAACAAAATGGACATTCGCATACGCACTGGTGCATACGACATAGTGGGTACGGCTGAGATCATAACAGTGAAATCCGGCCAAAGCCTAAGTGATATAAGCAACCGTTATCTTGGCCCCGGAATGGAATGTTACATTGAAACGTACAACAATTTGAATGGTGATTCACACTTAATTGCAGGCCAAAAGCTCAAAATTCCAAAGTTAAAATTAAAGCGTAAAAAATAATTTCGCGCTTTAAAGCCAATTGCTTGCTGCGTAAATTTGTCTGTGGCACAAACATTATCCCCAAAATTCCCAATGTAGTGCCGCAATTGAAAGATATAAACATCGTATTTATCATAATGCGCGTTATCTGGAATTTTACCTGATTTTGCTATATAAATAATGGATATCCGCAAACACCCCATACGCCTAGCGGCTGTCGGCAGATGTCTGTTGCTGTTAACATTTTTATGTTAACCGTGGTGGCGATTGCTGCTTTGGCCAACCGCCTGATTTCCTGCGCGTTGCAAAACGTGCCATTTTGACGCTCAAAACAGGCCGTTTTAGCTTCTAAAACAGGCCGTTTCGCAGCTCAAAACAGGCCATTTTAAGTCACAGCATGGTGCATACAGAGAAACAGATGCCGGAGAACATCTTTTTAATTGCATATTTGCAAGTATGGCCAGAATGCGGATATTCACATATAAAACAATGCGGAATGCCTAATACTTCATTCCGCATTGCCAATGTTTTGAGCCTGCTTAATTCTAAGAATAAAATATATGATTACTCCGTTCAGATGCGATTAAGCACACAATTCACCAAGTCGTCGATATGATTTTTATAGCCTGTGTCTGCTTTGCCGGCACGCCGGTTGGCAATTACCATACATACTGTGGTCGCTTTGTGTCCCATGAGACGGGCAAGTCCGGCTAAAGCGGAGCTTTCCATCTCAAAATTGGTAATGCGTCGCCCTTGATACTCAAAAGATTCAATCTTCTCGTTTTGGTGTGGGTCGGCAAGTGGCACACGGAGCTGACGCCCCTGTGGACCAAAGAAACCGCCGCAGGCAATCGTTATTCCCCTCACCATATCATTGCCGGCTATTTTATTTGTCAACTCTTTGTCTGCATCCACAGCGTATGGATAAGGTATACACTGGTTTCCTGTCCACCCGAGATGGTTGATTAGTGCGCGCTCCAGCGGAAGGTCGCACACAGCATTTCTACCTTCGTAGAAATTAAGCAAACCATCGAAACCTATAGAAGTTTCTGAACAGATGAACGTGCCTTCTGGTGTGTCTGGCTGCAGTCCGCCACAAGTGCCAATTCTCACGATTTCCAATTGGCGTGTGGCAGGTTTCTGACGCCGTGACTCAAAGTCTATGTTTGCCAAGGCATCTATCTCATTCATCACGATATCGATGTTGTCGCAGCCTATGCCGGTAGAAGTTACCATTATGCGTTTGCCTTTGTAGCAACCAACGATGGTGTGAAACTCTCGGCTTTCTACTTCGGCCTCCTTGCTGTCGAAATGCGACGCGACAAGGGATACACGCCCCGGATCGCCAACCAATATGATTTTGTCCGCAAGCTGATTGGGCTTTACATGAAGGTGGAACACACTCCCATCTTCGTTTATGATCAATTCCGATTCTGCAAAATATCTTTCCATAGGCTATTGCTAAAAGTTGTTTTCGCTATTCCTTATTTCCTTTTCGAGCTGCTTAATTTGCGTAGATAGAGATTCTAGTTGCTGTTCGCTTTGCAGTATTTCTTTTTTCAAGAAGTTTCGGTCGTTATTGTTTGCCGTTGCGTAGTAGCTGCGGGCTTTATCCAACGACTTGCGCAACGTGATTTCGTTGTCGCGCAGTGTTTGTAATTGCTTGAACTTTCCCAAACTCACAGGCGAGCGGAAGTCTGAATATTTTGTGTACGTCACCTTATCGTTGACAACAAACTCAAATAGCCGCGAGCCTTTTTCAATCTCTATGCCAGTCTTCAGATTTCGTAGCCTTTCAATAGCCGCAGCCCTTTCTTTCCCATCTCCCCACGTGTCTGCAATGCGGTTGAGCTTGGCAAAATTCTCTATTTGGCTTTTGGAATACTCATCTGGCGAATAAAGCTGCCGCGAATCTGATGGTATGAACACATAAACGCACACTTTGCCTTCCGCTTGGTTACGATCCGTGGCAAACCACCCCAAATTGTTAAATTCGTCTATGGCATACATATAATCGTTAGCAGTGGAATTGAACGGCATGCCGATGTTTTCTGCTTTTAGGAAAGAGCCGCTTTCTGTGTCATAACGAGTCACGAAAATATCGTAGCCGCCGATGCTTTCGTCGCCAGTAGCAGCAAAATAGAATGTCATACCGTCAGCCATCATAAACGGGAAATTGAGCGATTTATATGTGCTGTCGTTGCCTAAGCCATCAAGACCAACTGGCACAGACCATTTTCCGTCAAAGTTGTCGCAAGTAAAAAGTGAGGCGTTTCCCGTGGTGTCCTGCAAAGAAAAATAGCATTTGTCGCTAAGCTCGTTGATGTAAACGTAGGAGTCCGGGTGGCCATTAGTTCCGAAAAAATCGTCGTATTTACTCACCGTGCCAGCATCCACGCTCATTGTGTACGTGGAAAGGAAATCGGCCTTATCCACCACGATACTGTCTATGAAAACAATTTTCTGTGTGGCAGCCATCATTTGGCTCAATTTTTCTTCTTTTGCCTTGGCTGCTTTTTGAGCCGCAGCCTTCGCCTTGGCCGCAGATAGCCTTCTCGACTGTGCCGAAACCGTCAATGTTGACGACAACAGCAACATTGCTATTGCAATTAATGTCCGCTTAGTCATTCTCGATTTTAATTAACGCTATGAGCCCAACAACATCGTCGCAGTAATCATTATGATGCCCTACCCGATTTGCATTAATGGCTTTATTTCCACAAAGTTAGGGAAAAAGTTTGGATTTAGCCTGCAATTTAACAAACATTTGTACAGAGTCTGCCTTACTTTCCACCATAACAATCGTTGTCATTATGTTTGATTTTTCTTTGCCTGTTTGCTTTGATGTCCTTCAATGCGCAGCCTGCACATCCATCACACGGGTTGTCTTGACCCATCATAGCAACATAGATGCGTCGGCCAATGTATGCCACGGCGCATACGACAACCGCGAATACAATTAATGTTTGCATAAGAAAAAACGCTGGAATTCAGACTCAAAGTTGGGGGTAAGCACACCTTTGCCTACAGCACCGACAATTTCCTCGACAGTCCAAAACCGCCCTCCGGCCAATTCTTCAGCACTTGGGGTGACGGTCCCGTTGTAAACAGTTTTGAAGGCATAAATAAACTCACGCTCAACTTTGCTTTCAAAAATATAGCTTCCCACAAAGTTCGGCTCAAAATTTGTGATTCCAAGCTCCTCGCTCACTTCGCGGAAAAGCGCGTCACGCATGTCCTCATTATAACTAATGTGCCCGCCGGTGGACGTATCCCATTTCCCCGGTTGAACGTCTTTCCATTCTGGCCGCTTTTGCAAAAATAGTTCGCCATTGCCATTAAACAAATGCAGATGGACGACAGGATGGAGTTTGAACGAACCGCCGTGAGCCTCCCTGCGAGATATGCTTCCGATAGTCTCCCCTTTTTCGTTCACCCAAGGTAGCATTTCACACATATTGTCCATAAAAGCGTCAGTTTCGTGTCAATCGCCTTAACAAGGCTTTGTTTATAGCTTGAATTCTTTTATTTTGCCTTTCCAAGTCTTCCCTCACAGCGTTTATGTTGCTGAAGAAGTCGGAAAACCTGTTGAGGATTGCGCTCGGCTGTGCCTCCCCCTCTTTGATGCCGGGGTTGGTGATTATCTTGATTCCACCCTCCTCAATGTGTATGTCGATGTCGGGGCCGGTCATAATCGGGTCTCCGTCATAATGGATAGCACCCGGCTGGCTGCGGTGTATATGGAGTCGTTTCGTCTTAAACGTCTTTATCTTAGAATTTTTGTCGAGCGTCCTGTTGAACATGTCGATGCTGATTTGCGGCGCGTCGAAAGCTGTGAAAGGCTCCATTATCGTAACGTCCAAAAGTCCGTCGTGCATCGTCGCCTTAGGGGCAATGTAGGCGTTGTTGCCATACTGTGAGGCATTAGCGCAGGCAATGAGGAACGCCTTATATTTAGTGGCCTTCTCGTCGTCTACTACTTCATAAACTTCCGGTCTGTATTTCAATCCCTCGCGCAACACGTTCTCCACATAAGTAATCGGGCCGCGCTTGCCGGACTCGGCAAACTTCTGGCTGATGAATGCGTCAAAACCCATGCCGCAGGTGCAGAAAAACGGGAGGCTGTTTATCACCCCATAGTCGAGTGACTCAATGTTGCACTTGTTTATGATGGCAATTGCCTTTCGCATATCCAACGGAATGGAAAGGTGGCGTGCAAGCCCGTTGCCCGACCCACAGGGAATGATGCCCAAGGCCGTGTCAGTATGCACTATCGAGCGGGCCACCTCGTTAACGGTCCCGTCTCCCCCAACCGCAGCAACAATATCTACGCCATCATTGGCGCATTGCCGCGCCAATATGGCTGCATGGCCAGCATACTCAGTGAACTTCACGCTGAAATCGAAAAGGCCGCTGTCTATATGTTTTGCGATTATGCGCGGTATTTCATCCTTGGCGTGCGTTCCTGAGTGCGGGTTGATAACGAACGTTATGAGTTTTTTACGCATCATCTTTTTATGCAAAGTTACACATTCCGCTTGTAAATTTAGCATTCCTGCATACAAAAAATACCTAAAACCAAGTTTTTTTCAGGAAAACGGATTGCCATTGGTAAAAAATATGTAACTTTGCAGCCTGCATAAAAAGAATGAAATTAACCAAAGATGGGACAATTACAAGACAGATACAAGGACTATCGTGAGCCGCAGAAGTTCATGAAGGCAGGAGTCTATCCTTATTTTAGGGCAATCACCAGTAAGCAGGGAACAGAGGTTGAGATGGAAGGCCACAAGGTTCTTATGTTTGCCTCCAACGCATACACCGGCTTGACCGGCGACCAACGCATAATCGATGCCGCCAAAGCCGCTCTTGATAAATATGGCTCAGGGTGCGCAGGCAGCCGCTTCCTCAACGGCACGCTCGACCTCCACGTACAATTGGAAAAAGAGTTGGCCGCCTTTGAAGGCAAAGACGAATGCTTATGTCTGTCCACGGGTTTCTCCGTCAACGCTGGTGTCATACCCGCTGTCGTAGGCCGAGGCGACTATATAATTTGTGACGACCGCGACCACGCGAGCATTGTCGACGGGCGCCGTCTGTCGTTTGCAAGGCAACTGCACTACAAGCACAACGACATGGACGACTTGGAAAATCTGCTCAAGACCCTGCCCCACGAGGCAGTCAAGCTCATAATTGTGGACGGAGTGTTCTCAATGGAGGGAGATTTGTGCAAACTTCCAGAAATCGTAGAGCTTAAGCATAAGTACAACTGCTCCATAATGGTTGACGAAGCCCATGGTCTTGGCGTGTTCGGCAGGCAAGGTCGCGGCGTGTGCGACCACTTCGGGCTTACCGACGAGGTTGACCTCATAATGGGAACATTCTCCAAGTCGCTGGCAAGCATAGGCGGTTTCATCGCCTCCGACAAAGACACGATCAATTACTTGCGCCACACTTGCCGCACATACATATTCAGTGCGTCCAACACCCCGGCAGCTACGGCAGCAGCCCTCGAAGCCCTCCACATCCTCCAACAAGAGCCAGAGCGCATCGAAGCCCTTTGGAAGGTTACGAAATACGCGCTCAGGCGTTTCCGCGAGGAAGGTTTTGAGATTGGAAATACTGAAAGTCCCATAATACCACTTTATGTCCACGACGCCTTCAAGACATTCCTTGTTACTAAGCTGGCGTTCGATGCAGGCGTGTTCATCAATCCCGTGATACCTCCGGCTTGCGCCCCCCAAGAGGAATTGGTGCGTTTCGCCCTCATGGCAACCCACTCCGAGGAAGAAGTTGAACGTGGCGTGCAGACGCTCACGAGGATATTCAAAGAGCAGGGCTTAATAAAATAGTGGCTTAAAAACTTGCACAATCAAGAAAAAAGGCTTACCTTTGCACCCGCAAAAAATCGATAGGCCGAACAATTTAGGCTTGATGTGCAGCGGGGTGTAGCGCAGCCCGGTAGCGCTCCTGGTTTGGGACCAGGCGGTCGCAGGTTCGAATCCTGTCGCCCCGACGCAAGCAACCATGTTGGAAACAGCATGGTTGCTTTTTTATTTCCATTGCGCTTAGACGTGGATATGCCCCACTCTTTTTAGGAAACATCCCATAAAAAAATTTGCATAAATGGTGGAAATGTAGTATTTTTGCGCAAAATTTCAATAGGCATAGGGATGAATGTCCGTAAGTTCCCATGAGTTGTTATGGCGATGCGGCGCAATTTTGCGCACGGCCGATTGAAAATGCCGCCGCCATGTTGTCGGTATGCAATGTGTGCGAAATGGCGGAAAAGATGCCTTGCGGCTTAAATTGGAGAAAAACCTGGCAGCGGGAAAGCCACTGCCGTAAATAATGCAATATGAACATTTCGTACAAATGGCTTAAAGAGTACGTTGATTTTGAACTTACGCCACAGGAAGTGTGCGACGCACTTACCTCAATAGGACTTGAGGTTGACTCGCTTGAAGAAGTCCAATCCATAAAAGGCGGCCTCAAAGGGCTGTATGTAGGCAAAGTGCTCACGTGTGAACAACACCCCAATTCTGACCATCTCCATGTGACAACCGTCGATTTAGGGCGCGAAACGCCTTCGCAGATTGTTTGCGGGGCGGCAAACGTGGCTGCCGGCCAAAAGGTCATCGTGGCCGACCTTGGCTGTGTGCTATACGATGGGGATAAGGAGTTTGTGATCAAGAAATCAAAACTTCGCGGCATAGAAAGCTGCGGCATGATATGCGCCGAGGACGAAATCGGCGTCGGCACGAGCCACGACGGCATCATCGTGCTACCCGACGATGCCGCAGTCGGCACACCTGCCGCAGAGTATTACCATTTGGAAAGCGACTGGCTGATTGAGATTGACATCACGGCCAACCGTGCCGATGCGTTGTCGCACTGGGGCGTGGCCCGCGACCTTTACGCCTGGCTTAAGTGCAACGGACACGAAACTGCGCTGCACCGGCCCGACTGCTCGGAATTCACGGTCGACAGCAGCGACCTGCCCGTCAGCGTTGAAATCGAAAACCACGATGCCTGCAAGCGCTATGCTTGCGTAAGCATTTCGGGATGCGATGTTAAGGAAAGCCCCGAATGGCTCCAGGAGAAGCTCCGCGTGGTTGGCTTGCGGCCAATAAACAACATAGTCGACATAACCAACTACATAATGATGGCATACGGGCAACCACTCCACTGCTTCGACGCAGATATGGTTACCGGCCATAAAATAGTGGTGAAGACCATGCCCGAGGGAACAAAGTTTGTCACCCTCGATGGCGTAGAGCACTCCCTCGGCACCCACGACCTATGCATCTGCAATTCGGAAGAGCCAATGTGCATAGCCGGAGTGTTCGGCGGGAAGGGCAGCGGCACATACGAGACTACAAAGAACGTTGTGCTCGAAAGCGCATATTTCCATCCCACATGGATACGCAAGAGCGCTCGCCGCCACGGATTGAGCACCGACGCATCGTTCCGCTTCGAGCGCGGAATCGACCCCAATGGAGTTATCTACGCCCTGAAGCAGGCTGCCATTCTTTGCAAGCAGTTGGCCGGCGGCACCGTTTCCATGGACATTTGCGATGTTTACCCCGAACCTATTCACGACTTTGATGTGGACTTAAACTACGGCTACGTGAACCGACTCGTGGGCAAGGACATTCCGGCAGAAACGGTCAAGGGCATTTGCCAAAGCCTCGACATGAAGGTTGTTGGAGAGTCCACCGAAGGCATCAGCCTCAAGGTGCCAGCATATAGGGTTGACGTGCAGAGGCCGTGCGACGTAGTTGAGGACATCCTGCGCATCTATGGCTACAACAACGTTGAGATTCCGTCGAGCCTAAAGAGTTGCCTCGTGATAAAAGGCGACGAGGACTGCAAGCACAAACTCGCGAACATAGTGGGCGAACAGCTTGCCGGAAGCGGCTTCAACGAGATTCTCAACAACTCGCTCACCAAGTCGGCGTATTACGAAACGCTCGAAACCTATCCCTTGGCCAATTGCGCCAAGATTATGAACCCGCTCAGCACAGACCTCAACGTGATGAGGCAGACATTGCTGTTTGGCGGACTTGAAAGCATTGAGCACAACGCTAAGCGCAAATATCCCAACCTCCGTTTCTTTGAATTTGGCAATGTCTACCACTTCGACCCTGAAAAAAAGAATGCCGAAAACCCCGTAAGCGCCTATAAGGAAAGCTACCATCTCGGCATTTGGATTACAGGCAAGCGCGTTGAAGGTAGCTGGGCGCATCCAAACGAAGAAAGCAGCTACTACGAGTTGTCGGCATACGTTGGCAACATCTTGCGCCGCATTGGCGTAAACCAGCCTGCACTGGTGCAGAAGAAGAGCGCGTCGTGCATTTTCTCGGCCGGCATGACCATCGAGCACCGTGGCGGGAAGAAGCTCGTTGAGATGGGGTGCGTAAGCAAGAAGCTGCTTGCTAAAATGGACATCGACGCTCCAGTGTATTACGCCGAACTCGATTGGACAGCCTTGTCCAAGCTCGTCAAGGGCAAGGAAGTGCTGTACGCGGAAATAAGCAAATACCCGACAGTGAGCCGCGACCTCGCCCTGCTTATCGACAGCAACATAGAGTTTGCCGCAATCGAGGCCGTGTGCCGTCAGACGGAGAAGAAGCTCCTCAAGAGCGTTGAGCTGTTTGATGTCTACGAAGGCGACAACCTGCCGGCAGGCAAGAAGAGCTACGCCATCAACCTGCGCCTGCAAGACGAGTCAAAGACTCTTGCCGACAAGCAAATTGACGCAATAATGGCAAAAATCATAACCAACTTAAAAAATAAACTTGGAGCCGAGCTCCGCTAAATTATAGTAAACTCCAATGGGAAGAGCATTTGAATATCGGAAAGCAACAAAGCTGAAGCGCTGGGGACACATGGCGCGCACGTTCACGAAAATTGGCAAGCAGATAGCCATTGCCGTCAAAGCGGGCGGTCCCGAGCCGGAAAACAACCCTCACCTCAGGGCCATCATCCAAACCGCCAAGCGGGAGAACATGCCCAACGCCAACATTGAAAGGGCCATCAAGAATGCAATGGGCAAAGACCAGAAGGACTATAAGGAGGTGACATACGAGGGATATGGCCCCCACGGCATCGCCATTTTCGTTGATGCCGCCACCGACAACACCACCAGAACCGTTGCCAACGTGCGTGCTGTATTCAATAAGTTCAGCGGAAACCTTGGCACGCAAGGCTCGTTGTCGTTCCTGTTCGACCAGAAGTGCGTCTTTACTTTCAAGAAGAAAGACGGCCTGGACATGGACGAGCTGATACTGGAATTTATCGATTTTGGCGTAGACGACGAGTACGATGTAGACGACGAAGCCGGCGAAATCACCATTTACGGCGAGCCGACAAGCTTTGGCGACATACAGAAGCACCTCGAAGGCATGGGGCTTGAAGTTACCGGCGCAGAGTTCACCCGCATACCAAACGACCTTAAGGACGTTACGCCGGAACAACGCGAGACAATCAACAAGATGGTGGACTTGCTCGAAGACGACGACGACGTGCAGAACGTCTACACAAACATGAAGCCCGAAGAATAATAATCGCCAAAGGCGAAACGAAGAGTTTCCACAATCTAAAAAAGCTTGCAAGGTTTCGGCCTTGCAAGCTTTTTTAGATTGTGTCGGTAGGAAAGCCTGTTGGTATGCAGGAGTAGCTTCCGCCCACCGCGGCCAGGCTTTTTCTAATGGCCGATTTGGGTCAATATCTTTACGATGCGTTCGGCTGTCCGGCCATCCCACATTTCCGGCAGCGAACTGTTTTTCCATCTTCCCGCACACATATCAGCCACGGCTTCCTTCAGTTGCGCGAGGTTTTCGCCAACCAAGACGTTCGTTCCCCGCGTCACGGTCTCCTTGTGCTCTGTGTATGTGTTTACGGTGGCGCATGGTATTCCGTAGAAAGTGGCCTCTTCGGCAATGTTGCCCGAATCTGTAACTATGCCTTTGGAGTGCGACAACAAGTAGCCGAACTCAAGATAAGGCAACGGAGCCACAATCGTGAAATTGGGCATCTTGCCCAATGCTTCCCCCAACACTTGTTTGGCAACACCCCTCAATGGGGCAACTACCCGCACTCCGCCGGCGGCAGCCTGCACGGTTTGGGCAATGCCCTCCAGCAGCTTAGCGTCGCTCAAGACGGCCTTGCGGTTTACGGTGAAAACAATATAATCGCCTTCTCCCATCCCCAGCTGCCCAAACAAAGCCGGCTTTTCCAGTCGGTTGCAGTTGTAGCGCAACGAATCTACGAGCACATTGCCCACCATATAGATGTGCGACAGTTGTGCGCCTTCGCGCGTGGCTATGCTGCTTGAGTTGCTGTCGGCTGTAAACAAGAAGTCGCTCAGCCCGTCGATGACGAGACGGTTGATTTCCTTAGGCATGTTCATGTCAAACGAGCGTGTGCCTGCCACGATGTGGGCAAGGAGTACGCCGCGCTTTTTTGTGGCTATCGCCACGGCCATGGTAGATGCCAAGTCGTCTACCACCAGCACCAAGTCTGTGTGGTTTTCCGAAAGATAGGCATCGAATCTTGCCATCGACAGTCCGGCCAGTTCGTTCAGGTTGTCGCATTCAATCCCGAGGAACACGTCGGGCGCAGGCATACCCAAGTCGCAGTATAGCGATTGTTCGAGCGTATGGTCGCACTCTGCGCCCATATACACCAGCTTGTAAGAAATGTCGTCGCCACCGGCCTTTGCATTGTTTATGGCTCTGACGATTGGCGCCACTTTAACAAAATCCGGGCGCGCCCCGGCTACTAAACATACGTCCATATTGCTTGTCTGTATTGAAGTTTGCCACAAAATTAGGAAATATCTGCGTAAAAACCTAACAAACTTTCCCGGATTTGTTGGGACGATTGCCAAACTTTGCACTTCGCCGAGGTTTAATTGATGCCTATTCGCACCCGAACCCAATGCCTGCCGAGTATGCCTGCCCACAGACAAGCCGACGCGACAATTTGATTTTAAGCACCAGCTTAATTAAATATAGTCAACTAAAAGCCACGCTCCCCCGCCCTGTTTTTAACACAGTGCCGGAACGCATTGCAAAACAGCACGTTCCAGGTAGCGAAACGGCGCATTTGGGCAGCTAAAACAGGCCGTATTGCAGCCTCAAAAGAGCCGTTTTGCAAAGTGTTGTCTATCAGAAGGTTGCACAAGATGCCTGACTCTTGCCACTTTAAGTTAAAAGTGTTAACGCATTTCTGCCAAAATTGCAAGTTAAAGCCAATGCCTACGAAAGCCACTTGTGACAATTTGACGAAGTAAACGCCCCCACCCAAGATAAAACGGCGGCGTGGTCTTGGCAGCCACGGCAACCGCCCTTTGTAACACGATTGAAATATATGCTTAACCGCTATGTAAAACAAGTTACTTAATTTTGCAGCGAATTTCATAACGATACTTAAAATTTATGGAAGCAATTTATTTGGTTATTGTGGTCTTCCTGCTCATTTTGGCGGTGTTCGACCTGTTTGTAGGCGTGAGCAACGACGCCGTCAACTTCTTAAATTCGGCCATCGGAGCCAAAGTTGCAAAGTTCAGGACGGTAATGTTCGTTGCTTCGCTTGGTGTGCTTGTAGGCGCCGTGATGAGCGCGGGCATGATGGATGTGGCCCGCCACGGCATCATGCACCCCGTCAACTACTCGTTCCACGAGGTTATGGTGATATTCCTTGCTGTGATGGTGACGGACGTCATAATCCTCGATATGTTCAACACGCTTGGCCTGCCGACGTCAACCACGGTCTCTCTGGTGTTCGAGCTGCTCGGCGGAACGTTCGTGCTTGCACTGATAAAAATGAGTTCAGACCCATCGCTGACGTTCAACGATATGCTCAACAGCGACAAGGCGCTTAGCGTGATTATCGCCATTTTTGTGAGCGTTGCCATTGCTTTCTTTTTTGGTATTATCGTACAATGGATTTCGCGCGTAATCTTTACGTTCAACTACAAGAAACACTTGCGCTACACCATCGCCCTCTTCGGCGGCATTTCGTTTACTTTCCTCACCTACTTCATCTTCATAAAGGGGCTGGGCGACTCGCCATTCATAAGCGACGGCTTCCGCAGCTGGATAAACGATAACACCCAAATGCTCATGTGCGTGGTGTTCGTAGGTTCCACTATACTCATGGAGATTCTCCATTTGCTGCGGGTCAACGTGTTCAAGTTCATCGTGTTGCTCGGCACGTTCGCCCTTGCCATGGCCTTTGCAGGCAACGACCTTGTGAACTTCATCGGCGTTCCGCTCGCCGGCCTGTCCTCCTACCAGGACTATATGGCCAACGGCAACGGCGACCCGACAGGCTTCCTTATGACCTCGCTCATGGAGTCGGCCAAGAGTCCGCTCCTGTACCTCGTGCTTGCCGGCATCATCATGATTGTGGCCATGACCACTTCAAAGAAAGCGCAAAACGTGATTAAGACCAGCGTAGACCTTTCGCGCCAGGACGAAGGCGACGAGATGTTCGGCTCGTCGAAGGCCGCACGCAGCGTCGTGCGCTTCACCCAGGAGACAGGCGGCGCGTTGGCACGCTTTGTGCCACGCCCCTTGGCGCGATGGATAGACGCCCGCTTCCAGAAAGACGACGTGATATTGGAAGAGGGCGCTGCCTTCGACATCGTGCGTGCTGCCGTCAACCTTGTGCTCGCCTCGATGCTTATCATCTTCGGCACAAACTACAAGCTGCCGCTATCGACCACCTACGTCACTTTCATGGTGGCCATGGGCACTAGCCTAGCCGACCGCGCGTGGAGCCGCGAGAGCGCAGTGTTCCGCGTCACGGGCGTCATCTCCGTCATCGGCGGCTGGTTCATCACGGCCGGCGTGGCGTTTGCCGCTTGTTCCATCGTGTGCCTGCTGATGTACTTCGGCGGCATAGCCGTGATGTTCATCTTCATGGGCGTGGTAGTGTTCTTGCTCATCAGGAGCAACATAAACTACAACAAGAAGGCGAAGGAAGAGAAGAAAGACGACGTGTTCTTGCTCATGATGCGCACCCGCGACCCCGAAATCGTCTGGGATTTGCTCACCAAGCACGTATCGCGCACGCAAAGTTTCGTGAACAGGTTTGCCATGGAGCACCTTAACAAGATATTGGACGGGCTTGAAAGCGAAAACCACCATGCACTCTCTAAGTGCCAGCGCGAGCTGAAGACAGAGCAGGAGCAGCTTAAGAAGTTCCGCCGCAAAGAGCTGCTTGCGCTGCGCAGGGTTCCGGTCGAGATTGCCGCCGAGCGCAACACTTGGTACCACCTTGGGGCCAACAGCGACGAACAGTTTGTCTACTGCCTCAAGCGTATGCTCGAACCGATAAAGGAACACATCGACAACAACTTCAACCCCGTGCCGCAACTCTACATCGACGAATACCGCCCCGTGCGCGAGAAGATTTCAGACCTGATGGGCCGGACTGAGAAGATGCTCGAAACCACCCGCTTTACCGAATACGACGAAGTGCTGGCCGAGGCCGACAAGCTGAAAGACGAGCTGTCGGTAATCCGCAAGCACCACTACGACCGTATGCAGAGCGACCACGACGTGAGCAACCTGAAAATTTCGCTCGTCTACCTGAACATCCTCCAGGAAAGCCAGGAGTTCTTGAGCATAATGCGCCACCAGCTGCGAGCCGCAAACCGCTTCTGCGGAAACTGATGCCTTGGCTGCTGGCAGGTTAACGGCAGAGAGCCTGCTGCCAGAACACACCTTGCCGCCTTTAGCAGGAGCTTGCGTAAATTCGCATAAAGATTTCGCCGCCTTACATCCATTTGAAGATGAGAGGCGGCGAAATTGTTTTTTAGGGATGTGAAAGTTGGGTCAGACAAGCTCTACCTTGTCCATGTACTGCTCTTTTTCGCAATAGTGGCACTTCAGTATGCCGTTGGCCTTGTCCACAACATGGAAAAGGGTCTGCATTGGCTCGTTGTTCGTAATGCACTTCGGGTTGTTGCATTTCACGATGCCGCGCAATTCGTCGGGAGTGGTCACGGTCTTCTTTTCCACCACCTCGTAGTCTTTTATGATGTTGAGCACAATGTTGGGAGCCACGACCGACAGGCGGGAAATCTCTTCGTCGGTGAAAAACTTGTTTTCCACTTTTATTATGCCTTTCTTGCCCAACTTCTGCGAACGGTAGTTGTAGCCGATGGTGACAGGGGTGGACAGCTCTTCGAGCTTAAGCAGGTTTACCACCTGGTATGTCTTTTCGGTGGGTATGTGGTCTATTACTGTGCCGTCTTGTATGGCGGCAACGAGCATTTCGTTTTTTTCCATATTCGTCAGCCAATTATTGTTTTGTCGTTTCTAATCTCGTCGAGTCCGATGCCGAGCACGTCGCAGAATATCGCTTCGCGGGCATAAAGGCCGTTGCCTGCCTGTTGTATGTAGTATGCGTGCGGGTTTTCGTCTACCCCATAGTCTATTTCGTTTACGCGGGGCAACGGGTGCAATATCTTCATGTTGGGCTTAGCCTTTGCCAAAGTCTCGTTTCTCAGTATGTAGACGTTTTTTACGCGCTCATATTCCATAAGGTCGGAGAAGCGTTCTTTCTGCACGCGGGTCATATATAATATGTCTGCATCGGCAATGGTGTCTTCACTGAAGTTGGTGTGCTCCTCAAAGTTAATCCCATTCTCGTTGCAGTAAATCTTATATTCAATCGGCATTTCCAGTTCTTTAGGCGCAACAAAGTGAAACGTTGGGTTGAAATGCCGCATGGCCATTATCAGCGAATGGACGGTGCGGCCGTATTTCAAGTCGCCCACGAGGTAGATGTTCAGGTTTTCGAGGGTGCCTTGCGTCTTGTATATTGAATACAAGTCAAGCATACATTGCGACGGGTGCTGGTGTGCGCCGTCGCCGGCGTTTATGATTGGCACTGGCGAGACCTCGCATGCATATTGGGCTGCGCCCTCGATGTAGTGGCGCATCACGATGGCATCGGCATAGTTGGCCACCATCAATATGGTGTCTTTGAGCGTTTCGCCCTTAGTGCCGCTTGTGACCTTTGGGTCGGCGAAGCCAATGACGCGGGCACCCAGGCGGTTGGCGGCCGTCTCGAAACTCAGGCGGGTACGGGTGGACGGCTCAAAGAAGAGCGTGGCTATTACCTTGCCTTTGAGTATCTCCCTGTTAGGGTGCTTTTCAAACTCTTGCGCCATTTCGATCATATAGAGGATTTTCTCCTTTGATATGCCTGCAATGGTGACAAAATTATGCTTTTCCATTGAATATTTAAATTAGTAATGATTATTTCGACCGCTAAGTTACACATAATTTCTGATTAATGAAAGCTGTCGGCAAAATAAATTTTCCGCATTAATATTTCAGTATGTAAACGGAATTACTTATTTTTGCAAACTGAAATAATAAATAAACAGACGAGAACGACCAGAAATGAGAAAGTTTTTCATCCGATTCCTGTGGGCATTGCTTGTTATTTTTGTATTGGCAGCCGCATTGGCTTTTACTGCCATTGCCAAAGGATGGGTGGGCTATATGCCTCCGCTCGAGGATTTGCAAAACCCAATAGACAGGTTTGCCACGCAGGTTTATTCGTCGGACGGGAAAATAATGGGAACGTGGAACTACAACAAGGAGAACCGCATCTGCGTTGACTACTCACAGTTGTCGCCATCGTTGGTGCAGGCACTGATTGCCACCGAAGACGTAAGGTTTTACGAACATTCGGGCATCGACTTCTATGCGTTGGGCAGGGCAATCGTAAAGCGCGGCATATTGGGCCAGGTGAACGCTGGTGGAGGCTCAACCATCACCCAGCAGCTGGCCAAGCAACTATACTCTGAAACGGCCCGCAGCGTGACGGAACGTATGCTGCAAAAGCCCATTGAGTGGGTGATTGCCGTGCAGCTTGAGCGCAATTACACAAAGAATGAAATCATTGCACTCTACCTTAACTACTTTGACTTCTTGCATAACGCCGTAGGAATAAAGACCGCGGCAAAGACATACTTCAACAAAGACCCGAAGAACCTCACCATAGCAGAGTCGGCAACGCTCATCGGGCTATGCAAGAACCCGTCGCTATACAATCCCGTCCGCCACCCGGAGCGGTGCCGCGAACGGCGCAACGTGGTGCTGATGCAGATGCTCAAAGCCGGGTACCTTACGGAAGCACAATACGAACAGGTTTCCGCCGAGCCGCTTAAGCTCGACTTCCACGTGGCAGACCACAAAGACGGCATAGCGACATACTTCAGGGAATTCCTGCGCCAGTATATGATGGAAGAGAAGCCCGACCGCAGCGACTACCCTTCGTGGAACATGGTGAAATTCTACCAGGACTCTATCAACTGGGAGACAGACCCGCTTTGCGGCTGGTGCAACAAAAACTTTAAGAAAGACGGCAAGCCATACAACGTGTATTCTGACGGACTTAAAGTGTACACAACCATCGACTCGCGGATGCAAGAATATGCCGAGCAGGCCTTGCGCGAACATATCGTGAAATTCTTGCAGCCTGCGTTCGACAAGGAAAACAGGGGAAAGAGCACCGCCCCATTTTCGGGCAAGCTGTCTTCAAGCCAAGTCAGCCAGATTATACAACGCTCCGTAAGGCAGAGCGAGCGTTATAGGGTGATGAAGGCCGCTGGGGCCTCGGAAGCCGAAATAAGGGAGGCGTTCAATACCCCGGCCGAAATGACCGTGTTCACCTACCACGGCGAGATAGACACCGTGATGACCCCGATCGACTCCATCAAGTATTACAAGTCGTTCCTCCGCACCGGCTTTATGAGCATGAGTCCGATTGACGGCTCGGTCAAAGCCTACGTTGGAGGGATGGACTTCGTGCATTTCAACTACGATATGTGCATTGAAGGGCGCAGGCAGGTCGGCTCGACAATTAAGCCTTACCTCTATTCGCTCGCGATGGAAAATGGTTTTTCGCCCTGCGACATGGCGCCAAACGTCCAGCAGACATATATCGTGGCCGGACAGAGGTGGACTCCGCGCAATTCAAGCCACAGGCGGTATGGCGAAATGGTGACGCTGAAATGGGGGCTGGCGCAGTCCAACAACTGGATTTCGGCTTACCTAATGAGCAAGCTCAGCCCACAGGCTTTCGTAAGCCTGTTACATGAGTTTGGTATAAAGAACCCCGAAATTCATCCCTCGATGGCACTCTGCCTCGGCCCATGCGAGATTTCCGTGGCAGAAATGGTCAGTGCCTACACTGCATTTGTGAACCATGGCATCCGATGTGCGCCGTTGTTTGTCACAAAAATAGAGGACAATGAAGGCAATGTAGTGGCTCGGTTCCAGCCACGCATGAACGAAGTGATTAGCAACGAGAGCGCCAACAAAATGCTATACATGCTCAAGGGCGTCGTTGACGGCGGAACTGCCGGCAGGCTACGCTTCCGCTACAACATGAAAGGCGAGATTGGCGGCAAGACAGGAACGACAAACAACAACAGCGATGCCTGGTTTGTCGGCTTTACGCCTGAACTTGTCAGCGGCGTGTGGGTTGGCGGCGACGACCGCGACATACACTTCGACTCTATGCGCATGGGGCAAGGGGCAACCATGGCCTTGCCTATTTGGGCTTATTACATGAGGCGCGTCTACGCAGATACAGAGCTTGGATACAGCGACACGACCAAATTTGACCTGCCCGAAAACTACGACCCATGTTATATGGTGAACGACTCAACGGACACGAATGAAATTGACGAAGTCTACGAGTGAGCGACATGGCACACGGCCTTGTGCATAAATAGGCGCGGGGCGTGAATAGGTCACTCCCTACATGCCCATACAAGGCAGAAACGCCATTTAGTCGAAAAGGCGCAAAATGTGGCTGGCCACTTATAGCCATTGCCGCATTGTTGCGCCTTTTCGTGCTTTTCTTTCTTTAATTCAGAATAAAATTGCTAACTTTGCTAACCGAAATTTGAATCAGCGGATATGGACAATTGCATCGAGATAAAGGGAGCGAGGGTTAACAACCTGAAAAACGTAGACGTCAAGATTCCACGCAACAAGTTTGTGGTGATAGCCGGCGTGAGCGGGTCTGGCAAGTCGTCGTTGGCCTTCGACACACTTTACGCCGAAGGCCAGCGTAGATACGTCGAAAGCCTTTCAGCGTATGCACGGCAGTTTCTTGGCAGGATGAACAAGCCGGAGTGCGATTACATAAAAGGCATTCCACCGGCCATAGCCATCGAGCAAAAGGTCATAAGCCGCAACCCGAGGTCTACGGTTGGTACTTCCACGGAGATATACGAATACTTGCGGCTCCTGTTCGCCAGGATAGGCCACACCTATTCGCCGGTGAGCGGAGCTGAGGTGAAAAAGCACACCCCGGAAGATGTCCTGAAATGCGTGGAAGCATTCGCATTGGGTACAAAATTCGCAATTATGTCTCCTTTGCGTTTGCAGCAAGATCGTGACTTGGAAAAGCAATTGAGGATGTATGCCCTTCAAGGGTATGCCCGTATGTTCTATAAAGGCACTTTCGTGAGGATAGAAGACTTCCTTGAAAGCGATGACGTCGGCACGGCAAAGCCAGACGAGGTGTATTTGGTGATAGACAGATTGTCGGTGGACAATAGCAAAGATGCAATAGCAAGGCTCATTGACTCGACCGAAACCGCCTTTTATGAAGGCGACGGTTATTGCCGCGTAATGCTCCTGCCCTCAATGATTCCTTACGATTTTTCAACTAAGTTTGAAGCCGATGGCATGGCCTTTGAAGAGCCGTCGGACAACCTCTTCTCGTTTAACTCCCCACTTGGAGCCTGCCCGGAATGCCAGGGATTCGGCAAGATTATCGGCATCGACGAGAAACTCGTCATCCCCAACACTTCTCTTAGCGTTTACGACGGATGCGTCGTATGTTGGCATGGCGACAAGATGAAAATATGGAACGAAGGGTTTTGCCGCCGCGCTGCTGCGGACAATTTCCCCATATTCGAGCCTTATTTTAAATTGACGCAAGAACAAAAGGAACAATTATGGCACGGGTTGCCAAGCGAAAAGGGAAAAAGGCTCAACGACAAAGTATGCATAGACTCCTTTTTTGCCATGGTAAACGAAAACCAATACAAGATACAGTATCGTGTGATGCTAAGCCGATACAGAGGCAAGACCACTTGCCCGGTATGCCATGGCACCAAATTGAGGAATGAAGCAAACTATGTGAAGATATGCGGACGCAGCATTTCGGACTTGGTGGAGATGCCCATAGTAAGGCTGAAAGAGTGGTTCGACGGCATCGTGCTCGACGAACATGACAGGAAAATAGGCGAGCGGCTCTTGACAGAAATAAACAACCGCCTGCAATTCATACTCGATGTCGGCCTTGGCTACCTTACGCTCAACCGCGCTTCAAACACACTAAGCGGAGGGGAAAGCCAGCGAATCAACCTAACGACTTCGCTTGGCAGCAGCCTCGTCGGATCTCTATACATACTCGACGAGCCAAGCATCGGGTTGCACAGCCGCGACACAGACAGGCTGATAAACGTGCTCAAGCAGCTGGAGGCTATTGGCAATACCGTGGTTGTTGTGGAACACGACGAAGAAATCATTCGCGCAGCCGACCATCTTATCGACGTCGGCCCAGACGCAGGCCGCCTTGGCGGGCGGATTGTATTTGAGGGATGCCCCGCAAAGATTAACGAAGGAGACATGGCCAAATATCCAGAAAGCCATACGCTGAAATATCTTGCGGGAACGGAAGCCATCCCCCTTCCACGGGGGCGGCGCAAATGGAACATGGGCATAACTGTCAGGGGCGCACGAATGAACAACTTGCACGGCATCGACGTTACGTTTCCGCTAAACATACTGACTGTCGTTACCGGCGTAAGCGGCTCGGGCAAATCTTCATTGGTTAAGGGAATCCTCTACCCTGCCCTAAAACGGCGCTTGGGCGAGGTATGCGACGCTCCAGGCGACTTTGTGGCGTTGGAAGGCGATATTAACCGCATCAGCCACGTGGAATTTGTCGACCAGAACCCAATAGGCAAGAGCACTCGCTCTAATCCGGCCACATACGTGAAAGCATACGATGCCATCAGGGAACTGTTTGCCCAGCAAGCATTGGCAGTACAAATGGGCTATACCCCTCAATACTTTTCGTTTAACGCCGAAGGCGGTAGGTGTGAAGAATGTAAAGGCGCAGGCGTGGTGACTGTGGAAATGCAGTTTATGGCCGACCTTGTCCTCGAATGCGAAAGTTGCCATGGCCATAGATTCAAGCAAGACATACTCGACGTGAGATACGAAGGCAAGAACATCGACGACGTGCTCAACATGACGATAGACGAAGCCATAGATTTTTTTGGAGAGCACGGCCAAAACCTGATAGTGAAACGTCTCAAGCCATTAGCTGACGTTGGGTTGGGATACATACAACTTGGACAAAATTCGTCGACTTTGTCGGGCGGCGAAAACCAAAGGGTAAAGCTTGCATATTTCATTGGCCAGGAAAAGCAGGCTCCAACGATGTTCATTTTCGATGAGCCGACTACAGGACTGCATTTCCACGACATCAAGCGTTTGCTCGATGCTTTTGCCGCATTAATAGAGCGTGGCCACACAATAATCGTGATTGAACACAACCTCGACGTTATAAAATGTGCGGACTATGTCGTAGACATGGGGCCAGATGGTGGCGACCGTGGCGGTGAGCTTGTCGTTTCAGGCACACCTGAAGAAGTAAGCGGATGCAAGGAAAGCATAACAGGCAAATATTTGCGAGAAAAACTTTACTAAAAATTTTGCCGGACAAAAAAAAAGTACTACCTTTGCACCCGCAATCGAGAATTAACGATTGTCTTTAAAGCCGACATGGCTCAGTTGGTAGAGCAATTCATTCGTAATGAATAGGTCCCCGGTTCGAGTCCGGGTGTCGGCTCATCTTTCAGGATTATTGATGCGGTAATAGCTCAGTTGGTAGAGCATTGGCTTCCCAAGCCGAGGGTCGCGAGTTCGAGTCTCGTTTACCGCTCAAAATGCAAAGCACTGGAAATCAGTAATTTACAAACAAAGGCGGTTAAAATTAACCGCCTTTTTATTTTGTTTTCGGCATTGAGAATTGGCATTTTGAGGGGTATTAGGGGGTATTGGGAGGTGAAAACTGCGACCAAACTGCGACCAAAGTTCACTTGGGCCGCAAAATAGAAGGTCAGTCCGAAAATCAGCTACAATCCATCTGACATGAAAAAGGGAAACAGTTTCTAAAAAAATACAATTGGCAACTCTTGCTAGTCTACTATTTTTGCATTATCTTTGTTGCATGATATTCTACTTTTCTGGCACAGGCAACACGCAGTGGGTTGCCGAGCATCTGGCACGAGCAACAGCCGACAGAACCATACCCATTGCAGGCAAAAGCGAAGGGAAGGCGTGCTTTAACCTCAGCGAAAGGGAGCGCATAGGCTTCTGCTTTCCCATCCATGGGTGGAGGCCGCCGAAAATCCTCCGAAATTTTATAAGGAATTTGTCTTTTGCAAATGCCGACGGACACTATTGCTACGCTGTGTGTACGTGCGGCGATGAGACAGGACTGGCTATAGACATTTTGAACAAGGATTTAGGGGCAATCGGGTTGCACACCGACAGCGCGTTTTCCATTGCAATGCCTAACACGTATGTGTGCCTGCCGTTCATGGACACGGATGGCACGAAAATAGAAGCAAGGAAAACAGACGCTGCCCGCAAAACATTGGACACAATCTCGCAGAGTGTTGCCGATAGGCAATGCGGTGTTTTTGCGCTAAAAAAAGGGCAGTTCCCTTCATTCCTGTCATACGTATTGGGAAAATATTTCAGCAGGCAAATGGTGACGGACAAACATTTTTTCGTCGATGAGCCGGCTTGTTCCAAATGCGGCATCTGTGCAAGAGCCTGCCCAATTGGCAACATAAGATGGTCGCCGGGCCGCCTCCCCGAATGGGAGCGCAACGGCAAATGCACGTGCTGCCTTGCCTGCTACCACCATTGTCCCAACCATGCCGTATGCTACGGAAAGGCGACAAGAGGCAAAGGGCAATATTTTTTTGGAAAGGAAACAACAAAATAAATTTATTATGAGGACAAAACTATTAGTACTGTTTTTGCTTTCGGCCACGTTCGGGTGGGCCGTTAAGATGCACCCCGGCATCCATTCCGTCAGGCAAAGCGACGGAACATCCCTTCGCGTTAAGGGATACGGCAACCACGATTTCAGCTACCTCACCACCGTTGACGGCGTGTTGCTTTTCCAAGACGGCACAAACTTCTATGTTGCGGCGGTCAATGCCGACGGCGAGCTTACGTCGACCGGAATACTTGCCCACGAGCCTGACAACAGAAGCGAGGCTGAAAATGCCGCCATCGCCTCGCAAGACAAGACTCTGTTTGCTACAAAAATGGGCGTCAACGCCAAAAGAGGCCGCCTGCGCAGGGAGCCTATGGCAACCGACGCAACACTGCTGCCACACTTGGGGTCGCCCAATGTGCCTGTAATTTTGGTTGAGTTCAGCGACACAACATTTACGGTGAGCGACCCGAAAGCTACTTTCTCACAATACCTCAACGCCACCGAACTCTTTGGCGAGGGAGCTGACCCGGAGCTGGGAATGAACTACGGCAGCGTGAAAAGGTATTTCTCCGACATGAGTTTCGGCAAGTTCACGCCAAACTTCGACGTGTATGGCCCCGTGAGGCTGCAACAGCCGCTAAAGCATTATGGAGGGGGCAACTCGTCTGACGAAAACATGAACGGGCTTTTTGCCGATGCCTGCGCTGCCGTTGACGACGAAGTGGACTTCTCGAAATATGATGCCAACGGCGACGGCTACGTTGACCTTGTCTACATTATCTATGCCGGCTACTCGCAGAGCATAGCCGGAAACTCTACGGAGTGCATCCACCCAAAGTCCGGCACACTGTCAGCCGGTATAACGGTAGACGGCAAGCAATTGCTCCGCTACGGTGTGAACAATGAACTTAACGGCACGCCTGCCGACCAGGCAGACTATGGGCTGCTGATAAACGGCATTGGGCTGTTTTGCCACGAGTTCTCGCACTGCATGGGCCTGCCCGATATGTATCCTACACCTGGAAGCGAGGCAGAAATGTGCATAAACCAAAACCTCGACTATTGGGATTTGATGGACGCTGGCGAATACACAATGGAGGGGTACCGCCCGACAGAATATACGGCCTGGGAACGCGAACGCTTTGGCTGGATTACAATAGACACGCTCGACTCGCCGCAAGACGTGACGCTACGCCCGCTGTCTGATGGCGGCAAGGCATACCGCATACTTAACGACAAAGACGAGACAGGTCGCGAATACTACATTGTTGAGAATGTGCGAAAGCAAGGGTGGAATAACTACCTATTCGGCGAAGGAATGCTTGTCTTTCATGTAGACTACGACGTCTACCAGTTCAGCCTGGGCGGATGCAAGGTGAACAGCACCCCAGGCCACCCGCGGTTTACAATCATACCGGCCGACGGGATGTTCATGCCCGAGTATTTCATGTACACAACCGTGACGGAAAGCGACATGACTGACGAGGTTTCCACAATAAACCAGCCGCTATACGACAAATACAACGGCACCTACATCACGTCTGCAATTTATAAAGACGAGGCAGCAGGCGACCCATTCCCCGGCCAGACCGGGGCAACGCAACTTACTGACGACAGCACCCCAGCAGCAAAAGTGTATAGGGGCGGGTATATCAGCAAGCCTATAACGGACATAACCGAAGACATAAGCACTGGCGCGGTGAGCTTTAAGTTCATGGGTGGCAGTGCCGCTTCTGGAATTAACGAAGTAGAGGCCGCGTCCGAAAGCCGCAGAATATACACGATAGACGGACGATATATGGGAACAAACCCGGACAAATTGCCAAAGGGCTTGTACATAATGGGCAAAAAGAAAATTGTGCTCTAAAGGCTGCCAGCCACAACTTGCATAAAAGCGTAAAGCCCGCCAAGAGAGTCGAAATCTCTTGGCGGGCTTTACGCTTTTATGCAAGTTGTGGCCCCCTCTGTGAAAACCATGCAGGCAGAAAACAGAAACACAACCATTTAGTATGGCTGGCCGTCAGAACCTTACGCTAAGCTGCACATCAACCATACTGCAATTATGTTTGGCCAAGCTGCGGTCGTTTATGAATGCATACTCTGCCTGGACTTCCAAATTCTTGCAAAACAGATAGTTGAGGCCAACTTCGTATTGCGTGCGACTGTCTGTCCATGAGCCAGACTTGCGGTATAAGTCGTAGCGTGCCTTTGCGCGGAGCTTCTGCCTGATGATAGGGGCGATGCAAAGGGCATAAACGCCATCGGCCTTGTTGCCTTGGGCAAGGTTTACCGTTGCGTCGCTTGCATCGTCGCCGCCTTGGCAGGTGGTCTTAAATCCATAGCCGGTGCTGTGGATATATTCCGAACGTATCTGCCAGTCGTCTTTTTTGTATTCGGCACTTATTGCGTAACGTTTTTGCGACAAGCAAACAGTGCCAGTACGCTCATTGCCGCCTTCATCAGTCCAATGGCCCTTGCGGGCTTTGGAACCTACCCAACCGAACGCCCCAATGCGCAAGCCTTCAATTGGCATTACCCACAAACCGCCAATTACGTCCTTGCGGTTGTCAACATCTTTTGTGTTTATGCCTTGCCCGTTGAAAACGCCAACTTGGTAGTGGAAGAGGTGCCGCCCGGCCTTGTTGGCAATAAAATCGCCTTGCAGCTGTATGCCGATGTCGCGCCCATTGCTTGCCTGCTCGCCTGAGCGGTCATTGAACCCAGCCAGCCTCTGCACGTTTTGTGAGTAGCCCATGAAGCCTTGGTCTACAGGGTGCATAGGGTTTTCAAACGTAAACGGCCGCTTGAACTGCCCTATTTTGATGCAGGCAAACTTAAACTTCTGCCATTCCACGAAGGCATCTACAAGGCGCGGGCTTTCGCCCAGTGTGGAAGTGTTGCCGTTAATCTGCGCTTGCACTTTATACTCGAAGTCGCCGAGCACACGCCCACCCACAGAAACGCGGGCCATACGCAGGTTGAACGTGTTGCTGTTGTTGTCGCCGCCCATGCTCGCTTGGTATTGCCCGATGATGTATCCGCTGAATTTCGGCTTGCCGAACAATGGCTTGCCCTGCCCTCCGGCAAACGATGTTGCAGGCAGCGCCATGGCCGCTACGCAAAGAAAATATTGCTTGGCATTCATTTTTTCCTGTCGTTCGTTAAACAATCACATTCAGTTTCTGCGCTCAAGTGCGACAACGTTTTCAACATGGGGCGTATGCGGGAACATATCCACTGGCTGCACGGCTGTCACTTTATAGTTTGCGTCAAGCAGTGAAATGTCACGCGCCTGCGTTGCAGGGTTGCAACTTACGTAAACTATCCGCCGGGGCGATGCCTTGAGTATAGTCTCGACTACGTCCGGGTGCATCCCGGCACGTGGCGGGTCGGTGATTATCACGTCGGGTGCGCCATGCGTGGCTATGAAGTTCTCGGTCAGCAAGTCTTTCATGTCGCCGGCAAAAAACAGCGTATTGTCTATGCCGTTGAGTTTGGAGTTTACTTTCGCGTCTTCAATGGCTTCAGGCACATATTCTATTCCAACAACCTTGCGGGCTTGGCGTGCAACGAAATTGGCTATTGTCCCAGTTCCGGTGTACAAGTCGTAAACAAGCTCGCAGCCGGTCAGTGCCGCCATTTCGCGTGCCACGCAATATAGGCGGTGGGCTTGTTCGGTGTTTGTCTGATAAAAGCTCTTTGGCCCAACCTTAAACTTAAGGCCCTCCATCTCTTCTATTATGTGGTCGTCTCCTTTGTATAAGACAAGTTCTTGGTCGCCGATAGTATCGTTACACTTCTGGTTGTCCACATAGAATAGCGACGTGATTTGCGGAAACTTGTCGGCCAAATGCTCCATCAAGGCAATGGCTTTGTCTTTGTCGCCCGGCTCGTCGAAGTGGAACTGCACAATAACCATCCACTGGCCAGTGTTTGAATTGCGTATAATCACGTCGCGCAGCAAGCCGTGTTGCGCCCGTAAATCAAAAAACGTGATGTCGTGTCCAAACGCATAGTCGCGTATTTCGTTCCTGATACAGTTGTGCAGGTCGTCCATCAGCCAGCACTTTTCTATCGGCAAAATTTTGTCGAAAGCACCGGTAATGTGGAAACCAATACCGTTCATGTTGTCGAATTTTACGCCTGCGGCTATCTGTTCGCGCGTGAGCCATCTTTTGTTTGAACAGCCAAACTCCAATTTGTTTCGGTACTCGAAAATATTTCCCGACCCAATCGTAGGGAGGACTTCCGGCAGTTCCACCTTCCCGATGCGTACAAGCTGGTCGCGCACTTGCTTTTGCTTGAACGCCAACTGCTCTTCGTAGGGAAGATTCTGCCACTTGCACCCGCCACAGACACCAAAATGGGAGCATACGGGGGCAACACGCTTTGGACTATATTCTATGAACCTGACAACTTCCGCCTCACAGTAGTTGTGTTTTTTCTTGGTCACTTGAAGGTCAGCCACATCGCCCGGCACTGCGAAAGGAACGAACACAACGAGGTCGTTTACCCGCGCAAGCGACTTGCCTTCGGCTGCCACTTCCTCTATCCGCACGGCTTCAAGCAGCGGCAGCGGCTTTTTCTTTCTGCTCATTTGTTTGTTTTATTACTTTGCGTCTGCAAAGTTACAAATTATACGGCGAACAGATGTTGGCGGAAATGGAAAAAATGCAACCGACAAAAATATGGTATGGCGCAACAGCTATCTTTTTGTCATCAGCGTTGCAGACTGAAACGTTCTGCCCAAAACTGAAAATGGGGAATGGCCCCGGCCCTGAATGCCAGGCTGTCCACTCCCCATAAAGCATCTTTAGCGTGAGGATTTACCCTCTTGCCTTTGCAATGTAGCCCAATGCTTCTACGCACTTGTCGGTGATGGCCTTCCAGTCTTTAGCTGCAATAACGTCTTTCGGGAACAGTTTCGATCCCATTCCAACGCAATACACCCCGGCCTTTACCCATGACGTGAGGTTTTCTTCATCAGGAGAAACGCCTCCAGTGACCATCAGCTTCGACCACGGCATTGGTGCCATAAGCCCCTTTACGAGTTTCGGGCCGAGCACGTCGCCAGGGAAAACCTTGCAAAGGTCGCATCCGGTCTCCTGTGCGAAGCCTATCTCCGACACGCTGCCGCATCCCGGTGTATATGGGATCAGACGGCGGTTGCAGACTTTTGACACTTCCGGGTTAAACAGCGGGCCAACTACGAAGCAGGCACCGAGCTGAATATAGAGTGCAGCTGTGGCTGGGTCAACCACGGAACCAACGCCGAGAGCAAGCTCCGGGCATTCCTTGGCTGCAAACTTTACCACTTCGGCAAAAACCTCGTGGGCGAAGTCGCCGCGGTTGGTAAATTCAAATGCACGCACACCGCCATCGTAGCAAGCCTTGATGACTTGCTTTGCCGTCTCTACGTCTTTGTGGTAGAACACAGGCACCATGCCGGTCTGCCCCATCTTGGCCAGGACGGCCACCTTATCAAACTTTGCCATAATATCAATTGTTGTTTGTTTCGCGTTTAAATACTAAATAGAGGCCAAGGCAATAGGAGCACACAAGCTCCCACCCTTCGGCCGCCAATTTGTTGATGCCCTTCTCTTCGTTAGACAGAAAGCATTTCACGTTATACTCATAACGTGCCATCAGGGCAAGGCTTACCTTTGTACACGGCCGGAAGCGTCGCCACCGGCAAGTGCCTCAACCTCTTCCTTGCTCACCATGTTGAAATCACCTGGGATGGTGTGCTTCAAGGCAGAAGCTGCCACAGCAAACTCAAGAGCCTGCCCTTGGTTGTCAGGGTAAGTGAGAAGGCCATGGATGAGGCCGCCAGAGAACGAGTCGCCACCACCAACGCGGTCGATAATCGGCATGATGTCGTAGTGCTTGCTCTGGTAGAAGTCCTTGCCATTGTAAATAAGGGCTTTCCAGCCATTGTGCGTTGCAGAAAGCGATTCGCGCAGCGTGGAAACCACATATTTGAAGCCGAACTCTTTCATCATGCCCTTGAATATGCCATAGTAGCCCTCGGCATCGGTCTTACCGCCTTCCACATCGGCATCGGGCTTGAAGCCAAGGCAAAGCTGCGCGTCCTCTTCGTTGCCTATGCAAACGTCAACATACTTCATCAAAGGCTTCATGATGCTTTGCGCTTTTTCCGAAGTCCAAAGCTTCTTACGGAAATTGAGGTCTACGGAAACTGTCACGCCATGGCGCTTGGCAGCCTCGCAGGCAAGCTTGGTCAGTTCTGCGGCTTTGTCACTGATGGCCGGAGTGATGCCGCTCCAATGGAACCAGTCGGCACCTTCCATTATCTTGTCGAAATCAAAGTCTGACGGATCTGCTTCTGCAATGGAGCTTCCTGCCCTATCGTATATCACCTTTGAGGGGCGCATAGATGCTCCTGTCTCAAGGTAATATATGCCCACGCGGTTGCCGCCACGCGAGATATAGTCGGTGTGTACACCGTAGCGGCGCAGGGCGTTTACGGCACATTGGCCAATTTCGTGCTTTGGCAACTTCGTTACAAAGTATGCGTCGTGGCCATAATTTGCGCAACTTACAGCAACGTTAGCTTCGCCGCCACCATAAACTACATCGAAAACATCACTCTGAACGAATCTTTTCTGACCGGGGGAGGAAAGTCTCAGCATTATCTCTCCCAATGTTACAACTTTTGCCATAATAATTAAAAGTTTTTGATTGTGCTATAATTTAGTTTTGTGTACAAAAATAATAAATTAAATTCTAACCGTGAAACAATTTATGTGAAATTCTTTTTACGCCCACAATGCGTTGTATCTATATGTAATTAAATGGCACTTGCCCTCCTAATGATTGACTCCATATCCAAACAAAGCAAAATCTCCTTTGAGCGGGTCGTCTGGAAACACCTCAAGCATCCTTGAAGTCAGCTTTAGCGCCGTATTCATCGAGGCTGTCTTGCTATCCAACAGCCCCAGCCTGGCCGCTTCCTGCATTACGTGGGTGTCTAACGGCATAATCAAAGTGCGCTTGTCTATGAAACGGGTCCATAGACCAAGGTCTACAGGGGAGTTGTCGCGCACCATCCATCTAAGGAACATACATACACGCTTACAGGCCGATGTCGTATCTTTTGGAATTATTGGCCCGACTCCTTTAGCGGAAAAATACTGGCACAACGCTTTTACAGCACCAAGCCCATCGGCTGCATTTCGTTCAACGAAGTCGCCTATGGAGCCGTAGTCTACAAGTAAATCCCGCAAAGCGCACAAAAACGCATTCATGGTGTGATAAGTATAAAGCCTATAAAAGCACATCCCGGCATCATCTGGAATGTCGGTGGCAAACGCGCCTGCCTTCACCCATTCATGGACATCGCCATTTGAACAGTCAAGGACAAACTGTATTTTCGGGAAAAACTGTTTCCTGCTGCCATAACTTAGGCAAGAAGCAACCAACCCCAATGTCTCTTGGTTGAACCGTCCATTTACTTGATGGATAAACCAACTTGGGTCTGACAACAGAAAGCCTTCTGTCTCAAACCTCTGGGCGTACTCTACCAACAGATGTCTAACGTCTACCATACACCAAACAAAATGAGGACTTCGGTCGGATTAGTCCGGCCAAAGTCCACATTAACCATATTATAGTTTACCCCTCACTTATCACTTCGCGACATATTAGAGGATAGTCTTTACAGCTTCCAGCATTCCTTTCTCCTGTATCAGGTCAAGGTATTGCTTAACAAGAGCATTGAGTCCCTTTATGTTGTTGAGATCCTCTTGCCAAATCGACGTTTCACCAAGCACTCCGTCGGCAACTTTCTGCGTATCGCCGGTTGCCCAAAGCTTGTTGAGCAAGTCGATTATTTCTTGCGAATCGTTGGGAACGATGTCTACACCATCAGCGCGCTTGCCACCCTTGTAATAGGTAATGATGGCTGCCAAACCGAATACAAGGCCCTTGGGCAGTTCACCCTTGCGCTCAAGATATGTCTTAACGCCTGGCAGGTCGCGGGTGCAATATTTCGGGAACGAGTTGAGCATGATGCTCGTTACCTGATGGTCAACGTAAGGATTGTCGAAACGCTCAAGCACATCTTTTGCGAACTTCTCAAGCTCTTCCATAGGCAGGTCGAGTGTCTGCATGAGTTCATCGAACTGTACCTTGTGGATGTACTTGCCAATGACCTCATGGTTGCAGGCATCACGCACGATGTTTACTCCGCTAAGGAACGCAACGGGCGACAAAACGGTGTGCGGGCCGTTGAGCAGCGTAACCTTGCGCTTATGGTATGGCTCTTCCGACGGCACAAAGAGCACGTGCAAGCCGGCCTTGTCGGCAGGGAACTCGTTGGCAATCTCTTTCGGAGCTTCGATAACCCAAAGGTGGAAGTTCTCTGCCTGCACAACCATATTGTCACGGTAGCTGATTTTCTCCTGAATCTCTGCAATCTCCTTGCGTGGGAATCCGGGAACGATTCTGTCGACAAGCGTTGCGTAAACGCCGCAGCTATTGTCGAACCACTCCTTAAATTCCTTAGGCAACTTCCACAATTCGATATATTTGTTTATGCAATCTTTCAGCACGTGGCCATTGAGGAAAATAAGTTCGCAGGGGAATATGATGAGACCTTTGGTCGGATCGCCGTTAAATGTCTTCCAGCGGCGATACAGCAGCTGCACGAGCTTACCCGGATAAGACGATGCAGGGGCATCTTCAAGCTTGCAGGCAGGGTCGAAGGCAATTCCGGCCTCGGTCGTGTTGGAAATCACAAAACGGATTTCAGGCTGGTCGGCCAAAGCCATGAAAGCCTGGTTCTGTGTATAAGGGTTCAATGCGCGGCTGACAACATCAATGCGCTCAAGTGTATTGACGGGCTGTCCGTTCTCGCGGCCTTGCAGGTTGACGTGGTAAAGGCAATCCTGCCCATTCAGCATATCAATCATGCCATGCTCCAAAGGCTGTACGATAACAACGGAACCGTTGAAGTCTGTCTTCTGGTCCATGTTCCAAATGATCCAATCAACAAAAGCGCGAAGGAAGTTTCCCTCACCGAACTGAATCACCTTTTCCGGCATTACGCTCTTTGGCGCAAAATGTTTGTTTAATGGTTTCATAATAATGAATTTATAATTATGTTTTCAGTGCGTATTGCAAAGATACGCTGTTTTTGCCAATAATGCAAATAAATGCGGCAATATTTCTTACGTAAACCTTTACTTAATGGACTGTTTTTGCTGCCATTGCACCTTATTTTATGTTTATACCAGCAACGCATTATGTGCCGTGGCGTTTGTTGATTTGCACACAACTTGTAAAGCCGTGTTAAACGTTGGGGCGTTTTCGGGGTTAAAAAGCGTAAACCATGCGCCCATAAAGATGGAAATTATTACTTTTGCAATCATTTTTTGGTAATTGGGGCTTTGCATTAAGTCACTCAACCCTATGCAAAAGTTGCAATCAAGCGACTAAACAAGAACAAATTTAGATTGTATAAAGGATGAAGCAAACAGCTTGTTTATTAATCTCCGTGGCCTTGCTTTCGTCGTGTGCCACGCGCTCACAGCTCACATACTTCCGCGATGCACAGGCCGGAAGCGAGGTAGCCGTGGCCGCGCCACGCCTCATCACACTCGAACCAGGAAACGATGTCAACATCTTCGTAAACAGCCGAGACGAAAAATTGGCGCAGCTGTTCAATGTTGGAGTCAGTGCCATTGAGACATCTGACGAAGGCAGACTTGTTATGATATGTCACGAGAAGCCTCGATACACGCTCGATGGCGGTGGATATATTGATTTCCCTGTGTTAGGGCAGCTCAAATTGGATGGGCTTACCCGTGATTCGGTTGCCAAACTAATCAAACGCAAACTCGTTGAGGGGCGAATGCTCACCGATGCCGTGGTTAATGTCAAGTTTTGTGACCTATATGTCAATGTGCTTGGCGAAGTGGCTCACCCTGGGAGAGTTGCAATAGAAGGTGACAGTTTTACTTTAATCGATGCCTTGGGACTGTCGGGCGACTTGACTGCTAATGGAGACAGGCGCTGCATTGTAGTGCTGCGCAAAGAAGGCAATACCCGACGAACATACTCTGTAAACCTAAATTCGGCCGAGGATGTTTACTCTTCGCCTGCATTTTTCCTGAAACAAGGAGACGTGGTATATGTCAAGCCGAGACGTGCGCACAAATAAACAAAACGGCAAATGCCTAAAAAACATACCCACCCCACACATTTTATATAATATAGACAATGAACGAAACGCAAAACCCAAATATGCTCTTGGCCGACGAAGAGACCGGCATTGATTTCAAACGGTTGGCAAGACTTTCACAACAGAACTGGCGGTGGTACGCAGTTTCTGTCGCAATTGCCCTCCTGGCAGCCTTGCTTTACATAAACATGACGCAACCTACATATAAGCGCGAAGCCCAAATAATGGTGCTCGACGGAAGCCAAGAGTCGTCTGCCCTTGGCAAACTACTCGAAGATATCACCGACATGGGGTTTGCATTCTCAGACAAAGCCAACGCAAGCAATGTGATTGCGGCCATACAATCGCCCGACGTAATGGTGGAAGTGGTCAGGACGCTTGGCCTCAACGTCTCATATACTAAGCCTGGGACTTTCTACAATGCAACTCTTTATGGCAAGACTCTGCCTGTAACGGTTGAATTCATCGGGTTCGATGAGGACGAAACAGCCTCTATGAGCATTAAGCTCACAGGTAATGGCACTGTCGAGATGTCTGATTTCGTGAAAGACGGGCGCTCTTTGGAATCGGAAAACTTGTCATGTCATTTGGGGAGGGCCGTAAAGACTCCTATCGGGACAATAAGGATAAAGGCCACTGACTATTACAACAAAGCCGAAACAGGGCTGCGAATCAATGTCAGGAAAGACGACTTAAACGCCGCGACCGGCAAATTCCTACACAAATTGTCGGTCGAATTGGCCGACAAAAAGTCCACGATACTCAACCTCACCTACACTGATGTGTCGCCGAAGCGTGCCGAAGACATATTGGGCGCAGTCATTAACATCTATAGTGATGTGTGGGTGAAAAACAGAAGCCGCGTGTCTGACGCCACATCTAAGTTTATCGACGAGCGACTTGCGAAGATAGAGCGCGAACTCGGCGACGTTGATTCTGACATAGCCAACTATAAAAGCAAAAACCTTGTGCCTGACGTTGAGATGGCCTACACGTTGTCTATGGAGCGTGCCGACAAGAACTCTGCGCGGCTGCTCGACCTAAACACGCGCCTGTCTGTCGCTAAATACATCAGGAACTACATTGTGGACAAAGCCAATACAAACCAGCTTATTCCAGTAGACCTTGGCCTCGACAACGACAAAGTAGAAGAACAAATCGCCGAGTTCAACAAACTGCAACTCGAACGCAATAAGCTCGCAGCCAACAGCGGCGCGACCAACCCGCTGGTGCGCGACATGGACAAGTCGCTCGCACAAGTCCGGCGCTCGGTCATCTATTCTATGAACAACATGATAATGTCGCTCGGAACGCGCATAAGCCACCTGCAAAACGACGAACAGAAAGTGAACACCAACATTTCGGCCAATCCCACGCAGGCTAAGTTCCTCTTGTCAGTAGAGCGCCAGCAGAAAGTAAAGGAAGCACTGTACCTGTACCTACTGCAAAAGCGCGAAGAAAACGATCTCGCCCGCTCCTTCAATGCCAGAAACACACAAGTGATAAAGTCGCCTACCGGCAGCAACTCCCCTATTGCCCCACGCCGCAACATTGCAATGATTGTAGGGCTTATTGCCGGATTGGCACTGCCTTGCTGCATAATATGCCTGCTCGACATGGCCGACAATACTGTGCGCACCACGCACGATGTAGAATCTGGCACACAGTTGCCTTTGCTTGGCAGCATTCCGCACACCGGGAAAGAGCGCCACGGCGAAAGGTTGGTGAAGGCTCCATTGCGGTTGGCGACAAGAAAGGCTGGAGTTCCCAAACTTGTTGTTGGCATAGGAAACGACGATGAACCTGGCGAAGCGTTCCGTTTGCTGCGCACGAATTACCTGTTACCGTTGCGCGACCGGCCATCAGTCGGCCCCGCAATGTTGACTTCGCTCGAAGAAGGCAGCGGGAAAACGTCTGTAGCCATAAACCTCGGTGCCAGCCTCGCCCTTCTCGGAAAGCGGGTGCTGCTCATAGATTGCGATTTGCGCAAAGCCGCCCTTTCGGCATTTGTGGGCAATCCGGCCAACGGATTGTGCGACTACCTTAACGGCACGGCTGCATCCATCGGCCAACTGGTGCGCCACTACACCCAATGCCCCGGACTTGACATTCTCCCGGTTGGCACATTGCCTGCAAACCCATCAGAATTGCTTTCGAGCGAATTGTTGGGCCAGATGCTTGCAGAGGCGTGTTCGCTTTACGACCACATATTGTTAGACTGCCAACCATTGGGCAAAGTGGCCGACGCGGCACTTGTGGCACCTCTGGCAAAGGTTACATTGGTCGTGGTGCGTGCAGGACTCACGCTGCGTTCGGCTTTGCCTGAAATTGAGAAGCTGTGCGGCAACAAACAGCAAGGCGGCATCGCAGTCGTGGTTAACGACACCCCACAAGACAATGCTCCTTTCTTTGAAAAACAGTGATGGCAAATCAATCTGCCTATAAACAAAGAGTCCTGCCAACAACCAGACTTCGGTTTCGGCAGGACTCTTTTTTGCTATGCAATTATAATTTTGGTAAAACCAGCGTTAGCTGTTTTGACACTCTCGCAACCTTGCAAATGTCTACATTGGCATTCCTTAGAGATTTAGCGACTTCTTTATGGCCTCAATCTTTTCTACTGCGCCGTTTTCGCAGCGTCCGTAGCAGTTGTGGCACTTCATCGTGTTGTCCTTCACTTCAATGTAGAACTTAATCTTTGGCTCCGTGCCTGACGGGCGCACGCTCACCTTTGTGCCATCTTCGCAGAACCATTGCAGCACATTGCTCGTTGTTGGCATATCAAGCTTCGTGGTTGTACCGTCGGCATTCTTCTGTTCGAGCGACTGGTAGTCTTTCCACACAACGATATTGCTGCCGCCAAGTTCCGTCGGCGGGTTGTTGCGGAAGTCGGTCATCATTTGCTTTATTTCGTCGGCACCGCTCTTGCCAGGCTTCACGACGTTCACGGTAGACTCCTTGGAATATCCATACTCGATGTAAATATCCATAAGGATGTCATAGAGCGACTTGCCGTTGTCTTTTGCGTATGCGCAAATTTCAGCCAGCAGCGAGCAAGCCGAAACGGCATCCTTGTCGCGCACAAAATCTTCGGCAAGGAAGCCATAGCTTTCCTCGCCTCCGCCGATGTATTGCTGCTTGCCTTCAGAGAGTGCTATCTCGCGTGCAATCCACTTAAAGCCCGTATAGCAGTCGCGCATCTCGATGCCTTGCTTGTCGGCGATTTTCTTTATTACTTCTGTCGTAACGATGGTCTTTACTATGAAGTCGCCATTCTTAAGCAAACCTTTGGCCTTGCGGTTGGTTATGATGTAGTAGAGGAACAAGAGGCAAGTCTGGTTTCCGTTTATCAGAATCCATTCGCCCTTGTCGTTCTTGCAGGCCATGCCCACGCGGTCGGCATCGGGGTCGCTGGCCATCACAATGTCCGCGTCGATAACCTTTGCGTCGCGCAATGCAAGGGTAAGTGCCTCGCCATTTTCAGGATTTGGCGAAACTACGGTTGGGAAGTCTCCGCTCTTCACCATCTGCTCTTCTACGCAGTGCACATTCTCGAAGCCCCACATCTTCAGCGAGCGCGGTATAAGCATCATACCGGTTCCGTGCAGCGGAGTGTAGACAATCTTTAGGTCTTTCTGCCTCTTTATCACTTCGGGGTCGATGCATATTTCCTTTATGCGGTCGAGGTAAACGCTGTCAATCTCTTCGCCTATAATGTTGATAAGCTCTTTGCTGCCTTCAAATTTCACGTCGGCAATCTTAACCTTGTTCACCTCGTCGATTATGCCCGTGTCGTGCGGTGCCAGCACTTGTGCGCCATCTTCCCAATAAGCCTTATATCCATTGTACTCACGCGGATTGTGGCTTGCCGTCACGTTAACGCCGGCCTGACATTTCAGGTAGCGGATGGCGAACGAGCACTCCGGCGTGGGGCGCATATCGTCGAAAAGATAAACCTTTATGCCATTGGCCGAGAACACGTTTGCCACGGTTTCGGCAAACAGGCGGCTATTGTTGCGGCAATCGTGGCACACGACAACGGAAATCTCGTCGCGGTCGGCAAAATTCTTGCGCAGGTAGTTGGCAAAGCCTTGTGTAGCCAAGCCAACGGTGTAGATGTTCATCCTGTTTGTGCCTGCACCCATGATTCCGCGAAGCCCACCTGTGCCGAACTCCAAGTCTTTGTAGAAACTTTCGATGAGGTCGGTCTTGTCGGCTTTCGCCAACATTTCCTTAACAGCCTTCTGGGTTTCTTCGTCGAATGATGGTGACAGCCACTGCTGGGCTTTTGCCTCACACTGGGCAACGAGTTGTTCGTTATTTTCCATAATTATTTGGTTTTTAGAATACACATTTTTTCCTCCTACAAAGATATATAAAAATTGTCAAAGCACACAATCAGGCGGAGTTTTTTTGTTTTTTTAGCAGGTTTTTCAATCAGGGCGGATTCTTGATGCAAGTGTAAGGTTGCTACTTGCCTCAAAAATCAATTCCACTAATCAAGCCGACAAGCCTTCCAAAGGCCATTTCCCCTTCGTAGCAGCCGTCCTACTCAAATATTTCCAAATATATCTTTTGGCATTTACAAGATTATGATAAAATCGCTTGCGTATCTCGAGTATTTTGTCGAACTTTGTATAATTAGTTGTACATACAGCGACTTAAAGATGGTGAGGTTGCCGCATTGGGGTACTAACGGCCAACGGTATGCGGGCTTCTTACACGCATTCAACGAATGAAACTAATTCCGCCAACGCAGTTTAAAGCAAAACAAAACAATATGATTATGAAGCATTTATTGAGAATCGTTCCTTTGTTGATGGCAATAATCCTGCCAGCAACCTATGCCACTGCTCAAATCAAGGATGGCGAAGCCACAGTAACGCAAGGTAGCACAACCACGGTGTCCATCGGTTCGGCATACGCAAACACCCTAAAGCGTGCCAGCAGTGTGTCTGCCACTTGGACGACCAGCAACTCGGCCATCTCCATCCAGTCGCGCACCAACACCACTTGCACAATCAAGGGCAACACAGTAGGCACGGCAAAACTCTATTTCCAGTGCTCGTATTACATAGACGGCTTTCGCCGCACTATGAATTTCTACTACGACTTACGGTCAAGTCAAACACAATTCCCGTAACGCGCATAGAAATGTCACCCTCTACGGCAACAATGAGGATTGGCGAAACGCTCCAGCTTAGTGCCACGGCATACCCCAAAAATGCAACAAACCGCAAGCTAAAGTGGACGACCGAAAATTATAGCGTGGCTTCGGTAAGCAACAATGGCTTAGTCACGGCACGTGGCACTGGAAAAGTGTGGGTTTGGGCAAAAGCCACCGACGGCAGCGGTGCCGGAAGCTATTGCGTGATAACTGTTAGCGAGCCTATAAAGGTTGAGTCGATTGCATTGTCTGAAACGGAACATACGATAAATGTGGGTGACGAACTCACCTTGACAGCATCGGTAAAGCCTGATGATGCAGCAAACAAGGAAGTTGCATGGCTGTCTGACGACACAGGCGTGGCAACCGTTGATGGAGGTGTCGTCACGGCTATTGCGCCTGGCACCTGCAACATCCAGTGCTCGTCTACTGACGGGGGTAACATTTCCGCAACCTGCCGCATTACGGTAAATGTGCCGGAACGGAAATGGCTATCGGTAGTGTTGCCCAATGGGTCGTTTGCAATCGACGTAACGGATATGCCCGAAATAGACTTGAAGGTCGCCCCGGACAACGGGTATGCCGTCCACTCCATGACCATTGACGGGAAAGCACTGCCTTTTGAGCCGTCCGACAGCATTTTAACTTTGCCTGGATTGGAACACAGCAGTATTGTCAATGTTGTGTTCGTTTCCACGAGCCCAAGTGGCATTGTAGGTGCTTCCGAAGCCATCTATTCACCATATATCACACTTTCAGACAAAACCATACGTGTCGATGGGCTGCCGCAAGGAACATTAATTTACGTCTACGACAAAGGCGGGGCGTTGGTGAAAGTAACAAATGCAGATACGTTCACGCTTGACAAGAAGGGAGTCTACATCATGCAGATTGCCGGAAAGTCTTTCAAGTTCGCCTTATGACAAGAGGCGAAATGGCTTAATCCAAGTTTGGCATAGAAATGGCGGCAATGCACATACCCATGCCTTTACACGCAAAAAACAGTTTGCAGCGTTATAGTTGGATAAAGCCACAAGCGGTAGCCTTCGCCATCAATCCATCCGTTTAGATAGCATTACCAAAATCAATCTGTTGGCGCAACTGACTAACCATGGGGTAAATCAGTTGCGCCAACGGATTTGGATGCGAAACGGCAATGTGGGTTTGCAAATAAAGGCATTGAGTGCCTACAAACGAAACGCACTTACGTCCGCCGACAAACGCTATTGCACCACCTTAAACCTTATCCTGAACGTATGGGTCATCTCGTCCCAGTTTGTGCCGAGCATTTCAAATCGGCCAATTTGCGACGTGCTCCTGACGTGACGTCCGATGCACGGACACACATCGTAATCGCCAATCCGCACAAGGCGGATTGTCTCGGAGGCATCATCGGGCAGCCTGTCGGTGCTTACGCCAGCGGGAATCTCACTGCGCTTCACAAATTCAAATGTCACGGGCAGGTCTTCGGCAATGAGTTCGTTCATCGTTTGCTCAATAGCCTTCTCTTCCTTTCTGCTCGGCTTGTGGTCCAACACATAGCTTATCTTGCTTTTCTTCCGCTCTATGTGGGCATTATTTGAACGTTCGCACCCAAACATCCGCACCATTGTCTGGTTTATCAGATGTTCGGCTGTGTGTGCCGGTGGAAATTCCTCTTTGTTATGGTCGTTCAATACATATTCCGTTTCCATCTTGTTACGCTTTAATCTTACGTTGTGTAGAAAATGTTTCCAATCCGGAAAATTGTTTCCGGGGCGGCAATGGAGTTGCAAAGTTACATAAAATAAATAAATATTCAAAATTACAACAATCAAAATAAAAGCGCATACACACCTGGCATGCCTTGCGATGCCTGTTCCTGCGAAATGGCTGCGCATACGCTATTATCGCAATCGTGCCACAATCTCATATTTCGTTGCACTAAAACCAACTTCGCTAAGCCAGAACGATGTTGTGGTGTTTCTGCGAACAATTGCAGATGGACGGCCATCAGCTATTAACACTTTTATGTTAAAAAGCCCGATTTGCGCCGTTTGACGTAACCACCTGAAAGCCAAGGCTTTGCGAAATGTGGCTTTTTAGTCCCCAAAACGGGCCGTTTTGCAGTCTAAAACGCCCAGTTTTGGATAACGAAACGAGCCGTTTTATAACATCAAACGGCATGAACTCGAAAACATGCCATTGCCGACTGCGTTTTAGTTGCATATTTGCAAGTATCAAGTGGAAGGCTACTACCATTAATCTGAAAAATGCAATTGAGGCACAAGGCATCCCCACCGGCATTCCCTGTTTTTAAGCTTTAAATGCCCAAATGCCCGACCATTGCCACCGATTGCATCTTGAGTTTAATTTTGTGCGTACACAATATAAAGGGCATTCGTGCCGTTCTATAAATTAAGATGGAAACAAATTTTGCCAAACATATAGTCGCGGTGCTCGCCGCAATGTTGCTGTTTGCCGCAAATGCCGCAGCCCAAGACTTCACATTGAGCGGGCGCGTGGTTGACGAGCAGCAAAACCCGATTGAACTTGCCACCGTTTCGTGCCTCGAACAAGGCAAGGTGACAGCAACAAACCTAAAGGGAGAATTTAGCATTACGCTGAAATCGGCTGACAGTGTGGTGGTTAAGTTCTCGATGATTGGCTACAATGCCCGCAAGAGAGTGTTTAAGAATCCGCGTGGGAAGCAAAAAATTGAAGTCTTGCTGCCGTCGATGGCGGCGCTGGGCGAAGTGGTCGTGACGGAAAGGCGAAGGCAGACCTCAAGCACCGAACGGCTCGACATCAAGGACATGAAGAACACGCCCAGCGCAACAGGCAACGCCGTGGAAGACCTGATACAGCAACAGGCTGGCGTGTCGAGCCACAACGAAATGTCTTCGCAGTATAACGTCCGCGGCGGCAGCTTCGACGAGAACTCCGTCTACATAAACAACATCGAGGTTTACAGGCCGTTGCTCATACGCAGCGGGCAGCAGGAAGGGCTTAGCGTAATAAACCCCGACATGGTGGGTGGCGTGGCCTTCTCCACCGGCGGGTTCGAGGCGAAATATGGCGACAAGATGTCGTCGGCACTCGACATAACATACAAGAGGCCCAAAGCGTTCGAGGCGAGGGCTTACGGCTCGCTGCTTGGCGCAGGTGCTTACGTAGGCTATGGCAACAAGAAGTTCTCGATGACGCACGGCGTGAGGTACAAGACCAACAGATACCTGCTCGGCTCGCTCGAAACGAGCGGTGAATACAAGCCGAACTTCCTTGACTACCAGGCATATATAAGCTACCAGCCGAACCAAAGGTGGAACATAGACTTCATAGGCAACGTGTCGGAAAACCATTACAACTTCACCCCTACAGACAGGGAGACTTCGTTTGGAACGATGGAGGACGTGAAATCGTTCAAGGTTTACTTCGACGGGCAGGAAAAAGACTTGTTCCGCACCCTCTTCGGTGCGCTGACCATTTCGAGGAACTTCGGCGCCAACACAAAGCTGTCGCTGCTGGCTTCGGCTTTCTACACAAAGGAGCAGGAGACCTATGACATACAGGGGCAGTATTGGCTCACCGACACGCAAGACGACACAAGCCTTGGCGTAGGCACTTACATGGAACACGCAAGAAACTACCTTACGGCCAATGTGGAAACATTCAAGCTGGTGCTAAACCACAAGACAACCCACCACACAATTGAGGGGGGCTTGGCGTACAAAGTGGAGCACGTGGAGGAAAACTCGCGTGAGTATGAGATGCGCGACTCCAGCGGCTACTCTATACCGCACTCCGGCGACAGGCTCGACCTGATTTACTCGCTGAGTTCAAGGAACTCCATAAACAGCCACCGCATAGAGGGCTACCTGCAAGACACCTATAAGTTTATGACGGGCGAGGAGAAGAACACCTTCTTCACACTCAATTTTGGCGTGCGCTTCAGCAATTGGTCGTTCAACAAAGAGACGATTGTCTCTCCAAGGGCTTCGCTGGCCATAATCCCAGCTTTCAACCACAACGCCACATTTAGGTTTGCCACTGGACTCTACTACCAGGCTCCGTTCTTTAAGGAACTCCGCGACACGGTGACCCAAGCCGGCACTACCGTCGTAAAGCTTAACGACAAGATTAAGAGCCAACGCTCCATCCACTTTGTGGCGGCGTTCGACTACCGCTTCAAGATAAAGGAACGCCCATACAAATTCACCGCCGAAGCTTACTACAAGGCTCTTAGCAACATCATACCGTACAACGTGAACAACGTGAAGGTGACTTACTACGGCGAGAACAAGGGCAGCGGGTATGCCGCCGGGCTCGACTTGAAGCTGTATGGCGAATTTGTTCCCGGAACTGACTCGTGGGTGACATTCTCCGTAATGAGCACAAAGCAAAGGGTTGACGGGCGGACGGTTCCGATGCCGACAGACCAGAGATATTCGGTCAACCTGCACTTCACCGACTATTTCCCCGGAACGGAGCGCTGGAAAATGACGCTGCGACTGGCCTTTGCCGACGGCCTGCCCTTCGGCCCGCCACACAAGGGGTTGGAATACCAGAACTTCAGGGCACCGGCATATAAGAGAGTTGACGTGGGGCTTAGCTACCGTGCCTACGACAACGACGACCGCAAGCGCAAGAGCGTTTTCAAGAACATCTGGCTTGGGTTGGATTGCCTAAACCTTTTTGGCATAAGCAACGTAAACTCATACTATTGGGTGACCGACGTGACAAACCAGCAGTATGCCGTGCCAAACTATCTCACAGGGCGGCAGATCAACGGAAGCGTGATTTTTGAGTTCTAACACATGGGCGCGGCTTGTGGAAATCACGTGCGCCAACCGCCCCATGCTATCCCATCAAAGCGCAGTCGTACAGTGCGCAAAATCGCGCAAAAAGCGGATAGACCCCACAAAACAATGTTAATCTGTGTAATCTCCTCCGCAGATAGTCATTTATTTTGTAATTTTGCCAAACTATAAAAATCATAAGATGACGATGAGAAAAATTCTGGTAGCAATGGTGGCGTGCCTGCCAATGTGCGCGATGGCGCAAAACTCTTGGGAAATGGAAGGCGAAAAGGGTGTTGTGGAAAACCCCGACAAGAAATACCTGGCCGGAGCCGTGCCTATGGTGGACGGCATGGTGGAGTTTTCCACTGTGCTCGACGCTCCGGGCAAAAGCGCAGCGCAGATCTACGACATCCTCAACGGGTTTATGACCAAGCTGACCAAGGAAGAAAACCAATTTGAACAAAGCCGCATGGTGATGCAGGATTCAATAAACTACGAACTTGGCGGCTCTTACCAAGAGTGGCTCGTGTTTAAAAGCAAGCCATTGGTGCTCGACCGCACGCGGTTCATGTATACCCTGACTGCCGAATGCGAGGATGGCAAGGCCACCGTGACCATGAGGAGGCTTTACTACCTTTACGACGAAGAGCGCGACCCGCAGATGCTTAAAGCCGAAGAATGGATTACGGACGAATATGGGCTGAAGAAGAACAAGGACAAGCTGTCGAGGGTGAGCGGCAAATTCCGCCGCAAGACAATTGACCGCAAGGACTATTTGTTCGGCAAGATGGCTGCACTGCTCAAGTGAATGCAGCTTTCTGTGCGTTAAATACGCAAAAGCCTATTTGCCGCAAGGCAGTCGAAACCGATGGGGCAATGCCATGAAGCCATGCAGTGCAGACGCATAAAGACTGGGCATATCCCTTAAACTCAAGACGGAATTTTCAGAAATCCACATATATGACAAAAGACGAAATAGACGAGATAGTAGAGCGCAGACAGGCCATGAACCACCAGAAGCCAGACGGAAGGGAGCTTAGGATGCGCCAGGTTCGCAATGTCCTCAATATCATATTCATGGTCGTTGCCGTGGTTGGCGTCGGCATTTACCTTAGCGGCAACACAACCACGGGCCTTTATGTGTTCATCGGCTCAATGCCATTCAAAATCATTGAGTTAGCCATCAGAATGCTTAAACTGTAAATGAGAAATTTCCTCTTATCGCTATTTTGCCTTATAGCCATTGGCGCACAAGCCCAAGTGTACAATCAGATTGACGAGACAGGGCAAATAACGCAACGCGACGAAAACCCAAACAACAATTTCAACAAGCACAGCAAAGACACTACCAGAAACAAGGAAGTGCCTAAAGGCATTTATGTGTGGACTGTAGACCGACGGTTTGGCGACATAACGCCCGCACAAGTCGACACGATGCAGTATATGTACATGAACACAATCTTCAACACTGGCTTGTTTGGCGAATATAACACTACGGGCAACAACTACACGGCAAGGCAGAGCCGAATTGTTGCCGACCGCCCGGAAATGAGCCAGTTTATGTTCGCCGACGTCTACAGCTACATCATAAAGCAGCCAGACCAATGGCATTTTACGAACACGCTCTCGCCTATCACAAACATTTCGTATGACAATTGCGGCAACAAGACTAATGGGGAGGATCATATAGACGCTAAGTTTGCCGTGAACGCAAACAAAAGGCTTGGCTTTGGTTTCGACCTGAATTACGCATACGCCCGCGGCTACTATGCCAACCAAAGTACGTCGCACTTTGGAGCAACACTGTTCGGGTCTTACCGCGGCGACAAATATAACGCCCATGCCATCTTCTCCACATACCACCAGAAGGCGGCTGAAAACGGCGGCATAACCGACGACAACTACGTCACACACCCGGAAAGCTTTGACGACAATTACACCGAAAGCGAAATACCCACGGTGCTGATGCAGAACTGGAACAGGAACAGTAGCCTGCACTTTTTTCTCACCCACCGCTACAGCCTTGGCTTCTATCGCATGGAGAAAATGACAGAGGCAGAGCTTAAGGCACGGAAATTTGCTGCTGAAGCCAAAAAGGATAACGAGGAGCGTGAGACAGACGAAGAAGATGCCCCCGAAGGGCGGCAAGAGGGTGACAAGTTGGGCGATGAAGTTCCGGTAGGAAGGCCGGAAGGAGCAACAATAGCCGGTGATGAACCGGCCGGAACGGAAGGTTTGGCTCCTGACACGTCAAGGGTAAGCGTGGAGTCGCAAGCCGCCATGGACAGCATCCTGGCAGCAAAGCACCGCCAGGACTCTATCGATGCGACAATGAAGCGCGTGTTCGTTCCCGTGACAAGTTTCATACATACACTTGATGTCAACCGCTACGACCGCATCTACCAGGCATACAGGACTCCGGAAGATTACTACGGCAACACATATTACACGCACAACGAAGGCATGGGCTATGGCGGAGACTCCATTTACGACCAGACAAAGCTCTTGTCCGTAAAGAACACGTTGGCCATAGCACTGCTCGAGGGTTTTAACAAATATGCCAAGGCTGGACTGAAAGCCTTTGCGACGCACGAACTGCGCAGGTTTGATATGCCCGAGACTTTTACGAGCGGAGAATATACACTATCGCGATTGGCACGATGGACAGAACACAATGTGAGCATCGGCGGACAATTGTCGAAGACGCAAGGCAGGACCCTGCATTACAATGTGACGGCCGAGGCGTGGCTCGTTGGCGAAGATGCCGGACAACTGAAAGCCGATTTTGCGGCCGACCTCAACTTCCCGCTTTTCGGCGACACCGTCACATTGACCGCAAAGGCATATTTCCACTGCCTTAACCCTACGTTCTACCAACGCCACTTCCACTCGAAGCACATTTGGTGGGATAACGACGACATGGATAAAGAAACGCGCACGCGCATTGAGGGTGTGCTGTCGTACCCTAAAACAAAGACCAGCTTGCGAGTGGCCGTTGAGGAAATACAAAACTATACATATTTTTCGACTTCATACGATGCCACTACCGAGGGTCGCACAAACCTGACGGCGAGCGTAAACCAGTGCGGCAGCAACATCAATTTGTTTACCGCACAGCTCCGCCAGAACCTACGTTTGGGAATACTTAATTGGGAAAACATAATAACATACCAGCATTCGAGCAACCAAGAAGTATTGCCGGTGCCTGCACTTAACCTTTTTACCAATTTGTATCTCAAATTCAGAATAGTGAAGGAGCTTTCCGTGGAGCTTGGTAGTGACGCTTATTTCTTCACAAACTATTTCGCGCCTGACTTTGTTCCGCAGCTCAACCAGTTTGCAGTGCAGGCCAACAGCGCAAGCAGAGTGAAGCTCGGAGGCTATCCTTTCGTTGATGTCTACACAAACCTTCACCTAAAGCGCACGCGCTTCTTCGTGATGTACAGCCATGCCACAGCAGGTTCTGGCAACAGGATGTATTTCCTTACGCCTCACTACCCAATGAATGGTGCCATAATCCGCTTTGGCCTTTCGTGGAACTTCTTCAATTAAGGCTTGAATGAGTGGCGTAAACCGTTTGCAGATGCCTGTACTAAGCTTGACATTGTAGACAATTTTTGGTTTTGCTTTATCGCATATTTTTACACAATGCAGCATTGATAGCAAACGACGGGCGGCACAGAGGTTTTACTTCTCTGTGCCGCCCGTCGTTATCAAGTAGACAGTCAGACAATCAATTGTTGACCGAACCTCCTACAATGTCGAGCAATTCGTTTGTGATGGCCTGCTGGCGACTCTTGTTGTACTGCAAGTTAAGCTCTCGCAGCAGTTCGTCGGCATTGTCGGTTGCCGTTTGCATTGCAACCATACGTGCCGCGTGCTCGCTTGCGTTGCTGTCGAGTAACGCAGTATAGAGCATCAGGTGAGCCATTTTGGGGATGAGGGCAGCAAGCACCGAGTCCATGTCCGGCTCGACAATGAAGTTGTCGTTAAGCGGTTTCACTTCTTCTTCGGTGCGGTTTTCCGTTTGCGTGCCTTTCCGCTTTAAATACTCTTGCGCTTCGCGTGTGGCCACATTGGAGGTCAAGTCGCGCTCATGGTCGCGCTTAAGTTCCGACTCAAGGTCGATCGGCAGATAGGTCTTGCGCGTCAACACTTGTGACCCGGCACTTTTAAAATGGTGGTAGACCAATTCAACGCGGTCGACTTCGCCATCACGGAACATACGCCCAAGCTCAGTAGAAAGCTCTATGCACCCATCAACTCCGGGTTTATCGGCAAGCCCAACATACTTTGTCTCGGTCTTGTAGCCGAGCTTTGCGGCTTTTTCGGCTACTTTACGGCCAATCGGGAACACCACCAAACCGTCCTTGCCCAAAGGTGCATACTCGTCGGCCACTTGCTGCATCAGCTTAATGACATTGGCATTAAACCCTCCGCAAAGGCTGCTGCTCGACGAATAGACCACAAGGGCGACGCGCTTCACATCACGACCTATGGTGTAAACATTGGTCGCGTCTGCCTCAGAGGCGAGGAACGCCTTGAGTATGTGCTCAAGCAACGACTCATAGGGAAGCATGTTCTCTATCATCACCTGTGCGTGGTGGAGCTTCGACGAGGCCACCATCTTCATTGCACTCGTAATCTTGCGAGTGCTGTTGACGGAGGCGATGCGGGTCTTTATCTCTTTGAGCGACGGCATAGGCTATTGTTTTTTGTATTGTCCGGCAATGTCGGCCATTACGGATTCTATCGTCGAAGTGAGCGTATCGTCAATCTGGCCCTTAGCCAATGTGTCGATTACTTCTTGGTGGGTAGAGCGCAGTTTGGCAAGGAACGCATCTTGGCATTCGCGAACTTTGTCGACGGGCACATCATGCATGAGTCCGTGCGTGCCACAATAAAGTATGGCAACCTGCTCGCCTACGGGCATTGGGCTGTACTGCGGTTGGATAAGCAACTGGTTGTTCTTGCGTCCGCGGTCAAGCGTCATGGCCGTTACAGCATCCATATCGCTTGAGAATTTCGAGAAGCTTTCAAGCTCGCGATACTGCGCCTGGTCGATTTTGAGCGTACCAGCCACCTTTTTCATACTCTTAATCTGTGCCGAGCCACCCACACGGGATACCGAAATACCAACGTTGATGGCCGGACGGAAACCCTGGTTGAACAAGTCCGTCTCAAGATAAATCTGCCCGTCCGTAATGGAAATCACATTTGTCGGGATGTAAGCAGATACGTCGCCAGCCTGTGTTTCGATTATAGGAAGGGCTGTAAGCGAGCCACCGCCTTTGACATGACCCTTCATGCACTCCGGCAGGTCGTTCATCTGCTCTGCGATATCCTGCTGCTCAATTATCTTTGCGGCACGCTCAAGCAAGCGGCTATGGAGATAGAACACATCGCCAGGATAAGCTTCTCGCCCTGACGGACGGCGCAGAATCAGTGATACTTCACGGTAGGCGACAGCTTGCTTCGAGAGGTCGTCGTAGACAACAAGGGCAGAATAGCCCCTGTCGCGAAAGTATTCGCCGATAGCGGCACCGGCAAATGGTGCATAATATTGCATTGCAGCTGGGTCTGCAGCTGTCGCAGACACAATGATGGTGTATGGCAATGCGCCATGCTCCTTAAGGTTCTGCACCAGAGCTGCTACAGTAGAAGCCTTCTGTCCGATAGCCACATAAATGCAGTAAACTGGCTTGCCTGCCTCATAGAAGCTGCGCTGGTTAATTATTGTGTCGATGGCAATGGCTGTCTTGCCGGTCTGGCGGTCACCGATAATAAGCTCACGCTGACCACGTCCGATTGGAATCATCGAGTCTACGGCCTTAAGCCCCGTCTGCAATGGCTCCTTAACGGGTTGGCGGTAAATCACTCCTGGAGCCTTGCGGTCGAGCGGCATCTCAAACGAACCTGTAAGGTCGATTGCCCCTTTGCCGTCGATTGCTTCGCCGAGGGGATTGATTACACGCCCGAGCATATTATCATTAACTCGGATAGAGGCAATTCGTTTCGTGCGCTTAACCACCATTCCCTCTTTAATACCAGAGGTGGCGCCAAGCAACACACAACCAACATTGTCTTCCTCCAAGTTCATCACGATACCCATCGTGCCGTTCTCAAACTCAAGCAACTCGCTTGATTCAGCGTTACGCAATCCGTAGATGCGGGCAACACCGTCGCTTACTTGCAATACAGTGCCAACCTCATCGAATTGTTCGCTGTCAGCTACGCCCTTGAGTTGTTCGAGCAACACTTGGGAAACTTCACTCGGTCTTATTTTGTCTGACATAATTATTCATAGTTTTGATAGGCATGAGCAGCGTTTCTTGACGAGCCGCGCAGAAGCATTGGCACCGCAGAAAACATCACGCCCACCGTTTAACGATACAGTTTTACTTTTTCAACTGTGAGAGAATGGCATTGAGCTTTGTCTTCACGCTCGCATCCATCCTATAAGTGTCGTATTCGAGCACAAACCCACCAATTAAGTCTGGGTCTACTTCTGTCTCAAATTCGACAGTCCCGTTAGTCTTGCTTTCAACCATCTGGCGCAGGCGGTTCTCCGTTTCTGCCGAAACCGCCGTCGCAGTAGTCAGCTTGCCACGAATGATGTTCTTGTACTTTCGATAAAGTGTTATATACGAATTGGCCATGAACTGAAGGAAGCACTCACGCCCCTCCTTTAAAACAAGTGAGAGAAACGCCTTTGTCAGCCCTGTTGGCTTGCTACCGGCAGCCGACATAAGCAGGGCGAGCTTATCGCCGAGCTTCACTGTCGGGTTGTCGATAGTAGGCCGCAGTAAGGGCACTTCAATGTAGCTTCTTGCCAGCGATTGCATATCGGCATATACTTTGTCCTCAATGCCTGCGTCACAGCCGCCTTTCAGCAAAGCCCGCGCATACCTGACAGATATTACCCCAATGTCCATAATCAATCGTTTTTACTTTTTGTCGGAAGTGCAGACCTCATCCAGCATCCTGTCGATAAAGTCCATCTGCTTCTCATTGTTGTCGAGCTGCTTGCGGAGCACTTTCTCGGCAACCTTGACAGACAGCTCAGCCACTTGGGCACGTATCTCGCTTATGGCAGCCCGCTTTTGACTTTCAATCTCGGCCTTAGCCTCAGAAATCAAGCGATTGCCTTCAGCGCGAGCCTTCTCTTGTGCCTGTTCCACAATGGCGTCGCGTGTTGCAGCAGCTTCTTTCAGTATCAAAGCCTGCTTTTCGCGCGCTTCTTGCAGAATGGACTCGCTTTCTATTTTGATGTTGGTAAGCCGTTCGTTGGCTTCGTGCGCTTTCCGCAGGCTGTCATCAATGTACGCCTTGCGGTCGTTGACCATCTTGACTATGGCCGGGAATCCCCACTTCCACAGAATGAACAGTACAACGAGGAACACCAAGCTCATCCAAAACAACAGACCAAAATCCGGTGTTATTAATTGCATAAGCTGTCCTTAAATCTTATAATGCTTTAAAAATGTGCGGTCTGTGCTTATACGAACAGCGCAAGTAGTGCTATGATGACGGCGAAGAAAGCCACACCTTCGACAAGTGCTGCTGCGATAATCATCGACGAACGCAGGTCGCCCATCTTCTCCGGCTGGCGAGCCATAGCGTCCATGGCCTGGCCACCAATCTTACCAATCCCGATACCTGCGCCAATGGCTGCCAAACCGCCGCCTACTGCGGCACCTAATTTTGCGACAGCATCTGCTGCCAATAACAATGAAATCATAGTCTTAAAATTTTAATGTTGTTTTTTATGTCTTACTTTATTCTTTTGCAGTATGCCCATGCACATGAGCAAGAGAGATGAACACTGCGCTAAGCATAGTGAACACCAAAGCCTGTATGAAGCACACAAGCACTTCAAGCAGCATCATAAACACGCTCATAAGCACGCTCACCACTGTCATTGACGCTCCGGCCACCGCATTTATACCAAACATAATGAATATTATGCAAGCCAGCGACAAAGCAATCGCGTGTCCGGCCATCATGTTGGCATAGAGACCAATCATTAGTGCCAACGGCTTGGTGAAGATGCTGAAAATCTCAATGAACGGCATAAGAGGCACCGGCGCCTTGAGCCAAGTTGGAACCTCAGGCCAGAAAATGTCCTTCCAATACGCCTTAGTACCCGTTACGTTCGTTATTATGAACGTACACAGCGCGAGGAACATCGTGCAAGTTATGTTGCCAGTGAGATTTCCCCCACCCGGCGGGAATGGAACGATTCCCATCAGGTTGGCGATGAAGATGAAGAAGAAGCACGTGAGCAGGTATGGCGCGTATTTGTCGGCCTCCTTACCCAATGTAGCTTTCACCACCTCGTCATAAATGTACATTATGAACATCGTCATAAGCCCGGTGAATCCCTTTGGAGCCGGGTCGTCAGGCTTATGTTTCCTGCACCAACGCGCCGGCACCAGCACACAAATGAGAAGCAGGATGGCATCAATGAACAGCACGGCAACGGTCTTCGTGATGGAAATGTCGAACGGACGCACTTCATCACCGCCAACGGTCTCACAGATCTTGTTTTCGTTTTCCGCACTGCCTGAAATATACAGCCCGTAAGGCCCGGGGCGGTTGCCGTTGGCATCTTTTTCCTCTGCAAACTTGCTACTGGAAAAGACGTGCCACCCGGTCGAGCTTTTCACTATCACAGGCAGGTGAAGGATTACGCCATGGCCGTTAATGGTCGTTATGTGCCATTCATACGAATCCAAAATATGCCCCCACAATATGCCTTGCAGGTCTATCCCACCACCCTTATCCCCTGCCTCCGGGGCAGCAGCCTTGGTGGACATGGTGGCCAATGCCACAAACAAGATGCAAAGCAAATGCTTGATGTATCTCATACTCAAATCTTTTGACTTAGTTTTCGTTCAACACGTGCAAAAAATGCGCAATCCGTTACCAGCGTCGCGATATAGAAGACAAGGAACACAACGGCAAAGTTTATTATCGCTGTGCGCTCTTGGCTTATCACGCAATAGGCGGCTACCACCAACGCTGCAAGCACCAAGCGCAAGGCAGACGCGGCAAAATAGAACTTCGACAGTACACCTGCCGACGACTTGGCCGCCGCCTTCCATGCTTCACCGTAAGCGACACTCAAAACAATGGAATATACAGCACTGATAGCCAGTGGAGTTACGAAGTCGTTCCTCCCTGTCAGGTTTACTGCCAGAAGTCCCAACAGAGTCATCCCGGCAACAACCCACAAGGCGCATTTGTGGTACCTCTTGCCTATCCGGCCTATCGATTCCTTGTATGTCATGTCAGTTCAATTCCGCACAGATGCTTATCACGTTTTTTTGCACTTCGACAAAGCCGCCGGATATTTCAACCTTTGACTTGCCTTTGGCAGTCGCATATTCGACTACGCCCGTCTGCAATGACGATATGATTGGCGCGTGATCTTTCAGAATCTCAAAGCTTCCCTTCGTTCCAGGAACGAGCACACTGGTCACTTCGCCATCGAATATCACCTTTTCCGGGGATATAATCTTCAACTTCATGCTTTACTACTCAAAGGTGGTTTACTTGCCCTTGGCTGCGTCGATTAGCCGCTTGCCCTTAGCTATCGCATCGTCTATCGTGCCGACGTTGAGGAAAGCCTGTTCCGGCAGGTCGTCCACCTCGCCGTCGAGAATAGCGTTGAAGCCTTTTATTGTGTCTTCTATCGGCACCATCACGCCCGGCAGTCCGGTGAACTGCTCGGCCACGGCAAACGGTTGCGAGAGGAATCTCTGCACGCGGCGCGCCCTGTTAACGGTCTGCTTGTCTTCGTCAGACAGTTCGTCCATACCCAAGATGGCAATGATGTCTTGCAGTTCCTTGTAGCGTTGCAGTATCTCCTTCACACGCTGTGCGCAATCGTAGTGCTCCTTGCCAACAATCAGCGGGTCGAGTATTCGCGACGTACTTCCCAGCGGGTCTACGGCCGGATAGATGCCAAGCTCGGCAATCTTACGGCTCAGCTCCGTCGTTGCGTCGAGATGGGTAAATGTCGTTGCGGGTGCCGGGTCGGTAAGGTCGTCGGCCGGCACATACACAGCCTGCACAGATGTGATAGAGCCTTTCTTTGTCGAAGTAATTCGCTCCTGCATGGCGCCCATCTCACTTGCCAGCGTAGGCTGGTATCCAACGGCTGACGGCATACGGCCGAGAAGTGCCGAAACCTCCGAACCAGCCTGTGTGAAGCGGAAGATGTTGTCGATGAAGAACATAATGTCTGAAGCCTCGCCGTCTTTCCCTCCATGGTCGCGGAATTCCTCGGCGATTGTCAGTCCGGAGAGAGCCACCGACGAGCGTGCTCCAGGCGGTTCGTTCATCTGGCCGTAGACAAGCGTCGCCTGCGACTTGCTAAGCTCCACTGGGTCTACGAGCGACAAGTCCCAGCGGCCTTCGTCCATGGCCTTCCTGAATTTGTCACCATAGCGGATAACGCCCGACTCTATCATGTCTCGAATCAAGTCATTGCCTTCGCGCGTGCGTTCGCCAACCCCGGCAAACACAGAGTAGCCATTGTGGCCTTTGGCAATGTTGTTGATAAGCTCCATTATGAGTACCGTCTTGCCCACGCCAGCTCCGCCGAACAAGCCAATCTTGCCGCCCTTCATGTATGGTTCGAGCAGGTCGATCACCTTAATGCCCGTCGCGAGCATTTCCTTGCGAGTAGACAAGTCCTCGAATTTCGGAGCCTCCCTATGGATGGGGTAAGCCCCTTCCATGGTCAGCGGTGCCATGCCGTCGATAGGCTTGCCTATCACGTTCATCATGCGCCCCTTAATCTGTTCGCCCGAAGGCATCACAATTGGCGAGCCGGTGGGTATCACGTCCAATCCGCGCTGTAGGCCGTCGGTGTTGTCCATGGCCACGCAGCGCACGGTGTCCTCGCCGATATGCTGCTGCACCTCAATCACAAGGTTGCTGCCGTCGGGCCTAACCACGTTGAGTGCTTCATAGATTTTTGGCAGCACCTTCTCTGCATCCTGGCCGTTCGTGTCGAAAAAGACATCGATTACAGGCCCGATAATCTGGGAGATGCGCCCTTTCATTTGTGCCATATTTGGTTCCTTTTTATTGGTTTCGCTATTTGCTGTTTTGCTGTGCAAAGATAACAATTAAAACAGTAATGCTGCTATAATTTCGTTTATTTCTGTTTAATTATCTTGAAAATGCCGGGTTAAAAAACATCAATCGTCAGATGCTCAGTTCGTCGAGCACCTTTATGAGCTTCATGTCGAGCGGCTTGTCGGTGCGTATGGCATCGCTGAACGGCACATACACCACCTCGTTGTTCCTCACGCCAATCATAACATTGCGCTGCCCCTGCATGATGGCTTCGATAGCCCCAACGCCGGTCCGGCTGGCCAGTATGCGGTCGTGGGCCGTCGGCCTCCCGCCACGCTGCAGGTGGCCGAGTATCGACACGCGCACGTCATAGTCCGGGAACTCGTTGCGCACGCGCTCGGCATAGTAGAGTGCGCCGCACTTCGGACTTTCAGACACGATCACAATGCAACTTTTCTTCGACTTCCTTATGCCGCGCTCCATGAACCGCGCCAACTGGTCCACGTCGGTAGAGTCTTCGGGTATAATCGCCGCCTCGGCTCCGCTGGCTATCGCACTGTTCTGCGCAAGGAAACCGGCGTCGCGCCCCATCACCTCCACGAAGAAAATGCGCTCGTGGCTCTGCGCCGTGTCGCGTATGCGGTCGACGCATTCCACGATAGTGTTCATCGTCGTGTCGTAGCCAATGGTGGAGTCCGTGCCGTAGAGGTCGTTGTCTATCGTGCCGGGCAGGCCCACGCAGCACACGTCGTATTCGGCTGCAAAGTCGCGTGCACCGGTCAGAGAGCCGTTGCCGCCAATCACCACCAGCGCGTCTATCTCCTCCCTCTGCATCGTCTCGTATGCCTTGGCCTTGCCTTCGGGAGTCATAAAGTCTTTGCTGCGAGCGGTCTTAAGTATCGTGCCGCCCTGCATGATTATACCGCTTACGTTTTCGGTAGTGAACGGGGCCACCTCGCCGTTTATCAGCCCGTCGTAGCCCCTGTATATGCCTTTAATCTTGAAGCCGTTGCATATTCCGGCCCTTGTCACAGCCCTTATTGCGGCGTTCATGCCTGGAGCGTCGCCCCCTGAAGTGAGCACACCTATTGTCTTTATCTTTCCCATATATATAAATTAATGTAGTTATCGCGCAAGCCCCGCTTTCAGTCACCACACGAGGCATTCAACCCACAGCACGCCAAGCCCAAGCAGCCACCCCGCAAAGACGTATGGCGTGCAGTTCTTCAGATACCACCCAACGCGCATCCGCTCCATCTTCATCAGTGCCAGCCCGCTCGCGCTCGTAAAGCACAGCAGGCACCCGCCCACCGCCGTAGAGTAGGCCATCACTTTCCAGAACGCACCGTTCTGCGCGAAGTTGGCCACATACGCAGCGTCGCCCGCGTCGGCAGGCATGGTCTCGGCCACGGGGTATACCGATATGGCGGTCATCATCACAGTGAACGAATCGAAGATGCCGCTGAACAGGCCGGCCAAGGCTCCCATCGCCCACACGTTGCCGATGTTGCCGTCTATCCAGTCGGCCACGATGCCAAACGCCCCCGTCTCGCTTATCACGCCCATGGCCAGCATTATGCCCATCACAAAAAGCATAAGCTGTATGCTGCCGTATTGCAGCGTGCGCGGCGTGCGCCTTAGAATCATCTGGTCGGCGTTCAACAGCCTGTGGTTGAACACCTCGTTCACCACCCACAGCACCGACAGCACGCACATGGCTCCAAGAAAGGGGCTAAGCTTCGTGATGTTGTGGAACGTTGGGATAAACCACAGCCCACCTATGCCAACGAGCAGCATCACCATGCGCTGCCAGCGGTTCAGGTTGGTGTCGTCGCCACGGTATGGGGCCGTAGGCCACTCCACGTCGAGCCTCTCCGGCAGTGTCCTGCCAAGCAGCCAAGTGGGCACGGCCCACGCCACTATGGCCGGCGCGGCAAGGTAGGCAGAGAAGTTCGTTGCCGTCACTGCCTCGTTGCCCCACAATATCACTCCCGCCGGGTCGCCAATCACGGTAAAGCACCCGCCAGCACTGGCCGCCAGCACAATGGCACAGCCCACCACCATGCGCTGCCGCCTGTTCTGCACTATGCCGTGCATTATGGTGAGCATCATCGTCGTGGTGGTCAGGTTGTCGAGGTTGGCGGAGATTATGAACGTAGCCAAGGTGATGCTCCACAGCAGCCGCTTGCTGTTGCGGGTCCTTATCCATTCGCTAACGAAGTCGAAGCAACCGTTTGTGTTGAGCAGCTCCACAATATACATCGTGGCGAGCAGGTACATGACTATCGCGCCTGCCTTGCCTACATACTTCAGGAATATCTCGTCGTAGATGAAATATTTCACTGTCTTGCTCGAATGGCTGTCGCCGCCGAGAAACTCCATATACTCCCCGGGGTGTTGCCCCATCACGAAGTCTGTGCCGTAGCATATATACAGCACCCACCCCACCGTGCCGACAAACACTGCCACTGCGGCCTTGTTTATGTGCGTAAGATGCGAGGTGGCTATCAGCAGACACCCCAAAAGCAATACCAGAACAACAATTATCGTCATGTAGGTTACATATTGTCGCTACAAAGTTAGTAATCTTTTGTGAAATATCGCCTTTCGCCGCAAAAAAATAAACACGTTTAACGCGATTTTCATATAATGAAACGTCCCGCTCCCGCATTCCCCAGCCGCCGATTCGGTATCGCGCCCCACACCTTCAGCAGAAGCTGCCATTGTTGTCAATACGGGCAAAGGACAGTTGTGGTATGCAAGAAACCGTGTCTCACGGTTCCGCAGGAAGTTCTTGGACAGGCCGCTGCGGCCATCTGCATACCCACGATATGCTGTAGCATTCGCTAAGTCTGCGCAATGTGTTCTATTCCGTGCTGTCCTTGTTTACACGTTGAGCAAGAAGCAAGCGAAGGGCCAGTGTGCGATAGACGCGACATCCACGAGCATTTCATGGCCCGCCGCAGTGTGTTAAACGACGTTAAACCGTCGATTTTGTAACAGTCTGGCAGTCAACCAATTGCAAAATGCGCCATTTTAGCCTCCCAAACGTACCGTTTCGCGCTCTAAAACGGCGTGTTTTGGAGGCTAAAATGGCATATTTCGCAAAGCGATGTTGCCCAATTAGCTTTATTTAACCATTAGGTATGGGCGAAGTTTGTGTCGCAACTAAAGCCGGGCATACTTTGCACAAGGCGCCGTTGGGCAGCCTTGGGGCTTCGCCCTACACTTTGTTCCATGCAAGGTCTTTTGACACGGTAACTTCAGTTGTTCGCACCTGTCAATTGCAAGATTCGGACAAAATGTTTAATTTTGCAGAGACTTGTATGTTTGAGACATTATGCCAGCAAAGATAAAGCATTGGGAAAAAGCAGCAAGCCGACTGTTTAGTGCGCCACTACATATAAAAAAAGATGTGATGGCTGTTGTGGCAGTGCTGTCGTTTGCACTTCCTTGCGGGGCGCAATCTGACGGTTTCGCCGTGCGCGGGGTGGTTGTCGATGCCATATCGCGCAGGCCGGTCCCTTTCGCAGTGGTCACGGTATATGGCAACGACGCCAAGCGTGCGCTGGCCGACAGCCTCGGACAGTTTTCCATTGTGGGCGTACAGCCAGGGATAAGACGTCTGGCCGTTAGCTGCATAGGCTACAAGGACGTTATTTCCGACGAGTATGTGGTATCGGCCACGCTTACGCCCGTGGTGGTTGAGATGCGGGAGGACGCATCGCAGCTTTCAGGCGTCACTGTCAGTGCCTCGCCATTGCGCATGGAAAAAATCAGCCCTGTAAGCCTCCACGTGATAGGGCTTGGCGAAATAGAGAAAAGCCCGGGCGGCAACCGCGACATATCGCGCATCGTCCGCTCCTACCCCGGTGTGTCGTTTTCGCCCATAGGCTACCGCAACGACCTTATAGTGCGTGGCGGCTCGCCGTCGGAAAACCGCTTTTTCCTTGATGGGATTGAAATACCAAACATCAACCACTTTGCCACGCAGGGCGCCACGGGCGGCCCGGTGAGCATCATCAATGCCGACTTCATACGCGAGGTGAGGTTTTTCACCGGCGCGTTCCCTTCCGACAGGGGCGGGGCCTTAAGCTCGATTCTGGACATAAGGCTGCGCGACGGCAACGCGGACGGCAACAACGTAAAGGCCACGCTCGGCGCGTCGGAGGTGTCGCTAAGCGCATCCGGCCACATCGGGCAACGCACCACCTACCTGTTTTCAGTCCGCCAGTCATACTTGCAAATGCTCTTCAAGATGCTTGGCCTTCCGTTCCTGCCAAACTTCATCGACGGGCAGTTCAAAGTGAAGACACGCCTGACCGAACGCGATGAACTCACGGTGCTGGGGCTGGCCGGGATAGACGACATGAAACTGAACACCGACGAGAAGGGCGAAGACGCGGAATATATGCTTAGCTACCTGCCCCGCATCAAACAGAACACGTTTACCATAGGGGCGGCATACAAACGCTATGCAGAACACGGCGTGACAACAATCTCCATGGGCTACAACTATTTATACAACAGCAACCTGAAATACCGCGGCAACGACGACTCTTCGCCCGACAACCTTACACTCGACCTCGCGTCGCACGAGCAAAAAGCGTCGCTAAGGGTCGAGAACCGCACTTACGGCGAACGGTGGACCCTGGCGGAGGGCGCGGAAGCATACTATGCGCATTACGACGACCACACGTTCCAGCGGCTCTACCGCACCTGGGGAATCGTGGCGCACAGCCAATCAGCCGACATTGGCATGGCCGGCTGGGGAGCGTTCGCCTCGGCCACCTACAAGACACAAAGCCGCAGGCTTACCGCCACGGCCGGACTGCGGCTTGACGGGTGCAGCTACTCAAGGCGCACGGCCCGCGCATGGGAGAACATTTCGCCCACGGTATCGGTGTCATGGCGCATCGTGCCTGCCGTAGCCCTCAATGCCGCCATGGGCCTCTACCACCAGTTGCCGCCATACACGGCATTGGGGTATAAAGAAGCAGACGGCAGCTATGCCAACAAGGAGCTGCCATATATGCGCGTGGCAAACGCCAACCTTGGGGCGGAATGGAATGTGTCGGATGCCATGGTGGTGGCAGTGGAGGGGTTCTTCAAGCATTATTCGCGCCTGCCTCTGTCGGTTGCAGACGGCATACCGCTTTCGTGCAAAGGCAACGACTACGGGGTGGTGGGCAACGAGCGGCTGGTGCCTGACGCAGAAGGACGCGCATACGGCCTTGAGGCATCGCTGCGCTGGCAACGCCCGGGCCGGTTCACCTCGGTGGCATCGGTCACGCTATACCGCAGCGAGTTCCGCAATGCCGCCGGTGGCGGGGCATATATGCCTTCGGCATGGGACAACCGCTTCATTGCAAACATAAGCGGCACGTATGAGCTACCGCGGAACTGGAGCGTGGGAGCGAAGCTAAGCGCGGTCGGCGGCAGCCCGTTCACACCATACGACGAGGCGAAATCGTCGCTCGTCGAGGCTTGGGATGCGCAAGGGAAGCCATACCTCGACTACTCGCGCTACAATGCCGGACGGCTCGATGCGTTCTGCCAGCTCGATGTCAGGGTTGACAAAAACTATTATTTCCGCAAGTGGCGACTAGGCATATACATCGACTTGCAGAACGTGACCAAGAGCATATTGCGGCAGCCCGATGTGCTTATGAGCACCGGCGTGATAGAAAACCCTGAAGCGCCCGCTGCAGAGCAACGCTACAGGATGAAGAAACTGGCTCAAGAAAGCGGCACACTCTTGCCCACCATCGGGCTGACGGTCGAATTCTAACAAAAGCAAGGCTATGCAGTGTGTGCTTGCTTGCAATACAACAATGTCCATTTTGGCTCCACTTGGACTGCTTATTAAGCCGAATTTCAAGTTTTCAAACAAAAAGTTGGCAAAAAATTTGGTGGGTAAGAAAAAAGTGCGTATCTTTGCACCCGCTTAAGAGAAATAAGCAACGAGGATGCGCCTGTAGCTCAGTTGGTAGAGCACCTGACTCTTAATCAGGGTGTCCAGGGTTCGACCCCCTGCAGGCGTACAAAACAAGAGAAACATAAGGCAAAAAGGATGCGCCTGTAGCTCAGTTGGTAGAGCACCTGACTCTTAATCAGGGTGTCCAGGGTTCGACCCCCTGCAGGCGTACAAAACAAGAGAAAGGCAACGGAGAAAACGTTGCCTTTTCTTTATTTTATGTTATGACAGGGCATTTTTCTATTTAGCCCACTTCCGTAATCCAATTTTAATGCGTAACTTTGCATCCCGAAAAAATAATGACATTGATGGACAACAAACAAAATAAAGCATTCTCCATGATTGCCGACATAGAGGGCGACTACGGCGACCTGCTTAAATCGACCGACACCCCCGCCTCGCTGCCAATACTGGCGGTGAGGAACCTCGTGCTCTTTCCGGGCGTGGTGTCGCCCATACTGATAGGGCGCGAGTCGAGCATGAACCTGGTGAAAAGGGCCGACAAGAACAACATAATAATAGGAATAGTATGCCAGCGCGACCCGGAGACCGACGAACCGGGCAAAAACGACCTATACGACTACGGTGTGTATGCAAGGGTGGTGAAGATACTCACCCTGCCCAACGGCAACATCACGGCCATTGTGCAGGGCTTCGGCAGATTGCACCTCGACGAGATTTCGCGCAAGAAACCCTACCTCTACGGCAAGGCCACGCCTGCAATGGAAACGGTGCCGGGAAAGGATGACAGCGAATTTAACGCCGCCATCGACGACTTGCGCCAGATGACCAACGAATACATAAAGCTGAACGACGACATACCCGAAGAGGCAGCATTCGCAATAAAGAATGTGTCGAACAACGTGATGGCACTCAACTTCATTTGCTCGAATATGCCATTCACCATCAAGGACAAGATGGAACTGCTCTGCAAAGACTCCATCAAGGAGAGACTTTTCGGCACGATGCGCATAATCAACCGTGAACTGTCGCTGCTCAGCCTGAAGCAGGACATAAGGAACAAGACCCGCGACGACATAGACGAGCAACAGCGCAACTATTTTCTACAGCAACAGATAAAAAACCTGCAGGCGGAGATTAGCAACGGCGAAAGCTCGCCTGAAAAGCGCGACCTGCTGGAAAAGGCCGCCGACAAGAAATGGCCGGAAGAAGTGGCCGCCACGTTTGAGAAAGAGTGCGACAAGCTCGACCAGCTCAACCCGCAAAGCCCCGACTACAACGTGCAGCTTAGCTACCTGCAGACGCTCGTCGGCCTGCCGTGGGGCGAATATACCGAAGACGACATGAACCTTGGCCGTGCGCAGAAGACTCTCGACAAAGATCACTACGGCATGGAGAAGGTGAAAGAGCGCATATTGGAATACATCGCCGTGCTTAACCTTCGCGGCGACCTCAAGTCGCCCATACTCTGCCTCTACGGCCCTCCGGGCGTGGGCAAGACGAGCCTCGGCAAGAGCATTGCGGCGGCCATGGGCAGGAAATACGTGAGGATGTCGCTCGGCGGACTGCACGACGAAGCCGAAATCAGGGGGCATAGGCGCACATATATCGGCGCCATGCCTGGCAGAATCATAAAGAACATACAGAAAGCCGGGGCTTCGAACCCGGTGTTCGTGCTCGACGAGATAGACAAGGTGACGCAGAACACCGTGAACGGCGACCCCGCGTCGGCACTGCTTGAAGTGCTCGACCCAGAGCAAAACTCCGCCTTCCACGACAACTACCTCGACTTGGACTACGACCTCTCGAAGGTGCTCTTCATTGCCACGGCCAACGACCTGAACACCATACCCCGCCCCCTACTCGACCGCATGGAACTGATTGAGGTGAGCGGGTATATCACGGAAGAAAAAATCGAGATTGCCAAACGGCACCTCATCCCTAAGGAAAAAGACAACACCGGGCTGGGAAACGAGAAGAAACTTGCCTTCACAAAGCAAGCAATAGAGAAGATAATTGAGCAGTACACACGCGAAAGCGGCGTGCGCCAGCTCGAAAAACAAATTGACAAGGCACTAAGAAAGCTTGCCTTCAGGAAAGCTAAAGACGGGGAGCTGCCGTACACAAAAATCACTCCTGACGAGATTGAGGACTTGCTCGGCAAGCCGCCTTTCTACCGCGACATATACCAAGGCAACGACTATGCCGGAGTTGTGACAGGGCTGGCTTGGACGAGCGTTGGCGGCGAAATCCTGTTCATCGAGACAAGCCTTAGCAAGGGCAAAGGCTCGAAACTCACGCTGACGGGCAATCTCGGCGACGTGATGAAGGAATCGGCCATACTCGCACTCGAATATGTAAAAGCCCACGCCGAAACATTAGGCATCGACTACCGCATCTTCGACCACTGGAACATACACATCCATGTGCCGGAAGGGGCTACGCCAAAGGACGGCCCGTCGGCAGGCATAACCATTGCCACATCCATTGCTTCGGCACTGACGCAGCGCAAGGTGCGCAAGAACACAGCCATGACGGGTGAAATAACCCTGCGCGGCAAGGTACTGCCCGTGGGAGGCATAAAAGAGAAAATCCTGGCGGCCAAACGTGCTGGCATAACGGACATCGTGATGTGCAAGGACAATCAGAAGGACATCGACGAAATACCGGAAATCTACCTCAAGGGCGTAAGTTTCCACTACGTGGAGAACGTGCAGGACGTGTGGAACTTCGCGCTGACTGACGAATTGGTGGACAACCCGCTGAAGTTTGAAATAAGCGAAGAAGACGGCAAGGACAAAAAGCAATGACATTTGAACTGCAACATACCGACCCTTGTTCCGACGCGAGGACTGGCCTGATAACCACTGCCCACGGCGTGATAAGAACTCCGATTTTCATGCCTGTTGGAACGTGCGGCAGCGTAAAAGGCGTACATTTCTCTGAGTTGAAGGAACAGGTCGGCGCACAAATCATTCTCGGCAACACCTACCACCTGTATCTGAGGCCTGGTCTGGACACACTAAGGTCGGCCGGTGGGCTGCACAGCTTTATCGGTTGGGACAGGCCGATACTGACTGATTCTGGCGGGTTCCAGGTGTTTTCGCTCACAAGCATTAGGAAACTGAAGGAAGAAGGCTGCGAGTTCCGCTCACATATCGACGGGTCAAAGCATACATTCACCCCTGAAAACGTGGTGGACACGCAACGCATAATCGGGGCCGACATAATGATGGCTTTCGACGAATGTCCGCCCGGCGAAAGCGACTATGCCTACGCGAAGAAGAGCCTGGGCCTGACGCAACGCTGGCTCGACAGATGCATAAAGCGGTTTGGGGAGACAGAGCCGTTGTATGGCCACGAACAGAGTCTATTTCCCATCGTACAGGGATGCACCTACAAAGACTTACGGACTGAAGCGGCAAAGTTTGTGGCCGACAAGGGAGCCGACGGCAATGCCATCGGCGGCTTGGCCGTGGGCGAGCCGACGGAAGTGATGTACGAGATGATAGAAGTGGTAAATGGTATCTTGCCCAAAGACAAGCCTCGCTACCTCATGGGGGTTGGCACGCCACAAAACATACTCGAAGGCATTGAGCGTGGCGTGGATATGTTTGACTGCGTTATGCCGACCAGAAACGGGCGCAACGCAATGCTGTTCACGTACGACGGAACGATGAACATGAGGAACAAGAAATGGGAAAAGGATTTCTCGCCCATCGACCCTGATGGATGCGAGACTGACAAGGTGTACACAAAAGCCTACCTCCACCATTTGTTCAAGGCCGGCGAACTGCTTGCCATGCAAATAGCGAGCATACACAACGCTGCGTTCTACCTGCGCCTTGTCACCGATGCGCGCAAGCACATCGAGCAAGGAGACTTCGTTGCGTGGAAGCGGAGCGTGATAGGCAATCTTGCACGGCGCATTTAAAAATATAAAGCACGATTCCCCACATGAAACATAGCATTATGAGGAAATGGCAAGAGGCACGAAACAGGTTGCGCGGCGCAACGCATCGTGCAGCTCCTGTAGGCTCGTTTGTGGCAAAGGCAGTCGGTGTCTTGGGCAAAGTCAACCCTTTCAGGTATGTAAAGAAAATCGACCGCTACATCATAAAGAAATTCATAGGCACATATTTCTACTCCATTGCCCTCATAATTTCAATCTCGATTGTATTTGACATAAACGAAAATCTGGCCAAGTTCAGCACGAACAACGCCCCACTGCGGGCAATAGTGTTCGACTACTACGCCAACTTCGTGCCGTATTTCGCCAATTTGTTCAGCCCGCTATTCGTGTTTATCGCGGTGATTTTCTTCACCTCAAAGCTCGCCGGCAACTCGGAGATAATTGCCATGATGGCCTGCGGCATGAGTTTCAAGCGGCTTCTCAGGCCATACATGATCTCAGCCGCTCTCATATCGGCCTTGAACTTTTATCTTGGAGCTTATGTCATACCGCAAGGCACTGTGGTAAGGCACAATTTCGAGTCGCTTTACAAGAACAACAGGAAAAACACGTCTGCAAGCAACGTGCAGTTGCAAGTGGGCGACGGGGTGATAGCCTACATAGCCCAATATGACAACATACACAAGACAGGCTATGGCTTCTCTCTCGACAAGTTCGAGAACAAAAAGCTCGTGAGCCACATGACGGCCAACATCATACAATACGACACCATATCCGACAGCCGCTACCACTGGAAAGCCATCAACTACAAAATCCGGACGCTGAAAGGCATGAGGGAACACATAACCAGCGGTATGGAAATGGACACCACGGTGATGATGGAACCAATGGACTTGGTGTTTAGCAAAGGCCAGCAAGAAACGTTCACCAGCCCGGAACTGAAACGCTATATATCTAAGCAGAAAGACCGCGGGTCGAGCAATGTCGTGCAATACGAAGTGGAATACCACAAGCGCATAGCCACTTGCTTTGCATCGTTCATACTAACCATCATCGGCGCAAGCCTGAGTTCACGCAAGCGCAAGGGTGGCATGGGCGTGTATCTCGGCATAGGACTCGCATTGAGCTTCTCTTACATATTGCTGCAAACAGTAAGCGCGACATTCGCCATCAACGCCAACACCCCACCGATGCTGGCCGCATGGATTCCAAACATACTTTATTTCTTTATTGCATATTTCTGTTATAAAAAAGCACCGAACTAATTATGAGATTTGAAGAAACAGACTTAAACGACAACATACTTGACGCTCTGTATGATATGCATTTCGACGAATGCACGCCCATACAGGAAAAGTGCATACCTGAAATTCTCGACGGGAGGGACATCATTGGCGTCGCACAGACCGGAACAGGCAAGACTGCGGCATATCTCCTTCCCATACTCAGCCTGCTCGACGACGGCGGTTACCCTCAAGATGCCATCAACTGCATCGTAATGTCGCCAACCCGCGAACTCGCACAACAGATTGACCAAGCAATGCAAGGCTTCGGCTACTACCTCAACGGCGTGAGCAGCGTGGCTGTGTATGGTGGCAACGACGGCAACCGTTACGACCAGGAATACAAGAGTCTGAAACTTGGGGCTGATGTCGTGATAGCCACTCCTGGGCGTTTTCTCAGTCACATAAGGATGGGGAACGTTGATTTGAGCAAGGTGAGCTTCTTTGTGCTCGACGAAGCCGACCGTATGCTCGACATGGGATTCAGCGACGACATAATGCAGATAGCCAAGAAACTGCCGCAAGATGTCCAGACAATAATGTTCTCGGCCACTATGCCAGACAAAATCCAGCAGCTGGCAAAGACATTGCTCAAGAACCCGGTTGAAGTGAAGATAGCCGTGAGCAAGCCTGCCGAAAAAATCCAGCAGTCGGCCTACGTCTGCCACGAGTCGCAGAAGATAGGCATAATCAAGTATCTGTTCGGCACCGACCAGCTAAAGCGCGTGATTATTTTCTCCGGCAAAAAAGACAAGGTGAAGGAAATAAGCCGCGAACTGCAACGCCTCAAGATAAACTGTTGCCAGATGCACAGCGACCTCACACAGCAGGAACGCGACGAGGTGATGTACGAATTTAAGTCGGGGCAAAGAGACGTCCTCGTGGCAACCGACATTGTCGCACGCGGCATAGACATCGACGACATAAGCATGGTCATCAACTACGATGTGCCGCATGATGCCGAAGACTACGTACACCGCATTGGACGCACGGCCCGCGCCGACCGCGACGGCATAGCCATCACGTTTGTAAACGACAAAGATATGTACGCTTTTGGCCAGATTGAATCTTTCTTGGGAAAAGAGATAACGAAAAACCAACTGCCGGAGAGCCTCGGACAAGGCCCGGAATATGTGGTGGAAAAGAAAAAAGGCGGCGACAAGCCACGCCACCGAGGCAAAGGGCGCAACCAACGACACGGCAGGCGTGGAAAGCAAGCAACCGGCACAGCAAAGGCAAGCAACGAAAACGCCGAAGCCAAGAAAAAGCCGAACAACAGGAGAAGGCACCGCTCTCCGAAGAAACCTTCAGGCAACGACAACACGCAAAGCCAAGAATGACGCATACATTTAAAAGAGGGTGTGCCGGAAATCCGGGCGCACCCTCTTCGCGTTTTGTTTCGTTGGCTGTCATCATCTGATATATTATGCCCGCATCCTATTGCCTGCAACAAAATAAGGAGGAGCGGACACCATCAGCGTTCATCTTCTCCTTTCACGCTTTCACCGCCCTTCAATAGTGGCAGCGAAACATGGTGCCTGACAGCCCAAAACCTTATGGAGCAAGTTATCACAAAGCTGGCTATGACCGTGAGTTGTATTGGCACGCCAAACTCCGCAAGCCCCCAATACACCAAGCCGCCGGCCACACTTGCCATCGCATAGATTTCCTTTCGCAGTATCACAGGCTCGTTGTTAAGCAAAATGTCGCGTATTACGCCTCCGGCGGCACCCGTTATGCAGCCCATGATGATTGCCACCCAAAACGGCTGGCCATAGTCCAAACTTTTCTGTATTCCCGCTATGGTAAACAGTGCGAGGCCGAAAGTGTCGAACACAAACCACGCATTCTGCAACCGCTCCATGTAGCGCGAAAAGGCTATTACCATGCAAAGGGCAATTGCCGTACATATTATATATATGGGATTGGTCATCCAAAAAGGCGTAGCCCCAAGCATTACGTCACGAATAGTACCGCCACCTATGGCTACGGCAATGCCGCACACATAGCCGCCAAACCAGTCAAAATGCTTCGCGGCAGCGTGGCGTATGCCAGAAATGGCAAACGCAAACGTGCCAAGAAACTCTATCAACTGTTGAACAGTTGCCATCGTTACCTCTTCCGTCATTTATTCACAACGTTGGTCGGATTGCCAGCAATATATGATTTCAGGTTTTTCACGGCAATGTCCATCAGCCTCACCCTCGCTTCGTATGTCGCCCAGGCTATATGCGGGGTGATGAAGGCGTTAGGTGCGCTAAGCAGCGGGGTGTCTTCAGCCGGAGGCTCCTGGCACATGACATCGGCCCCATAAGCGCCGAGTTGCCCTTCGCGCAAGGCGGCAGCTACGTCAGCTTCGTTTACCAACGGCCCTCGCCCGGTGTTTATCAATATTGCGCCACGCTTCATCCGCTTGATGGTCTGCTCACAAACCAAGCCTCGCGTAGTGTCTGTAAGCGGGCAGTGCAATGTCAGAATGTCGCTCACGCCGAAAAGTCCGTCCAAGGTTGTCTTTTGAATGCCAGGAGGCAGCGATGCCGAGTTTTTGCTTGTATAGGCAAATACGTCCATGCCAAAGTCGTGGGCAATTCGCGCAACCTTCATGCCAATGTTACCAAGCCCCACTATACCGATTGTCTTTCCAGCAAGTTCGTGGAGAGTTCCGTCCCAGTAGCAGAAATCCTCACACCGGCTCCATCTCTTGTTGCAGTTTTGCGAGGCGTAGTGCGCCACCTTGTTCGTGATGTTCAATATGTGGGCAAAAGTCATTTGCGCCACGCTGTCTGTACTATATGCCGGTATGTTCGTCACGCATATCCCGCGGGCCGTTGCGGCTGCAGTGTCCACGATGTTATAACCAGTGGCCAGCACGCCAATATATTTAAGTTTAGGCAGGCTGCCCATCGTCTTAGCGTCGATTGCCACTTTGTTTGTAAGCAACGCATCGGCATCCTTGCTGCGTTCTAAAAGCTCGTCGGGGTGGGTGCGCGGATAGACCGTCACCTCACCCATGGCCTCCATTTCACTCCAAGACAAGTCGCCGGGATTCATCCCGTAACCGTCCAAAACAACTATTTTCATTTTTTTCAAATATATGATATATCCTCATTTATCAAATCTCTCCCCCCAGCACTCGCGCATCCGTTGGCTAAGCTTGTCCTCCGCAGGGTTATGTTGCGGATGCCAGAACCTTTCCGCCGCCAGCGCATCTGGCAAATACTGCTGCACGGCAAAGTTGCCCGGGCGGTCATGCGGGTAGATGTAGCCGTCGTGGTAGCCAAGGTCTTTCATAAGTTTCGTCGGGGCGTTACGCAAGTGTAGTGGCACGGGGTGGTTGCCGCTGTGGCGCACTTCCCCAAGGGCCTTGTCTATGCCAAGGTACGCAGAGTTGCTCTTAGCGCTCGTGGCAAGGTAAACGGTGGCTTCCGCCAATGGTATCCGGCCTTCGGGCCAGCCGATTTTTGCCACTGCGTCGAAGGCAGCATTTGCCAACAACAGCGCATTGGGGTTGGCCAGCCCAATGTCTTCGGCAGCGCTTATCACGAGCCGGCGGGCTATAAACTTTGGGTCTTCGCCTCCCTCAATCATCCTTGCCAGCCAATAAAGGGCAGCGTCTGGGTCGCTGCCGCGTATGCTCTTTATAAAGGCGGAAATAATGTCGTAGTGCATCTCACCGTCCTTGTCGTAGGCCAGCGGATTTTGCTGAAGCCTCTCGGCCACGGTAGCGTCCGTTATTTCCACATCTCCGGTCGGCGACGCCTCTACCACAAGTTCGAGTATGTTCAGCAACTTTCTTGCGTCGCCGCCACTATACCGCAGCAGCGCGTCTGTCTCCGTCAGTTTGACGTTGCGCTTTTGCAGTTCGGCATCTTTGGCTATGGCACGGTGCAGCAGCGTGAGCAAGTCGTCTTTGTCCAACGGCTTGAGCACATAGAGCTGGCAGCGCGATAGCAATGGCCGTATCACTTCAAACGAAGGGTTCTCGGTCGTAGCGCCGATGAGCGTCACAACCCCTTTTTCCACTGCGCCAAGCAGCGAGTCTTGTTGCGACTTGCTGAACCTGTGTATTTCGTCAATGAACAAAATGGGCGAGACACTTCCGAAGAACCTGCCCTTACGGGCTTTCTCTATCACCTCCCTGACATCTTTCACGCCGCTTGTCACCGCGCTTAACGTATAAAAAGGCGTTTCGAGTTTGGCAGCGATGATTTGCGCCAAGGTGGTCTTACCCACGCCCGGCGGCCCCCACAGTATAAACGAGGGAATCCGGCCTGCGTCTATCATCTTTCGCAGCACGGCTCCCTGCCCCACCAAGTGCTTCTGGCCCACATAGTCGTCAAGCGTCCTTGGCCTTAGTCTTTCAGCTAATGGTTCTGGCATAATCAGCAGACAAAGGTACTAATTAATTCGCAAACGGGTTGCCTGCGAAAATTAAAAAATATGAATATCCACACTCTGCCCATACTTGCAAATATGCAACTAAAAAACGTTCTGCGGCAGCCGAATTTCACCTTGCGACATGCCGATGCCACAAAACGGCCTGTTTTGGGCTGCGATATGGCCTGTTTCAGAAGCCAAAACGGCACGTTTCGCAATCCCAAACGGCGCATTTCGCAACACATTGAATGTCAAGCGATTAACCGGAACAAGGATTATCGGTGCTGTTAACATAAAAATGTTAATCGCTGTATGTGGCGGCGACTGGGCGAACGGGCCGTTTGCGGACATTCATGCTCAAAGCAATAGACAATCTGCGTTTTAGCAACCAAAGCCACCTCTATAAAGAAGCGCTCGCCATTGGCAAGCTGAACATTAGGCACAGAATAAGCATGGCCGTAAAAAATCAGGACAGTTTGTTGGGATGCCTAAACGAGCCATCCTTCAAGAATTATCACCAAAAACTTGTACAAGCAAAATAAAGTATATACATTTGCAGCCGAAATACTAAATCAGAGAGAACACATAGGATGAAACAAGCAGCTAAAAAGATGCTAACACTTAAGACACTGAACAAGAACAACGTCTGGGACCTGCAGGAGAATGACATATTCCGCCTGATGGACGGTATTGGCAAAGACATTGACCTTAGGGATAACATCCGCCATTATGCAGACATAATGCGCACTGCCTTTACAATAGAGGAGGTGGACGGCGAATCGGCAGCCGTACAGAAGAAGTACGAAAAACTTGGTTTTAAGGTCGGCCAAGTCAAAATTGACGAAAACGCCAAGAAGACGTGGGCTGTCAAAAAGCGCCCCATAATGCGTGTCACAGACCTCACCTACGAGAACATACACCACATCACAGCTGCCAAACTCATCGAAGTGCTCGACCGCAACTTCGGTGGCGGATGGGATTCACTGTCGCAAAGCATAAAAGACATTATCGAAAACGGCTTCGACATATCAACCACCACGTTGCCCAAAGACAGGCTCCACAAGCCGGGAGGGATGTACGACAAGAAAGTGGCCGACGGTTTCGAGGTGCTCGAAATACCCAAGGGAACATGGGTGGAAGCAATTTTCGCCAAGCCCAAACCAGAAATGGAGAAGCCGAAGCTCACACTACAGCAGTCGAAAGACGAAGAATTGCCAGACGACGACTACGAAAACAACGAAGAGGAAGACGAAGAGCCTATCGAGCCTGACGGTTTTTCCGACGACGACATAACGGAAGACAACTACCGCACGACTTTCGAGATAGAAAGCGACCCCGACGAGGAGGCCGACGCAATGGCCGACTACGACGGCAGCGAACCTTGACCACACGCATGACGCACACGGACACCAAAGCCACACTCACGGCAAACGGTGCGCCGTGTGTTTTGTTATTATAACAACCATAACCCATCAAACAACTAACAAATGAACATTCCCAACGTGTTTTGGATTGTCCCCATCGCATCATTGTGCGCATTGGGGATGGCGTGGCTGTTTTTCCGCCAGATGATGAGTCAGGACGAAGGCACACCGCGCATGAAAGAGATTGCTGGCCACGTTCGCCGTGGCGCCATGGCCTACTTAAAGCAGCAATACAAGGTTGTGCTCGCCGTGTTCGCCGTGCTTGCCGTCGTTTTTGCCTTCATGGCCTACGTGCTCCACGTACAGAACCCTTGGGTGCCGTTTGCGTTCCTCACGGGCGGTTTCTTTTCCGGCCTTGCCGGCTTCTTCGGCATGAAGACGGCCACATACGCCTCTGCCCGCACCGCAGCGGCGGCAAGCCGCAGCCTCGACGGTGGCCTTAAGGTCGCCTTCAGGAGCGGTGCCGTGATGGGGCTTGTCGTTGTCGGCCTTGGCCTGCTCGACATCGCCCTGTGGTTTATCGTCCTCCAATGGTTTTACCAAGGCAGCCATGCGGCACTCGTCACAATCACCACCACCATGCTCACCTTCGGCATGGGCGCATCCACCCAGGCCTTGTTTGCCCGTGTTGGCGGCGGCATCTATACCAAGGCTGCCGACGTGGGTGCCGACCTCGTGGGTAAGGTGGAGGCCAACATACCCGAAGACGACCCGCGCAACCCGGCTACCATAGCCGACAACGTGGGCGACAACGTGGGCGACGTGGCAGGCATGGGAGCCGACCTCTACGAGAGCTACTGCGGGAGCATCCTCAGTACGGCGGCCATAGGTGCCACAGCCTTCGCGCTAAACCCCGATATGCAACTCCGCGCCGTCGTTGCGCCCATGGTGATTGCCGCCATTGGCATTTTCCTTTCGATTCTGGGCATCTACCTTGTGCGCACCAAGGAAGGGGCCACAATGAAAGACCTCCTCCGTTCGCTTAGCCTCGGCACCAATGCCGCAGCCGTTCTCATTGCAGTTGCCACCTTCGGCATTCTCTACATCCTCAAGCTCGACAACTGGGTGGGCATCTCGCTGTCGGTTGTCACCGGACTCGTGGCCGGGGTTATCATCGGACAGGCCACCGAATACTACACGAGCCATAGCTACAAGCCCACGCAACGCATAGCCGAATCGTCGCAGACCGGAGCGGCCACGGTCATCATCAAAGGCATTGGCACCGGCATGATTTCCACCATGGTGCCTGTCGTCACCGTTTCCGTCGCCATAATGCTTAGCTATCTTTTCGCCAACGGCTTCGACCTCTCCATGAGTTCGCAGAGCATATCGTTAGGACTCTACGGCATAGGAATTGCCGCCGTGGGTATGCTCTCAACGCTTGGCATCACGCTCGCCACCGACGCCTACGGCCCCATTGCCGACAATGCCGGAGGCAATGCCGAAATGAGCGGCCTTAGTTCCGAAGTGCGCAAACGCACCGACGCGCTCGACGCGCTCGGCAACACCACTGCCGCCACCGGCAAAGGCTTTGCCATAGGCAGCGCCGCGCTCACCGCCCTTGCCCTGCTCGCCTCATACGTAGAAGAGATTAAGATAGCCATGCAACGCGCAGTAGACCAAGGACGCACATTCATCGACGGCACGGGAGCCGTGTTCGACCCGCAAACGGCAGACATTCCGGCATTCATGGACTTCTTCCAAGTAAACCTTATGAATCCCATGGTGCTCGTTGGGGCATTCATTGGGGCAATGGCGGCATTCCTCTTCTGCGGACTAACGATGGGTGCCGTGGGACGCGCAGCCGGGTCGATGGTCGACGAGGTGCGCCGCCAGTTCCGCAAAATACCGGGCATACTCCAAGGCAAGGCCACTCCCGACTACGGTCGCTGCGTGCAGATAAGCACACGCTCTGCCCAACGCGAGATGATTCTTCCCAGCCTTCTGGCCATAGCCATCCCCGTTGTCGTAGGGCTCGTGCTCGGCGTAGGCGGCGTCATGGGCCTGCTCGTGGGCGGACTCGCCGCAGGCTTCACGCTCGCAGTATTCATGGCCAATGCTGGAGGCGCATGGGATAACGCAAAGAAGATGGTTGAGGAGGGAAACTTCGGCGGCAAAGGCTCCGACTGCCACAAGGCCACCATCGTAGGCGACACTGTGGGCGACCCCTTCAAGGACACATCAGGCCCGTCGCTCAACATCCTCATCAAGCTCATGTCTATGGTGAGCATCGTCATGGCCGGCCTGACCGTGGCCTGCATCTGACAAAGTCTGGCTGAAACAAGAGGCTGTGCCGAAATTGGCACGGCCTCTTGTTTTGTAGAAGTTCAAACTAAATGAAACAAAGCATTTCACGAACCGAAGCCGCAAAAAGCTTAAATGAGTTCCACAAACCAATATTGGGAAAGCAAACGCACATACATGAACGCACGCAAATGAAATAGAGACTTGCCCAAGATTGTTTTAAACCAATAGCTACACGAGGTTGCAAAACGGCACATTTCACAAATACCGCCATAAACGCCTCGCCCAACTTGAAAATGATAGCATGGGCGGCAGCAAAAGCAATTTTACGACCTCGAAACTGATGCCAAATCGGCAAATAAGGCTCGGGCAAGGCCACCCTGCGGGATGCACCCGCGCCCTTGGCCTTGCCCGTATAAATGTATAATGGCTTTACCTGGCATCCCTTAGCGCCTTGTAGAGCTTGCGCATGGCCTTGTCGCGTATCTGGCGCACCCGCTCTCGCTTGAGGCCCATGTTCTCGGCCGCCTCGGCCATGGTCTGCTTGGCACAGCCTATGCCGTAAAGGGCGGCCAGCACGCTGCGCTCACGCCCGGCGAGGCTTGCCAGAGCCTCGGCTGCCACGACGCCACGTCGTTCGGCATCGATGTTAGAGCCAACCTCCTGCTCGCCGGTGCCAGCAAGTGTCGCGAGCAGGCTTACGCCCTCGCGCCCACCAAGCGGTGCGTCAACGGACATGGTTCTGCCCCCCACACCCGCAAGCCGCGAACTAAGGTCGGGCTGTGGGTAGTGCTCGCCCTGAGCTTCTATGGCACGTTCCATGCGCCGACGCACGAGGGGCGCGGCGTATGACACGAAGCGTCCACGCGAGGCATCGAACTTTGCCGCCGCACTTACGAGGGCAATGTTGCCCTCGCTCACGAGGTCTTCCACGGCCAAGCCGCGTCCGCGATATTTGTTTGCCACTGACACCACAAAGCGCAGGTTTGCCGTCACCAGCCTATCGAGCGCACGCCTGTCGCCCGACTGCGCCCGCGCGGCAAGTTCGCTTTCTTCCGCTTCGGAAAGCACTTCCACCTTACATATCTCGCCTATGTACTTGCCCAAGGCACTATCGTCTTTGTCTTGCATAGCTATATGTTTTTGGAAAACTGATAATGGTCAAAGAATCGTCAGAGCCCTTCACACTCAGCGACCCACAAGGCCGCTGAGGCATCGCTGGGCATTCGCCAATCGCCGCGCGGACTTAGGGCAACGCTGCCCACCTTAGGGCCATCGGGCAGGCACGAACGCTTGAACTGCTGGCTGAAGAAGCGGCGGCAGAAGGTGGTGAGCCAGTGCCTGATGGTTGACTCGTCGTAGTGTTCCACCTCGGGGTGCGAGCCGTTGAACGCCCTACAGGCCAGCATGAAGATCTTGGCGGGCCTAAAACCGAAGCGGACGAAATAGTAGAGGAAGAAGTCGTGCAGTTCGTATGGCCCCACGAGGTCTTCGGTCTTCTGGCTAATATTGCCCTGCCCGTCGGCGGGTATCAGCTCGGGACTGATTGGCGTGTCGATTATGTCGAGCAGCGTGGCCTTGGTCTTTTCGTCGGCATCGGCCATCGCCACGTAGCGCACGAGGTGGCGTATGAGCGTCTTCGGCACCCCGGAGTTGACACCATACATCGACATGTGGTCGCCATTGTATGTTGCCCAGCCCAATGCCAGCTCGCTAAGGTCGCCCGTGCCAATAACGATGCCGCCAAGCTGGTTTGAAAGGTCCATAAGTATCTGCGTGCGCTCACGCGCCTGGCTGTTCTCATAGGTCACGTCATGTACGGACGCATCGTGGCCGATGTCTTCGAAATGCCTTGCCACGCTATCGGCAATGCTTATCTCGCGCGACGACACTCCGAGAGATGCCATCAGGCTCGTGGCATTGGCGTGGGTGCGACCGGTCGTACCGAAGCCAGGCATTGTCACCCCAACGATGCCCTTGCGGTCAAGCCCAAGCTTGTCAAAGGCACGCACGCACACAAGCAATGCCAAGGTGGAGTCGAGCCCGCCACTTATGCCCAGCACCACGCGCTTGCTGCCGGTGTGCCTCAAGCGCTGGGCAAGGCCGAGCGTCTGTATGCCCAGCACCTCTTCGCACGAGGCCGCCATATCTGGCGACTGGGGGATGAAGGGCAGCGGGTCTACGTCGCGCATGAATATGAAGTCGCGCGCCTCCACGGGCTTTGCGCCCACTACATCGGCATCGGCCATACGCGATGCGCCCACGAAAGTACTGTTGACGCGACGCTCCGCACGCAGCCGCTCAACGTCAACCTGCGCCACCAACAACTGCGGCTCTATGGAGAAGCGGTCGCCCTCGCACAGGAGGTGCCCGTTTTCATAGACGAGCGCATTGCCGCCGTACACCACGTCTTGCGTGCTCTCGCCGAAGCCGCATCCCGAATAGACATACCCGCTTATGGTTCGCGCACTCTGTTGAGCCAACAGGGCCTTAAGATAGGCATGTTTGCCTATCAGCTCGTTGCTTGCCGAAAGGTTGAAGATGACATCAGCCCCGGCCAACGCGAGATTGTCGCTTGGAGGAACGGGAGCCCATGCGTCCTCACAAACCTCCACGCCGAAACGCATACCGGAAATAGTCGCGAACAGCTTTGGCCGCGAAGACACGACGACCGTGTTGCCGGCAAGGCATATCTCGGTGTCGCGAAGTTCACGCGCGGAGGCAAACCAGCGCTTCTCGTAGAACTCGTTGTAGTTTGGCAAGTACGTCTTTGGCACGACTCCGAGCAGGCATCCCTTTTGTATCACGGCGGCACAGTTCAACAACAGGCCGTCGGCCACTACTGGCAGACCAACTATGGATATGACATCGAGCTTGCGGGTGAAGTCGAGCAGCCGCATCAATGCCTCGTCGGCCTTGTCGAGCAGCAACTGCTCGCGAAACAAATCCTGGCAAGAATAGCCCGTGATGCACAGTTCAGGAAAGCACACGACCTCTACACCACGCCCCTCGGCACGTGCAATCTCGCGCTCGATGGAGTGGAGGTTGAAGTCAACATCAGCCACGCGCACGGCAGGGATGGCGGCGGCAACGGTAACAAATCCATATTTCATAATTCGCGGTCTTTACTTGATGGTAACCTGTGTCGCCCCGTAGCC
>CALUMB010000006.1 GCA_944321645.1 uncultured Prevotella sp.
CCGTTAAAAGCGTGAAGCTCGATTTTGTGGAAAAGATAGAAAAATCGTTGGGCATAGACCTTCCCATGCCGCGAGGCAACACAGCCACGGCAAATGGCGAAATGTCTGTTGCAGCCATAAACAGCAGTGTATCAATGGGTAACAAAGATATGCTCGCCGAAAGGGTCAAGTATCTTGAAGAGCTTCTTGCCGAAAAGGAGCGCACGATTCAAATCCTCATGGGAAAACTAAACATTAACGAAAGTTAATGAAATTGGTTGCATTTTTCTGTATAACCCATATTATGATAAAAACAAAATTAAATGGGGATTATTTGTTAAAAAATTTTCCCGTAGTGAAAAAGCCAGTGATACCAGACACGCTGTTGCAGATTCCGCATGGAAAGACGGTGCGGTTCAGTTGCGGCGAGATAGGGTCGATGGGGTCTGTCCGTTCGGCTGCGTGCAGGCTCAACCAGAGGCTGGGCCGTGAGGAGTTCACCGTCACGCCGCTGCATAATGGGGCGATGTTCGACGTAAAGCGTGCATAACCTGCAAAAGAAAGTAAGGACATGGAGATAAGGATGCAATTCGACGAGCTGTGCCGCATGCTGTCCGACTACGTGCAGGTGGGATACATGGAGGCCGTCAGGGCCTACGAGCCGACGCGGGACAGGGTAAGGCAGACGGAGGTGAAGGCGTGGCTGAAGTTCATGCACGCCGACATGGAGCTTTTCCGCAAGCTGGAGAAGCGCGGCGACATCAAGGCGCGGAGGATAGGCAAGGCCGTCAACTCGCCGCTCTATTACTCCAAGCGAGAGATAAAGCAGGCCATGGCCTCCGTCGGGATGCTACGCACCGTCAACGACTATGGCCACCCCACCCGACAGCCAAATGCCACGCAACGGGATTGAATACATAATTACACATTGCAAATGGATTTCCGCCCGCCGGAAACTTGTGAAAGCGGTACGGCGGGATTTTAGAGACCAAGGCAGCTGCAAAGATAGCGAAAAAATTTGATGTTTTGGCGAACTTTCAATCAATGCCGCCACCGGCCTCTCCTTTAAGTCACACGAGAATAAACAAGAAAACAGGAACAAATGAACAGACCACAAGATATATGCGCCACATTCGTAGGTGAATGGGAATGCCTTTCGGTTGACGTGGAGAAAGTGCAAGCGGTCAAAATAGAGGATATGCGCAAAAGAGGTAATCTCATCTACCGACCGCTCACAAAGGAAGAAAAACTGGAGGCCATAAGCCTGTCGCTCCGCTATGGCTCAAGAGGAATATTGTACTGGGCTTTCAAGTCTCTTATCCTTTGGTGGACGAAAGACTTATATCCCCAACAAGGAGGCCCGGAGAAACCCTCCTCAAATTTCACGAGGATGTTCCCGTCCTTAAAACTTAGGCGGCACTGATGCAGTCCGCCGCAATCTGGGCATTGCATGGCATTAGCCTCACGTTCCAACGCCCCCAAGCGCTCATTCAACTCATTGAAATCATGCATAATCATTAATCTTTAAAGTTGGCACTGCAAAATTAATGATTCTCCCGCGAAGACACGCCTTCCAAGCCCGGCTGAGCTTACCGGGGCGGGAACCAAACAATAAAAAAAGGAAACTATGGACAAGACATTAGCAACCGTACAACTGATCATGGCCGCAATGGTGTTCCTGTGCGCCACGGCCGGCGTCGTGTGCCACATCGCGCAGGGCCACATCACTTCCGTATTCGGCTATCTCGTGAACTTCGCGTTCATCTACCTGTCGTGGGCGCTGCTCCGCATTTCCTACAAGGAGCTGCGCGAAAACCGTTAAAGTCACGCAGCCATGCTCACCCTCGATTTTTCAGACAAGTCAGTCAGCTACGTGACATTCGTCCGGGATGTCGCCGCAGAGGTTGTCCGCCAGCTCAAAGCCCAACGCGACGAGCCTGTGATGGTCAGCCAAAATAAGGCATACGCCATGTTCGGGCGAGGGAACGTAGACCGTTGGCGCAAGCAGGGCAAGGTCAATCCTTGCAAACGCCCCGGAAAGCTGGAATACTTCGTGGCCGAATTGAGGGAGGCCCAGCGCAGGCAGCAGGACTATTTCGACGTATAGGCCAAAGCCTTCGGGTTGAATCGTGTATTTTCATTTCATACTTTAGTTTTCTGTACAATTAGAGAGTTTTTCATCTGAGTGTTTCAAACCAGGCTCCGCCCACCCGCGAGGGCAGGCGGAGCCAACAGGGGGCGAAGGGCGCGGCGCCGCAGCCATAAGCTGTCGTCAGGCGCGGCGCCGCGCGGCCTCGCAGGGAGTTCGAGCCTCCCCGCCCCCACCACCAAGCCGGGGATGGCAGGCCGGAAAGACGGCCACGGGGGCGGCACCGGGTGCCACGGCGGGGTTCGACTCCCCCGCCCCCACAAAAAAAACATTCATTCACTAAAAAAGAAAGGACAGCTTATGGACAATCAAGAAACATTAAACCAAGCGCAAGCCATCCAGTCGCTAAAAGCCACCGACGTAATCCGCAACGACTACGTGCGCCAGCAATTCATCAACGTGTACAACGCCATCTGGAAGGAAGGCGGCGAGGCCGCCTACGAGCGCGAGGCCATGTACTTCAACAACCAGCTCCGCGACAGCGAGAACCTGCGCAAGTGCACCGGCATGTCCGTGTTCTTCGCCTTCATCGACCTCGCCGTCCGCGGCCTCACGCTCGAGCCGGGCGCACAGGCACTGTGCTACCTCCTGCCACGCAGCTACTGCATAGGCAAGAACGCCCAAGGGCAAAACGTCTACGAGAAACGCTGCAACCTCACCATCTCCGGCTACGGCGAGCTGGTGCTCCGAGCCAAGGCCGGGCAGATTCTCCACGCCGACAACCCCGTGATCGTCTACGAGGGCGACGGATTCGAGTTCGGCGAGAAGGACGGCCGCAAGTACGTCAACTACTGCTGCCGCATACCACGCCAGTCCAACCGCATCATCGCCTGCTTCCTGAAAATCACCCGCCCGGACGGCACGGTCGACTACTCCGTGATGACCGAGCACGACTGGAAACGCCTCTCCGACTTCTCCGCCAAGGCAAACCGCTATTGGGACGGCCACCAGTGGGTCGAGAAGGCAAACACGCTATACTCGTCGCTCGAAGGGCAGATCGACACGGGCTTCCTCAAGGCCAAGTGCATCAAGCACGCCTTCAAGACCTACCCCAAGATTGCCATCGGCAAGGGAACGCAGCTCGAAAGCGAGGTCATTGAAGAAAACAGCCAGCCCGAAACGCCCTTCGACCCCTACGGCGGCATGGCCGGTGGAGGAGGGCCCACGCCGCAGGAAGAAAAATCCTTCGCAGCCCCTGCGGACACATCGGCAGGGGTGACGGTAGGCGCAGCGGCAGGCAGCGACGACTGCTTCTGACCGCACGCCATGCCGCAACGGGAATGCCGGGAATGCCCGGGAAGCCATGCCGCCATCAACGGGCTTTTCTGCCGGCAGCTAAACAAATATGTACAATACGAGGCCATGCCCCCATGCAGGCCCCGGCAAAACGACGACAACATGAACAACAACCAACTGGCCATCATCCGGCCCGAAAACATACAGGCCATCGTACAGGCCGCCCCGCAGTCATACAACGACAACAAGAACTCCCACGACCGCTGCGTCAGCTTCGGCCAAGGCATACTCAACGCCATCAAGGAGCATGGCATGGACGACGAACTCGACCGGCAGGCAGCCGCATTCATCGACAAGGCCCGCCGCACGGTGAAAGTGATGAACGAACGCCGCTCCCCCGTCACCAAGCTCTTCGACGAGGTGCGCACGGCCTTCACCACCCTGGAAAACGAGATTGACCCCGCCAAGCCCGGCACCGTAGCATACGACCTCCAGCAGTTGCGCAACCAGCACGCCGCCAAGAAACGCGCCGAGCAAGAGCGGCGCCTGCGCGAGGAGATGGCACGCCGCCAGGCAGAGGAAGCCCGCCGCAAGTACCGCATGGACGTCGAGGACGACTTCCGCCGGCAGTACAGCCGCTTCGAGGACGAATCACTGCACGCGCTCCACACAATAGACAGCGGCGTCACCCTCGAAACCTACGCCGAGGCCATGCAACGCCTGCAGGCATTCCCAAGGCAGCTGCCCGAAGCGTGGGTGGACGCGCGGCAGCCTTCGGTGCCGATTCCGTGCGGCCTGGCGCAAGAAGAAGCCGCCGCCGTCGTGGCCAAGGCCAGGGAGAAGCTGCGCACGCAGCTGCGCGAGCAATACGAGTTCCTGGTCACCGAGACGCTCCAGGCACTCATCGACCGCATGCCCTCCAAGAAGGCCAACCTCGAAAAGATAGCGCAAGCCAGCGCCGAGGAAGCCGCCCGGATAAAGGCCGAGATGGAAGCCCGCCAGTCTGCCGAAGCCGAACGCGCCGAGAAAGAACGTGCCGAACGCGAGGCCGAGGAAAAGCGCAAGGCCGAGCTGGAGCGCAAGGCCGCCGAAATGGCCTCGCTCTTCGACGGCCAGGCAACCGCTTCAGCCTGCCAGACCAAGGCCAAGGTCACCAAGCGAATCAGCCTCCTCAACCCCGAAGGCATCATGCCCGTCATCTCCCTGTGGTGGAGCAAGGAGGGATGCACACTCTCCGTCGAGCAGCTTTCAAAGATGTTCAAGAAGCAAATCGCCTTCTGCGAGAAACTGGCAAACAAGGACGAGGTGCTCATCCAACATGAGAGCGTGGAATATGTGGACGAAGTAAAGGCGAAGTGAAAATAAGGCTTATAGGACAGACAGGACAATAGGCAGCCACGAGACATACTTTCTTAATTCTTAATTTTTAATTCTTATGGGCAACCCAGATGAATACTACAACCGCCCCGAGGTTTCCAACTCCGACCTCACAGCCCTGCGCGACATCCTCCACCCACGCCAGCAGCTCGGCGACCGCGAGGCGGCGTTCCGTTTCGGCACGTTGGTCGATGCGCTCATCACCGAACCGGCTCGTGTGGACTACTACCGGCAGACCGTGGACGACGTGCAATATACTGACGAGGAGTTTCTCCACGCCAAGGAAATGCAACGCTCCCTGCGCATGGAGGCGCGCCGCGACCAGTTCCTGGCCAACGTGCTCGAACTGGCCGACACGCAACGTTTCATGGTGAACCACGGGCAGGTGTTCACTTATTGCGAATACCCATTCTTCCTCGACACACGTTGCAAGTGGGATTGGTTCCTTTCCCCATTCGGATTCGGCGGCGACCTTAAGACCACCTTCGCCAGCTCGCAGGCCGAGTTCGACGAGGCCGTCGACTTCTTCGACTGGGACCGCTCCCGTGCGTGGTACATGGACATCGCCGGAAGCCAGCGCGATTTCATCTACGCCATCAGCAAGAAGAATTGCCGCGTGTTCAAGAAGTTCATCAACCGTGGCGACGTAATCTACAACCGTGGCCGCGAGAAGTACGAGGAACTGGCATTCCAATGGTGGCTGCTCACGCCTAAAGCCCCTCTCCCCGCTCTCCCCGGTGGGGAGAGAGCCGCGGACGCCACACGGCGGGGCTGTCCGTCGGGCGCAGCTGCCCCCTCTCCACAGGAGAGGGCGGGGGGAGAGGCTTCCTTAACTCTTAACTCTTAACCCCATGGACATCTACTGCCGCGTCACCCCCTACGGCCTTGTGCCGCTCTACGACAGCGACCACGACATGAAGCTGCGTCTGCGTGTCGGCTCCACAGTCCGCTGCCGCGTGACGCTCCCGCGCAACTACGAGTTCCACAAGAAGTTCTTCGCCCTCGTCCGCCTCACGTTCGACAACCTGCCCCTGCCGCTCGTCGAGCGGTGGGGCATACACAACGCAGACGGCATGCTGCGCCGCTTCAAGCGCGACCTCGGCTATTTCTCTTCCACCGTGAACGAGGACGGCGAACGCGAGATAGCCTACCGCAGCATCAGCTTCGCGGCCATGGACGAGGCCGACTTCGAGAGGTTCTACAACGACTGCGTAGACCTCGTGCTCCACAAGTACGTGCGCGGACTGGGCAGGGAGGAACTTGAAGAGGAAGTTGAACGGTTTAAATGATTATGAATGTCCACACTTAGCCAAAACAAACGGAATAAGGAAGCTAAGGGGCATACGTCCCCTGACTCCTTAGCCGGGCGCAGTGGAGCGATGACTTCCTATAACTCCTTTGAATTGGAGCTTTGCGGATATTCAATAAATGATTAAGACATGGCACAAGGCACAGCAAAATACTATTACCGCATACACGGCAGCCACTACGACATCTGCGAAAAGGCAACGGGCCAGAGGGTAGCCGGAGAGCCCGTGTACTACAGCCGCGAGCAGGCCCGCAGGCGCGTCTACCAACTCAACGGATGGAGGTACAAGCCATGCTAAACGAGCTGAGCCACCACCTGCGCGTCGAGCCTTACCCATACCAGCGAGAGGGCATCGCCTACGGGCTGGACAAGAAACGCCTCATCATCGGCGACGAGCCGGGCCTGGGCAAGACCTTGCAGAGCATCGGCATCGTCGATACGGCGGGCGCCTATCCCTGCATTGTCATCTGCCCCTCGTCCCTGAAGATAAACTGGCAGCGCGAGTTCGAGAAGTTCACCGGCAAGTCGGCCCTCGTCCTCGACAACGCCGTGCGCACCACATGGCCATACCTGCTCCGCATGGGCATCCACCAAGTGGCCGTGGTCAACTACGAGAGCCTCCGCAAGTACTTCGTCTGGGACATAAAAGCCCCTTCTGGTGGTTCCTTCAGGCTTAAGGATGTGGTGTTCTGCCCGCAAATCAAGATGTTCAAGTCCGTCATCATCGACGAGAGCCACCGGGTCAAGGACCCGTCCGCGCAGCAGACCATCTTCACCAAGGGCATTGCCACGGGCAAGGAATACGTGATCCTGCTTTCGGGAACGCCTGTCGTCAACCGCCCACAGGACTTGGTGGCGCAGCTCTCAATCATGGGCAGGCTCCAGGAGTTCGGCGGGCGCTCGGGATTCATGGCCGACTACTGCACAGACCCGAAGAACAAGGAGGCCAAGCCTGCCGTGCCGCTCTCCGTGCTGAGCAACCAGTTGTACGCCAACTGCATGGTACGCCGCGAAAAGGCAAAGGTGCTGCCGCAGCTGCCAGACAAGACCCGCGTCGACATTTATGTTGACGTCAGCAACGCGCCGGAGTACAACCTTGCCGCCGCAGACCTTGCCGAATACCTGCGCCGGTACACCGAGTGTACCGACTTCGAGATACGCCGCAAGATGCGCATGGAGGCCCTCGTCCGCTTCATGACGCTGCGCCAGCTCGCCACGCTCGGCAAGGTGGCGCAGGCGGTTGACTTCATCCGCACGTTCCTCTCTAACGGCAAGAAGCTCATCGTCTTCTGCTCCCTCCACGAAGTGGTCGATGCCTTGGCAAAGGCGTTCCCAGGCTCCGTCACGGTTACGGGGCGCGACAGCGCCGCCGGCAAGCAGGCGTCCGTCGATGCCTTCCAAAACAATCCCGGCACGATGCTGATAATATGCTCCATCAAGGCGGCGGGCGTCGGCCTCACGCTCACGGCATCTTCCAACGTGGCGTTCGTCGAACTCCCCTGGACCTATGCCGACTGCTGCCAGTGCGAAGACCGCGCACACCGCATCGGGCAACGCGACAACGTGACGTGCTACTACCTGCTCGGGCGTGGCACTATCGACCACACCATCTACTCGCTCATCCATCAGAAGAAGTCCATCGCCGCAGAAATCATGAACTCCGACGACGACATTCCCACCGACGAGATGTACTTCGACGAACTGGTTTCATCGTTCCTAAACCCAGGCTGACATGGATGTGTGCAAGACCGACGTGAAAAAGATAGTGGCGTACCTTGACGGCGCGGCCAAACTCTATGAGACGCAAAAAGGCCAACGCAACGTCTGCCGCGCATGGGTGATACGGCGGTTGGCCGAAAAATTGAACAATAAACTATTAAAGCATGAAGAAAATGACAAAGCAACAACTGGTTGAAGAAATCTCGGAACGTACCGGCCTGCGCCGTTCCGAAGCAAAGAAAGCCATCGAGGGCGCAATGGAAATCATCACGCAGGCCCTCGCCGCAGGCGGCAACGTCTACCTCCGTGGCTTCGGCACGTTCGCCGTCCGCAACGTCAAGGAGAAACAGGCACGCATCGTTGCCACGGGCGAAAAGTGCATCGTTCCCGCCCACCGCGCCGTAAGTTTCAAACCGAGTTCAGAACTTAAAAACGCATTGAAATGAAAAAGTACATCGGAACAAAACAGATTGAGGCAGAACCCATGACGATGGGCGAGGCTTACGAGGCAGGCTTGCTGCAAGCGGGCCGTGTGCCAAGCGAGGGCCAGGGGCCCAACGCCGGCTACCATGTAAGGTATGCCGACGGCTACGAGAGCTGGTCGCCCGCAGAGCCGTTCGAGGAGGCATACAGGGTGGCCGAAACATACGTTGACCGCCTCCATGTCGAGCGCGAGGAACTGAGCGCGCGTTACAACAAGGAACGCGAGTTCTTCTACTCCCCCAAGTTCGATAGGCTCTGGCCGCACGAGAAGCAAGCCTTCGAAACACAGGTTGACATCATGTGCAAATACATCGCCGTGCTCGACGAGAGGATAACGCAGGCCGAAGCCAAAGAACTTGGCCACAGCGGCATATTTTCTTAATTCTTAACTATCATGAGATTATTTGAATGTGGCATCCGCTACGAAAAGACACTTGAAAATGGGATGCAGAAGAAAGTGACGGAGCTGTATATCGTAGATGCGCTCTCGTTTACCGAGGCCGAAAGCCGCATCATCGGTGAAATGTCCTGTTTCATCAGCGGCGAGTTCGAGGTGGTTTCCGAAAAGATTACCAACTATTCCGAACTGGTTCAAAGTCCAGATGGCGACCGCTGGTATCGTGCCAAGGTCGTGTTCAAGACCTTGGATGAAAAGACCATGAATGAGAAGAAGCAAGCGCAATACTACTTGGTGCAAGCAAAGAACATAGATAACGCCAAACTCACGCTGGAGCAATTCATGCACGGCACGTTGGCCGACTGGGAATGTGAGGCATTGCAGGAAACCAAGATTATGGACGTGTTCCTCTATGCTCCCGATGCGCTGCACGGAAAGGCCAAGACCTACGAGGGCGAAATCCTTAAAGGAGCGGAAGATTCCATAGCAAGCTCGCCAAGTTGCAGGCGGGCGGCGAAAAAGTTCATTGACAGCATCCCCGATGGGCAGAAAGCCACTATCAGTGCGACTGGGTGCAAAGATGTGGTGATTGACAAAACGCACGGCCATGAAAAACAAGATGACGCTTGACGGACTGTTGGCCCGCTCCAACGCCGGGGCACGGCGGAAGAAACCTGATGATGCCGAACACCGCACACAGGCGTCTTGCGTGCGGTGGTTCAACCTCAAGTACCCCAACCTGCGCGGGCGGCTCTTCGCCGTGCCCAACGGAGGGCGGCGCGACGCCGTGACCGGCGCCCGCCTGAAAGCCGAGGGGGTCATTGCCGGAGTGTCCGATTTCATTCTCCTGAAAAGCAACCGCCGCTATGGTGCGCTGCTCATAGAAATGAAAAGGAAAGACGGAAGGCAAAGTGCCAGCCAGCGTTGGTGGCAGCGTGTGGTGACGGAAAACGGGGAATACAAATACGTGGTGTGCCGAGGCCTCGACGACTTCATGCGACAGGTTGACGGCTACCTTGAAGGCTTGTGAGAGTATGCGCAAAAGTTTCGTCTTTAATTGTGAATGGCAGGAGGTGCTCATGGAATATCCTGCGGAGGTCAGGCTTGAAGTCTACGACGCCATAATCGAGTATGTCGCGTCGGGGAGGCTCTCCGAGCTGAAACCGCTGGCTAAGATGGCATTCTCCTTCATAAGGAAAGAGATCGATTCCAACAACGCAAAGTACGACCAGACCGTCAAAAAGCGGAGCGAGGCCGGCAAGAAGGGAATGGCATCGCGCTATGGCAGCGGGGAAACTGCCGACGGAGCGCCTGGCGACAATGGCACACAAGGCAGCAGCGGGGAAACCACGCCAAACCTAACAAAACCTAACAAACCTAACAAGCCACAACAAACGCAACAAAGCCTAACAAGCCTAACAAACCTAACTGATAATGTATATGATGGTGATAATGTATATGTGTCTACTGACGTAGACGGCGATATGCGCGCACCCGCGCGTGAGCCGCCGTCGCCACCGCCGACGGAAGATTCCCTCGACAAGGAAACCGAAAGGCTCAAGGCCGACGAACAGTGGCTCGGCCAGATGCAAGCGCTGCACCGCATGGACCAAGCCGCGCTTAAGGCGCAGCTCGACGGCTTCCGCCTGCACTGCGCCGCCACGGGGCTTGAGCGCGGCCATCCCGGCGGGATGCGCGATGCAAAGCAGCACTTCAACAGCTGGCTGCGCAAGCGCACCGACGCAGAGGCACAGGCCGACGGCTTCCGCCTGCGGCAGGCGGCAAGTGACGCCCAGGCCGCCGACGAACGCCGAAAGGCCGAGGAGCGGAGAGAGAAAGACCGGTTCACCCCACCACCGGGCTTCAACTCCCTGACGTGGTACAGGGAGGTAAAACGCCGAGCCGAGGCAGGGGACCCCGAGGCGCAGCAGATGCTGCGAGGCAAGGAAACACGGCCCACGCCTGCCGACACTACAACGCCTGCCGCACGGCAGCAAAAAACCACAAAAAGCAATGGACAATGAAGACTCCAGAACAGATAGCCCAGTGGCTCAAAGAACGAAGCCTCTACGACAGGTTCGCAGCCAACTACTACCGCAGTGCGTGCCACAAGGCGTCCCTCGCAGCCTACATCAAGAAGGCCGCGCCGGCAGACTTGTTCGCTTGCGCATTCGTCTGGCACGACACGCCAGAGGGAAACAGGCATTGGTTCAACGTCAACAACGACTTCATAAAGTGGCTCAACGGCCACTAAGCAAAACCACAATGGAAAAGGAAAAGACAATCAAGGGCTACAAGGGCTTCTCGCCCAGCCTGACGTGCCGCGGCTTCCAGTACGAGGTCGGCGGCGAGTGCTACCCATGCAAGCCCGACATCTTCGAGGAAACCTACGAAAAAGCCCAATGACCGACTTCGAGCGCACCGCCTACATGGCCGAAATAGACTTCCTGCAACGCAAGCTCGAACGCTACAAGGCGCAATACAAGAAACTAATGCAAATGTATTTGAAACTTAAATTGAAAGGACAATGCAAACAACAGTACTGAAAGAAATCATCGCCTTTTTATTTGGCCGTAAATACTATGCAAATATAGTAGGCACGAAAGGCACAGCCGAAATGCAGCTCTGCTCATTCATCTTCCATACGAAGGAGCAGGCCGCCAAGCACCGCGACGAACTCATGAAGACGCTTTCATTCCGATACATCGAGACCATCTCGTTCAGGTCACGGAAGGAATATTGAAGCCCCACCCCGTCCCTCCACAAAGGGGAGGGGATTGGCGGCGGCAGCCCTGCCGCACCTACAATCCCTACCACACCTACCACCCCCATTGGCCCCGCCGGCCCCATCCCCTGCCGCCTCACGCGCCCCCTTTTTGGGGGCCGGCGGCTGCCCCGTTAAAACTTAACCCGCAGGCTCTGCATAAATAGGCTAACTTAGCACCATGACACTACAATGTATCATCCAAAAGTGGCGGTCGCTACGCTACTACGTGATTGCCGACCCCGCCGACAACTCCGTAACGCTCTCCCGGCACCTTTTCGCCCACATCCGGAAAGGTGCAGGGGACAATACGTCAGTGTTCGTGTTCCGCATACCTCTTTACAACACATTCGGCTTCATGCTCAATCCTAGCATTGACGAGCCGACCCAGCTTTGCCAAATCCAATATAACGGCAAATATCGTTGCATTGGTTTTGAGACGCTCTGCCCTTCAGTCGGGCGCATCCTCTACGAATACGGACTTCCTGCGCTTCGCCCGGTAAAGCTGTCCGTTTCTATCAGGCGCACCCCACAGGGAAAGGTTTACTATCAGATAGACGTTCCAACCTCTAAACAACTCCGACTATGCAAAGCATCCTTGGCAACACACGCAAAACGGATATAACCTTCCGCGCCGACGGGCGCATCGACATCGCAGCACGCGTGGCAAGCCTGCTCTCACTGCACAAAGGAGACGTCATCGACGTCCTCGACGGGGGCGGCGAGCTATACCTCTACGTCAAGCTGCACGCACCCACCGTCGGGCGGCACGAGGCAGCATGCTTCCCCACCCACGCGCGCAGCCGCCATTTCCGCGCATGGTCGAAAAGGCTCTGCCAGGCCATGATCTGCAAGAGCGGCTCAGGCAAGGGCCGCGTCGCCCTAAGCGTCGGCTCGCCGGCAAGGCTGCCGGGAATGCAAACCGCACTGCCCATAATCTACAGCAACATACTCGGCCATGATACAAGAGGTTAAATACAACGGCTACACAGCAAGCCCATCCGACTACGAGTCGCCCGACGGACAAATGGCCATCGCGCTCAACCTCGTACCCGAAGACGGAGCGCTCAAGCCTGTCCTGCCGCCAAAGGTCGTCATGCAGCTCGGCCAAGGGCGAAGGGTCGCCTTCATACACAAGACGGCCGACTTCAAGAACTATATCATACACAAAGACCGCGGCAATGTCCATTTCACCAACGACGACAGGCAGCAGCAAGGGCTGCCCATGGTGGAGGTCTGGATGGTTCCCAACCAGACCGAAATCCACAGCTTCTGCGCCGTGGGCAACACCCTCGTCATACTCGCATCAGACGGCATCCACTACTTCCTCTGGAAAGCCGACAACGAAACATACCTCCAACTCGGAACGCACATCCCTGAATGCCCCATATCATTCGGCCTGCAGGGCGATTTGCGCACATCGGAAAAATTCAAGGTATATTTCGACACGATAGGGGCGGGAGACATCTTCAACGAGTTCTCCGACAACAACAAGAGGCGGGTCACCGAGCAGGTGCTCGCAAAGGTCAACAAGTTCATAGCGGATGAATCCACCGAAAAGGGAAAGTTCCTATACCCGTTCATCGTCAGGTATGCCTACCGGCTCTACGACGGAACGCTAACAATGCACTCATCGCCGGTGCTCATGGTGGCGTCTTCTGACCTCGCACCACAGGTCTACTGGAACTACATACAGGGAGAGGGGGAGTACACCGAGGCTGAATGCTTCGTCATGGGAGTGCTGCACACGCTCGACTACAAGGTCTGCGACAGGACGGCACGTGCCAGGCTCATGGAGTGGAAGGACATCGTACGCTCAATCGACTTCTTCGTCTCGGCACCCATATACACCTACGACCAAAACGGAGAATGCGACAGGTTCGCCAACTCCAGCGACGTGGACACCTATAGCGTATGCAGACTGCAAAGCTGCGAAGGGGTGACCATGAACTACAGATACTCCACCCTCTACCAGAAGCGGACGTACAACGAGATGTATGCCATGGCGAAAGACCCAAGCGGGTTTACATACCCGACGGGGAGGGTGATGCTGCCGCGCAAGAGCGTAGACGAGGTGAAGGAGGACATACGCTCGTGCTCACAGTTCTACTTCCTCAAGAGTGTCAAGCTGGAAAACCTCCACAGCGGGATCGGGCGGGAGACAATCGAAGTCGAGGAAGACTACCTAAAGACGCTCACCACCCGCGAGGCCATGACAGACGACTACGACAGCCACGACACCATCATCCCGCGATACGCTTTCGCATACAACGCACGCCTCAACGTCGCAAACCTCAAGAAGAAACTCTACACCGAATACAACACCGGGGCCCTCTTCCAAATCACCGACGGACACATGGGCATCACAAATGGCAGCATCGACACGTCCACTGACGGCACGCAACCATACACCGTCTACTTCTACGTCAAGCAAGACGGACGCGACATCGTCGTACAGGGCACCAGCTTCAGCCTCTCGCAATTCTACCCCTCGCTATTGTTCCTGTACTACCCGAACATAAACGCATACAAGGCCGTCGTCATCGCAAGCGCCTACCAAAGGTACGAACTCAAGCTCGAGCAGCACGACTTCCTCAACGGGGCATTCTACTTCGGAGGGTGGAACGAGCCGCCACAAACCGGCGAGACGCCGCTGACCTCCACCGACGAGCAACGCACCGTCAACGTGCCAAACAAAATCTACACATCCGAGGTCAACAACCCGTTTTACTTCCCTGTCCTCGGCATCAACACCGTAGGCACCGGGGAAATCCTTGGCATCAGCGCCGCGGCAAAGGCTCTCTCGCAGGGGCAGTTCGGCCAGTTCCCACTGTATGCGTTCTCAACCGATGGCGTCTGGGCGTTGGAGGTTTCCAGCACTGGCACGTATTCCGCCAAGCAGCCTATCACGCGCGATGTCTGCATAAACACGGACAGCATAACGCAGATGGACTCCGCCGTGCTTTTCGCCACCGACCGTGGCATAATGCTCATCAGCGGCTCGGAAACGGCCTGCCTGTCCGACAGCATCAACAGCCGCGATTTGTTTGCCCTGTCCGATTTGCCCAAAGCCGACAAACTTGTCAGCCTGTTCAACGAGCGTGCCGGCGAGGGCGAACAAATCACGCTCGAAAACTCATCATTGCTCCCGTTCCGCGATTTCCTCACGGCTTGCAAGATGGTATACGACTATACCAACCAGCGTATCATCGTCTACAATCCGTACGTAAGTTATGCCTACGTCTATTCTTTGAAGTCAAAGTCGTGGGGCATGATGCGCAGCGACATTACGGACAGCGTGAACGCATACCCCGACGCCCTCGCCACAAACTCCGCAGGCAAACTCGTCAACCTATCACTGTCAGACGCAGAAGGCATAACGGCTCTTGCCGTTACCCGTCCTTTCAAGCTCGGCTATCCTGATGTGTTGAAAACAATAGATACCGTCATACAGCGCGGGTATTTTCAGGCCGGGCACGTGGCGCAAGTCCTTTACGGCTCGCGAGACCTGTCCAACTGGCACATCGTTTGGAGCAGCACAGACAAGTACCTGCGTGGTTTCCGTGGCTCGCCCTACAAATATTTCCGCCTCGCGCTCATCTGCAAGCTCGGCAAGGCGGAGTGCATCGATGGCTGCACGGTACAGTTCACCCCGCGCCTCACCAACAAGCCAAGGTAACGCGGCGCACGGCCACCGGCCGGGCCTTTGAGACATATTTCTTTTCATAATGTTTTAGGTTTTTAGTTATTGGTTTTTATTCAGGGGGCCGGGATGCGCGATGCACCCCGGCTCTCGCTTTTTCTTGATATGAATGTCCGCATTTAGCCAAAACAAATGGAAAACGGAAGCTAAGGAGCATACGTCCTCTAACTCCTTATAACTCCTTTGAACAGTAGCTTTGCGGACATTCAGTTTCTTAAGATTGATGGGGCAGGGGGAAATAAAATCCACTTTTTTGTGAATTTCAAAAAAAAGAATTACCTTTGCAAAATGAGACAGCATTTGGTATGATTGTAACCATTCGACAAGGAATATTTGCGTGAACTTTACGAAACGGGTAAGGCAGACAAGAAACACCGTTTCCGGCCGGATATTATAAAACGCTACATTGACAGAATAAACACCTTGAAAAACAAGCAGTCCATTGAAGCGTTATACAATATGAAATCCTTGCATTATGAAGTCTTGAAAGGCGATAAGGCGGGCATCTCTTCCATTAGGGTGAATGACCAATACCGAATCGAGTTTACCGTGTCAAGGCAAGAGTCCGAAACGATAGTTTATATCTGCAATATATTAGAATTGTCAAACCATTATAAATAACTGCATTATGGTCACTGTTAAAGGGGTAGACCCCAAAATGATTGCCAACAATCTTGAACCGTTCGAACCCACGCACCCGGGCGAACTGCTCAAAGAGGAAATCGAATACAGGGGAATTTCACAGAAAGAATTGTCGCGGAAAACGGGAATACCGTACACAGCGCTTAATGAAGTGTTGAATGGCAAACGTTCCATTACGACTGAATATGCTTTGCTGATAGAAGCGGCACTGGGCATCGAGTCCGATTTTTGGTTGAAAATGCAAATGGACTACGACTTGCAGGTTGCCAAGCGCAACAAGACATTCGCGCAAAAGCTTGCCAACATCAGGAAGATTGCGGCGGCGCTCTGACCCGGGCCCGTATGCCTGAATGACAGGAAAAGGGCCGGAAGGCTTATGCGCGCTCCGGCCCCACATTCTTCACTTTTCACTCTTCACTTTCAAAACGGCTTTAGTTTCCGCCTTACCTTGCCTGTCCTCGAAACCAGCGATGACTTTATCTTGTTACGCAAGGTGGCAAACTTCCTTTCCCACTTGCCCTCGCTTTCCGGGTTGGTGATGCTCATCCAGTCCGCCAGCACCCGGCACACCAAGTATTCGTGCAACAGGTGCTCCAGCATCCTAAGCGTCGTCAGCGAGAACCCTTCGGGCAGCGACAGCCTGATTTCGTACACCTCCGGCTCTTCCAGCACGTCGCCAAGAGCTTCCTGCCCGTCGGGTATTTCCTCTTTGGTGTAGGGGTAGAGCATTTCCACGCATTCCGCGTGTGCCATGTTCAGCACCCTCGTCACCCGGTCCACATTCCCGGCTTGCCCGATGTCCGACACCTGGTGCCGTCGGCATTCGTCGCCCTCCGGCATGATGTCAGCCTCCACGAACGAGTAGTTGCCAGCGTCGTATATCAGCTCCGCGCGCCTGAAGGACAGGGACGCCTCCTTGCGCCCCGCCTCTTTTCCACAGCAGTACGCCATAATCCTTCACCCTTCACTCTTCACTCTTCACTCAATTGTACGTCGGCCGCGTCGGGCGGCTCCGCTTGTACAGGGCGCGCTTCACCGTCTCCAGGCTCGCCGTCGAGTGCGTCAGGTAGTCCTGAGCGTCCTCCTTGTTCGTAATCGTGAACCACTCATACAGGGCCATGTCCACCAAGTAGGCGTGGATGCCGTTGCCCAGGCTGTCTGCCGAGGCGTTGTTGTAGTTCGACGGGAGCTTGAATGCCAGCACGAGCTGCCCGTCATCGTCAATCTCTTTGGGAATGATGTTGTCCGATGTGCTTTTATTCTCGTCCAGGTATTCCCCAAGCAGGCTCTTCAGGCTGCTGAAGGCGTTGGCAAGGCTGCGCCGCAGCTGGTAGCTGTTCTCCATGTCCTCCGAGGCTTGCATGTTCGAACTGGCCTCGTAGTTCTTTGTACCCTCAAATTCTCGTGCCTGTCCGGTCAGGTAAGCCTTGTTCATGATGTCAAACATCAGTTCCTTCACCTCCTGCGTCACCGTCAGTGTCTTTTTGTTCTCTGCCATAACTCAAAAAAAAATTAAAATTTAAAACCAAATGCCGCCGCAGCCATGGGGCCTCCCATGCCTCCTACGAGTCCTGAAAGCCGCCCCACCAGCCCCATTGGCCTTATTCGCCCCATTGCCCCTACATCCTTCACTCTTCACTCTTCACTTTTCACTCTTCACTCAACTGTACGTCGGGCGTTTCGGCTTCTTCTTGAAGAATGCCTTGCGCATTATGTCCTCCACGTTCGCAGCCGCTCCTGCTGCATAGTCCGTAGCTTCTTGCTTGTTGGCCAGCGTAAACCACTTGGCCGTGATGTTCATCACGAAGAAGCTGAACAGGCTGCGCTCCATGCTTTCCAACAAGCTCTCGTCGAACGAGGCCGACAGTTCCAGCGTCAGTGTGTAATTGCCGCCCTCTTCCTGCTCACCCGTGAGGAACTTCTTCAGGCTGCCGGCGATGGCGTTCTTGCTCTCGCTCCAATACCTCTCCAGCATCTCCCTGTCACCGGCGGTTATGGGTATGCGCTCGTAGGATTCTTCGTCGCCCTTCTTCGCACCTGTATACGAGGTGGTCTTTGCCACTTCCTCGTAAACCTCCTCTTTGTTCACGCTCAATGTATGTTCCATATCGTTTCCTCCTATATCAGTTTGCGGATGAACGCCATGGTTGCTTTTCGGTATTTCCATGCCAAGCCGATAACAAGAAATGCGGCCAACACGCGGAAACCGTATATCTCCGTCTGCTGCCACCACGTCAGTTCCTTCTCTACATATTTGGTTTCTACAACGGTGTTCGTGCCGGTCTTGTGTGTGGTGATGTCTTTCCTCTCTACCTGTTTGTCATACTCAAACGCCATTTCCTGCGGCTTGGTTCTCAGGTCATGGTACAGAGTCCCGTCGGGGGTGATGCGTGCCTCAGACGTGGCGTAATCGTTCTCCAGATGGCTCACGCTGTCCTCAGTCGTCCGCTCGGACACCTGTGCGGGTATCTCCAAAAAAACGGTGTCGGTAACGAAATAGGTTTTCGTCACCACTTCCGTATGCACGCTGTCCTGCATGTGTTCCTGCGTCGCACCCACATGCCTGCAAGGTGCGCAGCAAGACAATATCAGGACTGCCGCAAATAGATAAAACAGAGCCCTCATTTCTCCGTCTTTTTGATATATTCCTCTATTCCTCTCACGTGCAAATCCACGACGGCCTGCTTCCCCTCCTCGCTCAAAAGGTAGGCCACATCAGCCTTGTTGTCTTGGAAAAGGTTTTCCGTCAATACCGCTGGGCACTTCGTGTCGCGGCATATCGCCAAGTTCTGCGTCCAGTAAGGCACTTGGCACGAATACTCCCTCACGCTCAGCCCAACGTCCTTTGCAGCCTCTATCAGGCAACGCGCCAACGTCTTGCTGTTGACGGAAGAGTTCTTTGAAACGTAAGCCGACCACCCGTGAGCGTCATGCCACTTGCCGTCAGCACCTGCCGCGTTGCAGTGAATGGATACAAGGATGGCATCCTTCGAACCGTATTTGTTCGCACGTTGGCAACGTTCTTTCAACGAGACGTCGTTTTCCTCCGGCGTAATGCGGACTGCTTCTATCCCTGTCTCTTGCAATGCCTTTTCAAGGCGTTCTGCAATCTCTCTTGCGTATGCGTACTCTCGCAATCTTCCGTCAGGAGACTGCTTTCCGGCGGTCTCACGGCCGTGTCCGTTGTCTATCAATACTATCATACCTTTCAAATTTGATTGGTCATACGATGATAAAAATCGAGTTTTATATTGTCATATACCGCCTTCACGTTGGTATAAGCCCTGCCGTTGTTCGCACCGGCCTCGTTGTAGAGCTCGCCCTCCATCACCTTTGCCACCCATTCTATCCATTCCGGGTTGCTGTATTCCGAAAGCTTCTCCCCGCTGTAGCGGAAGTTGTCAAACTTGCTGTTCCTGTCCTCGTACAGGTTGCGCAGCAGAGTGCGTATCTTCGCCTTCGTGGCCTCCTTGTCTGCAATGTGGTTTTCTTCCCTAATCTTCTTGATCAGCCTGCACACCTTCTCCACCGCAAGGTCGAAGAACGCGCCGCTGATGCTCTTTATGCGCATCTGCGTCTCGGGCATCAGACCCTCAGCTATCGTCTCCATCACGTGGTTGTTGTGCCCGAACTTCTCGTTAAGCTCGCGCAGCTCGTCTGTATAGGATATTATGTCGCTTATCGCAGAACGGAACCAGCGGAAACACGCCACCATCAGCCCCGACGATAACATCAGGAATACGGCACAGATGATAATCATAATGCCATAGTCGGAGATGCCTTTTGCAACCTCCAATGTTCCTTGCACATCGCTCATATCGCAATTTTGATTAAGCGTCCGACAACTACGCCCCCGACAGTCAAGCCGAAGTCTATCCAGTCCCACTTGCCGCCCCAGAGCTTGTCTTTAAGCTCCAATGCCGCCGCTACGCCTATACCGGCGTAGGCTGCGCAATAATTGTCGTCCGCTCCCAAACCGATGACGATGCCACCGGCAACGTGCTTCCAACGGTTGCTCGATTTGAGCCATTCAATGATTCTTTTCATGTCATTCTATTTTAACAGTATTTGAAATAGTACCTGCCGAAAATCCTTACGCCGACGTAGTACACTAAAGCGATAAGCACAAGCCACGTGAACTTGAACGGATTTTTGCACTTTTTCGCTGCTATTCCCACTATATGCACGAACAGCGCACGGGCGTATTGCCGTCACTCCCATAGCCGTATGTCAGCTCACACTTGTTGCGGCCAATGCGCATCAGGCAATCTTTTCTTTGGCTTGCGCCGTGTCTCTTATCCATAAAATTTGCTTTTTGGCAAAATTATCAATATCGCCACTGGTCTGCGGTTTATCTTTTTACGCCTGAACGAGTCTAAACAAAAAACGGTTTCAGACTTTTCACTGGCTTTCCTTGTTTCGTAACTAAAAAATAGTTACTTTTGCATTCAAATAAAGACAGGATGGGAACAAAAGAAAAACTGATAGAACGGTTCAAAAGACTGCCTTCCGATTTTACATTTGATGAATTGGAGAGGTTGTTGTCTGTCTTCGGGTATGCAAAGTCGAACAAGGGAAAAACATCCGGTTCGAGGGTTATATACAAGAATGGTGCAGGCCGTCCTATTATGTTACACAAACCTCATCCGGGTAATATTGTCAAGGCGTATGCGTTAAGGCAGGTGCTTGACGAATTGACAGAAGCAGGATTATTGAAATAGGAGGAACGATATATGAACACACTGACTTACAAAGGATACATCGGTTCTGTGGCTTTCAGCGAAAAGGACAATGTGTTTTTCGGGAAGGTTGAGGGCATAGATGGGCTGGTGAACTTTGAGGGGGAAAGCGTGAAAGAGCTTACAGGCGCTTTCCATGAGGCTGTTGACGACTATCTCGCTTATTGCAAAGAGGAGGGGATAGAACCGCACAAAAGCTATTCTGGCTCTCTCAACGTGCGCCTCACGCCTGAGATGCACAGCCGTGTGGCCGCCCTTGCAAAGAGGATGGGCATTTCCATCAACGCGTTCATCAGGACGGCTGTAGAGAAACAGGTGGCGATGATGTTTTGACAAAATGAATGTCCGCATTTTGCCAAAACAAATGAAATAAGGAAGCATACGTCCCCTAACCCCTTGGCGGAATGCAGTGTGGAGGGCCACACCTGCCCAGGCCCCAGCGGGGCGGCCCTCACTGCACCGCCGTAGCTATGGCCCCCAGGTCCACCTTGTACCACGACCCCGATATGCCGCCGGCCATGAACTCCCTGAAGTACACCGCGCCGGCCATCCACGGGTTGCCCACGCGCAGCACCTGCATCACGTATATCGGGCTGGTGCGCAGCACGGCCAGCCCGAAGCCCTGCCCCGACGCGTCCGCAGGGCAGTGGGACACCGTGCCGGTGCCGTCGTGCCGGTACAGCCCGGCGTCGGCCACGCCGTCAAGGTCCACGTCGCCGCTAAGCTCCCTCGAGTACAGCAGCCCGCCGGCGTCTATCCCGTCGAGCTTCGCCTTGTCGTCGCCGCTCATCAGCCCGCCAACGCCCTTCAGGGCACCCTTGGAAGCCGTCGCAGTGTTGAGCTCCACAGTGAATGTGCCCTTCACCGAACCGGCCGCGCCGCCCTTGTCGTACTCCAGCGTCATCTCCACCATCGGGCAGCTGTTGTTGTTCACCACAGCCTGCGCCACAGTCTCAGCCACAATCCCCATCGGCACGAAGTCCACCGAGTCCACGTCGTCAACGGTCGCAAGCTCGCCGGCGTCAAGCCCGTCAAGCTTCGCCTTGTCTGCCGCGCTCATCAGCCCTGCCTTCTTCTGCGTCGCCACGGCGTCAAGCCCGTCAAGCTTCGCCTTGTCTGCCGCGCTCATCACGCCCGCCTTCTCCTGCGTCGCCGCCAATATGCTGCCCATGTTGCACAGCTGCTCTGCCAGAGTCACTCCGTCCTCCACATTCTCCATATAGCACCGCAGGGTTGCCGACACCTCAGTGTACACCGTCTCCGCGCCCCTTATGGACTTCACGTATTTAGTGCTCGGTATGGCGTTCAGCTTCGCCTTGTCAGCCGCGCTCATGAGGCCCGCGTGGCCTATGTACACAGAGTTCTGGTAAGGTTGCGCCAACGGGAAATTCAAAAGGCACGACCCCTCCACGGCATCGCCCTCGCCGCCCTTCCCGTAGCTCAGCCTCACGGTCAGACGCGAACTCTCGTATAGGGCTATCTTCTCCAGCTCGCTCTCCACCTCCAGCCCCGTGGGGGTGAATTCCGCCGACTCCACGTCCTCCTTCAGCGCCACATCCTCGTCAAGCTTCTTCTTGTCTGCCGCGCTCATCACGCCCGCCGCCTCCTGCGTCGCCGCCGGTATCGTGCCTATCACCGCGTTCTGCGACGTGCTCACGCTGCCGGTGCCTACGGCCAGCCGTTCCGCGTCTATCATCAGCCCCACCGAGTCGTCGCTCGCCACGGTGCCTATGTCGCTCAAGTTCGCCATCACGCTCTTGCCCGCCCCGAGCCTCTGCGCCAGGTGTCCGATTCCTTCCTTGTCAAGGTATTTTCCCATCCTTCTCCATTCTAATTGGTTAAAAATCCCCTCCCCACTTCGGGGAGGGGCGCCACGGGGGCTGTGGGCTTACGCTATCGCCTCGTCAATCTCTTCCGTCGAGAGTGCGCTGTCGGCGGTCGCCCCGGCGGCAATGCCGTTGAGCTTTGTCACCATTGCCGTCGACATGAGGCCGTTGGCACCCGTCGTCGCTACACTGTAGGTCGTGTCCGTGAACTTCGCGTTCGCGGGCACGTTCGACGCTATCGTGAAGCCGCCGTCCTTCAGCAGCTTGCCCGTCGTGCCGTCAAACACCGCCACGCGCCCCGCCACCGCGCTCGCCGGGCCGGTCACCGCGCCGTCGATGTTCGTCTGCACCACGCTCCAGTCAGAGTCCTTCGCAGTCGTGCCGTCGGTGGTGCATATCACCATGTCGCCCACCTCGCACTTCTGCCCGGCGTAGGTGCCGGCCGTCGCCACCTTGTAGGTGTCGCCCCTCTTGTGGCTCGCCGGCAGTGCCGTCACCGTGCCGCCCGTGCCAATCGTACCCTTGAAGCGCATCGCGTCGGCGGCGGCCACCTTGCTGTTCACCACGCTCTGCACGAACGCAGTCGTCGCAATCTGCGTCGTGTTCGTGCTCGCACCCGCAGTCGGCGCCTTAGGCGTGCCGGTGAACGTCGGCGACACCAGGAGCGCGTCTATCGCCTCCTGCTGCGCCGTGCTCACGGGCTTGTCCATGTCGCTCGTGTTGTCCACGTTGCCAAGGCCCACGTCGCCCTTCGTCAGCGTCGGGTTGGAGCTTATCGCCTTGCCGTTGATTTTGTACGCGCCCACCGTCGACTTCACGCTGTTTGCCGCGCTCGACACGTGTGCCACAATCTTCTCCCACAGGTAGCCAACACCTGTCTTGTCCAAAAACTTTCCCATTCTTGAAAAATTAAAAGTTAAAATAGTCCTATTAGTCCTATTTGGCCCATCCGGCCCATTAGCCCAATTAGCCCTATCGCCACCTTGTGGGCTTACGCCCCAATCGCCTCGTCTATCTCCTCCTCCGTCAGGGCCGTCGCGCTGCCTGCCGCAACGCTCACCGCCGCCTGCACGAAGGCAGTCGTGGCTATCTGCGTCGTGCTCGTGCCCTCAGATGCCGTCGGCGCCTTCGGCACGCCCGTGAACGTCGGCGAGGCCAGGTCGGCCTTCTCCATCGCCTTGGCGTTAATCTCGTCCTGCATCAGCCCCTGAGTGTCGTCGTACACCTGCTCCGCACCGGCAATCACGCCGTCAGTCGTGTTGTTGTGCAGCTTGCCGTATATCTGTATCTCTGCCATAGCTCAATTTTTTTTTAGGTTTAAAAGGGCTGCTCAGCTCACCGTTATAGCCACGCTGCCCGCGTTGAACTTGCTCGAACTCCTGTAGCAAGAGTAGTTCCCCTTGCCGCTCACCGCCACCGTGGCGGCGGCCTCCATCGGCACGTCGAAGCCTGCGGAGGCAACCTTGTTCACCTTCATGCCCGACGGAACGCACAGCCACAGGTACTCGCCCTGGCCCACGCTCACCCTGTACGAGCCGTTCGGGCTGGTCTTCAGGCCCTGCTTCACCAAGCCCGTCACGCCGGCAGAGTCCAGCGACGACGACGCGCTGCCGCCGAAGTACATCGGGTATACCGCTGTCACCTTCGCCGAGCCGCTTTTCTTCACACCGTCGATGAACGTCGCCTCTGCCGTGTACGTCGTCGTCGCGTTCACCGTACGCTTCACCGAGGAGTTGGCCGCAGTCGAAATCTGCGCCGACCCCTCCTTCACCACCACGCCCGCCGGCGAGAACGACTCGCCGGACAGCGTCACGGTGTTCTTCACCGTCACCTCCGTCGCCACGCCGTTCTCTATCACTGACGGGCTAACGCTCACCGCCACAGAGCCGTGAGCCTTGTAAACCATCTCCTCCAAGGGCGCCACCTCGCTCGAGACAAGCTCCTTTGTCTTGCCCCACAGGTAGCCAACGCCCTCGCTGTCCAAAAACTTTCCCATCCTTGAAAAATTAAAAGTTAAAAATTAAAAGTTAAAAAAACATGCCCCATTAGTCCCATCAGTCCTATTTGTCCTATCAGCCCATTAGTCCCATTAGTCCTATTCGGCCCCATCCCCGCCCCTATCCGTCGGCAGCGCAAGGTATGCCTTCCCTGCCGGGCAATTCATGCCCGCCTCGCTAATCTTGGCGAAGCCCAAATTGCCCGTCGATTTAAGAATTCTAAAGCCATAGTACGTCACGGTGTCGTTGCTCGCCAGCCTCGTTTCCTCGAGGAACCCAATCAGCTTGTTCTCCGAAACGTCAGTGTCCGACGACTCGATCGCGGGTATCTCATACTCACCCTCCGCGCCCATGAGCACCACGCCCGTGTACGCCGGCACGTCGCTCACGGGCGACAGCCAGGTCTCGCCGTCACGCAGCTTGGCGATGTAGGCCGTAAGCCCCTCCACGCCCGCGAAGTCCAGCGCCTTCGGCGAGTACAGCGTCGAGGCCCCCGCCGAGCTTATCTTCACACTCACCGGCTTCATGTTCGCCACACGCAGGTAAGCCTTCCCCGCGCCCACGGTCTTGTCGTTGGCCAGGTAGAAGCCCGGGCCGTTAGGCCCGTTGCTGTTCAGTATGAAGTAGTCCCACGTCTCGTCCTCGCTCGGCAGCGACCCTATCTCCTCCGGCGTGCCTACGAACATGTTGCCCTCCGTGGGAGCCACCGCGCCCGCAGCCACGGGCACGTATGCCTCAGCCGCGCCGCCCGACATCGAACGCAGCAGCACGCCCTCCCCGGCGGCCACAGTCTCCACCCTCGTCAACTCCGTATCCACCTTGCCGTCCGCGCGGCTGTACCCCGTCGCCGCGTAGGGCTCGACCTGCCTCACCCCCGAGAAGTCCAGCGCCCTCTCGGGGCAGAACGTCGCCAGCCCAGCACTGCCAACCTTCACCAGCGCAACCACCGCTGCCAGCGCAGCGTCTATCTCGCCCTCCGTCAGGGGCCCCGTGGCTATGCCAGCCACTGCCTGCTGCACGAAGGCCGTCGTGGCCACCTGCTCCGTGCTCGTGCCTTCCGCCGCCGTCGGGGCCTTAGGCGTACCCGTGAACTCCGGCGAGGCCAGGTCAGCCTTCGCCATCGCCTTGGCGTTAATCTCGCCCTGCGTCAGCCCCTGCGTGCCGTCGTACACCTGCTCCGCACCGGCAATCACGCCGTCTGTCGTGTTGTTGTGCAGCTTGCCATATATCTGTATCTCTGCCATATCAGTCCCATCTGCCTTATTTGTCCTATCGCCCCATTAGTCCTATCACTCCTATTTGTCCTATCGGCCCTATCCCCCCTCCGGGGGGCTTATCGCCTTGTCAATGTCCTCCTCGCTCATCGCCTTGCTCGAGTCCAGCCCGTCAACGTAGCCGCGAAGCTCGTCCATCATCCCGCCCCTCAGGCCTTCCAGCTCCGAGCGGACGCCAGCCACGGCGCCCTCTGCGGCGGCCAGCCTGCCGTTAATGTCCTGTATGTCCGACTGGTGGATTGCCACGGCAGCCTCCAGCGTCTCCACGCGGTCTGCAATGTCCGTGCTGCCGGCTGCCGCCAATGCCTCCTCCAGGGCATCAAGCCTCGACGAGTGCGACTCCTGCACTGCGGCGTCTGCCAGCCGCCTGCTCGACGGTATCTCCACTGACAGCGACTCGCCGTCGGCCGGGCTGAAGGTCACAGTGTAAGTGCCGTCGGCAGTCTCCAGGCGGATGCTGCGAAAGTATGTCTCCCGCGGCACGTCAACGGCGAACACACCCTCGCTTTCCACCACGAACGTGTTACCTTGCTTACGGGCGGCAACGCACGACTCGTGCGCCGTCAAGTCCGACGAGCAGTCGAACGTCACCATGTCGCCAGGCTGCAAGCCCGCCACGTTGTCCGCACTGCGGCTCACTATCAGCTGGCGCACACCGGCGTTCTGGCTCTTCAGCTGCCCCTGCGACACCACCCAGTCGCCCCAAGCCCAAAGTAGCGTGCCGACAGAGCAGCCTATGGCGCTTGCGGCAACCAGCTGGAAATATTCCGTGCCGTCGAAGTCGTAGGCGTCAGGCCTCATCAGCACGCTCGACCACGCCGACATCCCATAGTCCGCCGCCGTCGTGCGGGCGCATTCCACCGACACGTTGCCAAGCCCGTCGAGCTTCGTCTTGTCTGCCGCGCTCATCACGCCCGCGCTATCCTGCGTCGCCGACTGTATCGACACCCGCTCCGTCGCGTCCTGCGGCTCGCCGCCGACGCACTTCACGAAGTATACGTCGAAGGTGTCCCTCTCCGCCACCGTCTCGTCCAGGCCCGCGAGCGTGGCCGACGAGCCGAGCTTGTCCAGCTTCGCCTTGTCCGACGCGCTCATCAGCCCAGCCTGGCCGGGAGACAGGGAGCCGGTAGGGGCAACGGCGTTAGGCACCTTCACGGCACCCGACCCCTTCACCGACTTCTCCGCGCCACCCTTGTCGTACCTCAGCGTCACCTCCACCATCGGGCAGCCAGTGCCGCCCACCACCGTGCTGCCCGCGCTGCCGGACACCTCGATGCCCAGAGGCACGAAGTCCACAGAGTCCACGTCGTCAAGCAGCGCAAGCTCGCCGGGGTCCATCTTGTCCAGCTTCTTCTTGTCCGCCGCGCTCATCAGCCCGTCCTTCGCCTGCGTCGCCGCGCCACCAAGCCCGTCGAGCTTCGCCTTGTCTGCCGCGCTCATCACGCCCGCCGCCTCCTGCGTCGCGGCGGGTATCCTCACCTCTTCCGGCTCGTCCTGCGGCTCGCCACCGAGGTTCTTCGTGAAGTAAATGCCGAAGTAATCCGCATCCGCTATCGTCTCGTCAAGACCGCCAAGAGCATGCATGCCCTCCAGCCCCGACACAGCCGCCTCCAGACCGGCAGTGGCGCTCGCCCACTTCGTCCACGACCCGCCAGAGTAGCGACGCACGAACGTGCCGTACTCGTTCGCCGTCGAGAACGTGTCGTCTGGGTTCAGGCGCACAGCGCCAATCAGCACCTGGACGAACGCCTCGGATGACCACGACGTCACGTAGCTCTTCAGCTCCATGCCTATGCCGTTCAGCGTCGCGCGGAAATACCCCGTCACCTTCGACGACGGGTCCACGGAGTGGAGGGCGTCAAGCTCCGCGCGAAGGCTCTGGTACGTGCCGAAGTTGCCAAGCTGCACGAACGGGTAGTTAAAGCCGTTGTCTATGTAGTCCGGGATCCCCTTCAGTATCTCGCCATGCCGCTTCTGCACGTCCTCCAGGGTGCCTACAGCAGCCTCCAGCGAGGACACGTCGCCCTCCAGGGCGCCTACAGCCCCATCCAGCCCCGACACCTCCTCTTCCAAATCGTCAAGGTACAGGTTCGTCTCACCGCCCTTCTCCCCAGTGGCAACCCACTTGCCACCGTCGGCGCGGTACACGTCGGCTGGCAATGTGTCACCCACAAGAGCATACCACCCCGGCATGGGCGACGGGTAAGCAGCCGACAACGCCTCAGCCGAAGCATACAGGCCCTTGCAAGGACCCTTCACGTTCCTTGCGTCAAGCCAACCCTTCACCACCACGTTGTGCCCGAACTCCGCGTTGCCATGCACGGTAAGGTCGCCCCCGGCAGTCACGCCGCGGCTCACCGAAAGGTTGCCTTGTATGTTCTCGTCCTTTATGCTCATACTTCACTCTAAATCATTCGTTACCGTTACCGATGCTGCCATGCCGCACATACAATCCCTACAACACCTGCATGCCCTACACGCCACCAATCCGCATCCTCGCCGCAGAACCACGCGGAAGGCAGGCTCAAAGGAGCGACTTGCTCGCCTCCAACATCGTGGTTGACAGCTGGTCGCCTATACTTGCCAATGCAAGCCCGGCCGCACGGTACACGGCGGCGCGGTAGCACTTCTCGCTCACGTCTATCCCACCGCTATCGTCTATCTTCGGCAGGGGCACATACACGGCTTGGTCCACCGTGGCCGTGTCGTCCTTGCAGGAGAAAAATTCAAGAGCCAGACCCTCGGCCCTGTTCACTATCGCGGCCACAGGCCTCTCGGGGTTGCCGCAAATGCCTTGCCACTTCGAGAACTGCCGGGCATAGATAGGGTCGTCTTGCGTAATGGCTTCCGATATGCTGTGCCGCCAGTCGCTCATCTTGAATGCGACGAGCCGCATGAAGTCGTCCGGCAGCAATATCCACCCCTTGCCGTCCTCGCACCACGTCACGGCTTCACCGAACTGGTGGCCGTGCCCCAACAGGTTTAGCGGGGCTTCCATCTCCACCATGCGCACTGCGTCTGCCAATTTGGAGTAGATGATGTCATCGAAACTTAACGTGTCCAAATCCTCACCTGCCAGCAACGGCGTACTGTCGTGGTTCATGTCTATCGCCACCCGCACGGCTTTTGCCATGTCTCCTGCCTGTACTATCATTCCTCCAAACCCTCAAACTCGATGTTGTTCGCCTTGGCCGCTTCAATGATTGACTTGGCCGAGCGCAATGAAGTGCGGCTGATGCCGAACGTGTCGGCCAAAAAGTCCTTTGCCGACCCGAGGTCGCTCACGCTTACCTTCCGTATCTCGTCTTTCTTTACATTGGCGGCAGCTTTCCCCGCTTCATTCTTGGCTTCGATGTCTGCCGCGCTATTGGCGCTTGCCAACTTGAACAGCTTGCCGTACTTGTAATGGTGCTCAAGGGCGTACTGCACATCCGGGTTGTCGGTCGTATATACGCTGCTGCCGTCCGACTGGGCGGCAAACGAAACGTGCACGCCCTTCCCGCTCGGCAGCACGCCGCTCACGCTGATTGCCGTCCTCGACCTATACTCCTTTATCATCCTCATCCCTCCTAAACTAAATGTAACCTAAAAGCACCCCGTGCCCCCCAAAAAGGGGGGCTTACGGGGGCTTCAATCCCCAGAAGCCGGGGCCTGTGCCAGCCTCATCCTCGCGTGCGCCTTGGCATAGCGCAGGTACAGGCAGCTAACCTCCTGGATCACTACCGCGTCTGTGCGGCGGATGCCGGCCTTCTGCAAGTCCAGCACGTTGCGCGCCCAGCTCACGTGCGTCTTCTTCGACAGGTATTCCGGGTCCATCGCAAAGCCGCAGTCGCTCATGCCGTTCAGGTCGAAAAGCTCGTGGTGGATGGTCAGCACCTCGCCGAAGTCCGTGTCCCAGCTCTTGAACTTCAGGTTCCACACTTCCACCGTGTCCTTCAGGCGGAACTTCTCGCTCTTTATCTTAGAGAAGGCGGAGAGCATCTCGGAGCCGCAGAACAAAATCTTGCGCTTGTTGCCGATGCCCGTGCCGACAAACAGGTCTTTGGTGATGTCAACGAGGTTGTCATCCGAAATGACCGCGCACTGCTTCTCCGAATCCCATTCGCCAACCTCGATGTCCTTGCCGGCCATGTACCACACACCGCCCGTGAACCATGTCAGCATGCCGTCCTTGGTCACGTGCTTGATGGCATTCTTCACGCCGAACAGGTAGGTGTTCTCCATGGCAAGGCGCATGTCGTAGATGCCGTCCTCCTCGATGTCCGAGAAGCTCCAGTTCACTTCTTTCTTGGCAATCTTGTCAAACGTTGACTGCTCAATCTGTATCATGAAGTTCTGGCAATACTGAGTCTCGGGCATCGGGATGTTGTTGAAGCGGCCCGTCTGCACGTCAAGCTCGCCGCAAGCCTTGCCCATGCGCACCAACACAGTGCCTTTCGGAATGGCCGGAACCCATATCGGCTGCTTGCTCGACGAGTCCATCGCGCCGTTCACTGCATATACGGTAGGCATGTTCGTCGTCGCGTCCTTGCCGCACACGCACAATACGAGGTCGGGAGTGTTCGGGTCGTCCTTTTCGTATGCCTGGCCCGTGTCGGGATTGGTCACGCCCTTAACACCTACCACGCGGATAGTGTCGTCCAGCGTGAACATGTTGGGGTCGCTCACGGGCAGCTTCGTGCTCGCACCGCTCGACATGGCGGCGACGGCATCGCTCGTCATACACTTGATCTCCCTCGTGCCCACGCTGTAATACTTCACCTCGAAGCTGTCGCAGCTGCTCGACTTCGCATAGCGGCTGATTTGGTCGATAGGGCTTGCCATGGGGCGGATTTTGACAATGCGCTTGTCCACGTCCGCCATGTAAAAGTTCGGGTCGCCGTCAGCGCGGCCTTGCGTCTCGGTGGCGATGCCAGCATTGGGGTCGTCGCCTCCGTCGCCGTCAGCGCCGCTGTTCGTCTTGCCTCCATCGGGCATGTTTGTGGCCGATGCCACCATCACGCCGCTCAATGCGTCCACCGCGAATGCCAACACCGTCAGCAACAAGTGGCACAGAAAGCTTGCACTTTTCCTTAATGTCTTCATCTCTCTCTCCTTTTAATTAATTGTCAGTTGTCCATAGTCATTCACATTTGCGCCACCGTGCCGCCGCAGCCCTATTTGGCCTATCAGCCCTATTAGTCCTATCAGCCCCATTGGCCCCACCGGCCCCATTTACGCCGCCAGTCTACCTCGCAGGTCTGCGCCGTTCGCCGCCGCGTTCCCAAATGGTCTGTCCTCCGTCGTCGTAGCGGTTTAGCGCGCCCAAGTCGGGCATGTCCCTTGCCTTGCCGCCTCCTCCGTTTTTGCCGTCGAGGTTGGCCGTGCCGTCTCCACGCTGGCTCCGACGCAGTTTTTCTTCTATCTTCGTGTTGCGTCCTTTCACCTCACCCTCACGCGCGGCAGTGGCCACGTCCGCGTCGTGGTTGAGGGCGTTCATCGCCATCTCCACGCTCTCCTGGGAAAACTTACCCAAAATCCCGTCCTTCATCACGCCGATAAGGAACGACATCGCATCGTCTATCTCACCGTCGCTGTACCCGCGTTCCTGCTGCAGGCGTTCCACCATGCCGCGCGTCTCCTCGATGTTCCTTCGGTACTGCTCGTCAAACTCCTTTTCTTTGGCCACACGCTCGGCGAAATCTTGGCTCGCCTTTGCCAGTTCCTCCTGCTTGGCTGGGTCTTTCAGCTCCTCCACGAAATCGTCGCCGAACATCCGCACAAGCTCCACCGCAGGGTTTCCGCCCTTGCGCCAGTTCGTCAGGAAGGCCGCGCTCCGGGGGTCGCCAGTGAACAGGTCTGAAAAGGCTTTCTCGCGTTCCTTGTAACCTGCCAATTCCCTGTCGTAACCGTCGTAATCTTCATTAACTTGGCCCCACAAAGCCTCGTCGTCGGCAAATTCCTTGTCAGGGTGCTTGCCCTTCATCCGTTCCGCGAATTTGTCGCGGTTGCTCGTAACTCTCTTCTCGTCAGGCATTTCCTTGCTCTTTAATGGTGTTGCGAATCGACACCATGCAAATTTAGGGAAACAAAACAAATGTGGCGGTATAACTTTTTACGCTCAATTCGCTAATTTTGAAACACAGGCAAAATGTATAATTAATGTCCGCATTTAGCCTAAACGAAGGAAACAAAGAAGCCAAGGGGCATACGTCCTCTAACTTCTTAGCGGAACGAAGTGGAGCGATGACTTCTTATAACTCCTTTAACTCCTTTGAATAGGAGCTTTGCGGATATTCAAAAATGTATTATGAAGCACCGCGGAGCAATGATGGAATACGCCGGGGAGCGAATGAAAGACCTCATGAGGGCGCATGACGAATACATCTCGTCATGCCAATACATCCGCATGTCGGATGTCTACGCCGCAATCGTCAACATGCAGTCACGCCGCTTCTGGGTCAGCGACACGCGCGCCACAAAGGTCGTGTGCGCCATGCTGCGGGGGGCCCCGCCGAAAGGGATGCGCCCGCTCAAGCGCGAGATGTTCGAGGAAATCCTCAGGCGCGTGCTCGCACTGAGGGAGGAAAGGCCGGGGCTTGCCATCATGGCGTGCTGCAGAATCGTCGTGGCGCAGCCCGCACCGAAGTTCTACCTCGCGCCGGGGAGCGCAAAGGTCATGGTATGCAAGGCACGCAAGCAATGGGCGCAGGAAAAGGCCACGAGGTTGCGCCTACCGCACCTACCACACCATGAACCATAAGCCTCACGCAAGCCAGCCACGGCGCGGGGCCATGGCCGCCGTCGCCGTCGCCCTGCTGGTGGTCGCACTCTCGCCATTCCGCATCGCAGGGTGGGGCGAGGTCGGCATATACGCCCATTGCCCCGTGTCGGCAAGGCTGCTCTACCCTTTCTTCCATGCGGGCGTGCTGCACGCCGCGCTGAACGCATGGTGCCTGCTCTCCCTGGCGTTTCTCTACAAGGTCACGTGCAAGCGCATCCTCATCGCCTACATCATGGCGGTCACCGTTCCCGTCGACACGCTCTCCGCGTTCCTGCCGTTCGACAATCCCACGGTCGGACTTTCGGGCGTGGTTTATGTCCTGTTTGGCACAATCTCGTTCGAGGTGGCACGCAAACGGTATTTCCAGCTGTGGATGTTGTCCTACATTACCGTAGGCTTCATTCTTCCGAATACCAACGCATGGCTGCACCTCTACTGCTACCTCTGCGGCCTTGCCTTTGCATTGTTGAATAAACCAATAACATTGAAGCGATGACAAGGGAAGATGCGGTGCAAGATATAATAAAGGAGAACGACAGGCGCAACGCGGAAATCTACGCCAAGTTCGACCCCATCTCCGGCTACGGCTCGGTCGGGGAAAGGAAAGAGGTGTGCATCGGGGATTTCCCGATACAGAGGCAGTGGCTGCCGGTCGAAATGATGAATGTGCCTCTCGTGGCGCAGCTTGTTGAGTGCGGCTCTGTCCGTGCGTTCCTGACGGATTGCATGGAGGTCGAATACAACGAAGCAGACCGCCTGAAAGTCATCGAGGAGTTCGTGCGTGTCCGTTGCCGCTATGACTTCGCGTTTTGGGCGGCTATGTTCGTTTATATCAAGAACAAGGAAGGTGGCGAAGACGTGCTCTTCCGCCTCACGCGCCCACAGAGGCGTTTCGTCAGAAGGCTTGAAACGCTGCGTAAGGCAGGCAAGCCGATACGTATCATCCTGCTTAAAGCCCGGCAGTGGGGAGGCTCCACCACGTCGCAGCTTTACATGGCATGGCTGCAACTCATCCACAAGGTGGGCCTAAACTCGCTAATCATAGCCCATCAGGGTTCTGCTTCCGATGAAATTAAGGACATGTTCGACCGCATGATTAAGTATTACCCGGTGGACATGCTCCACAAGTTGGGCGAGGCGTACAGTGAGAACGAGCCTAAGCTGGTCGGCGTGGGCAAGTCGGGTAGTATCTTCCGTGTTCCGCAGCGTAACTGCAAGATAAAGATTGGTACGGCACAACGCCCTGACGGATGCCGTGGAGGCGATTACAGCCTCGTGCATCTCTCCGAGGTCGGGCTATGGGAAGCCACGGAGGGTAAGAAGCCCGAGGACATCGTGCGTTCCGCCTGTTCGGGCGTGCTTTACAAGCCGTACACCATGATTGTGTATGAGAGCACCGCCAACGGTACGGGAAACTTCTTCCAGCAGGAATACGACGACGCTAAGAGATGGGTCAATGGGAAAAAGGTCTCGCAGTTTGAGGCGATGTTCGTCTCTTGGTTTGACATTGAGAAATACTCGTTGCCTGTCGAAAACATTACGGAGTTCGCTACCACCTTATATAATAATAGGAATAATACTAACGTAAGTTCTAATCGTGAGGAGAGCGGCAGTTACCTGTGGTGGCTGTGGAATATTGGCGCGACGTTAGAAGCCATACACTGGTACGTGGTGGAACGTGCCAAATACAACGACCACGCATCAATGGCTTCCGAATACCCGTCCGACGACATCGAGGCGTTCGTCCATTCGGGTACGATGGTGTTCGACAAGTACAAGGTAGAGGCGTTCAAGAAGTCATGCGAAAAAGGACCGCGTTACGTGGGCGACGTCTATGCCGATGCCGACGAGGGAAAGAATGCGCTGAAGAACCTGCGCTTCTCCGAGGACAGGCAGGGGATGTTGTGGATATGGGAGAAGCCCGAAATAGACCCTGACGAGAAAATCACCAACCGTTACCTTACGGTTGTCGATGTGGGCGGACGCTCGGCAAAGGCCGACTGGTCTGTCATCGTCGTCTTCGACCGCCTTTTCATGATGGACGGCGGAAAGCCGGTCGTCGTGGCGCAGTGGTACGGCCACTGTGACATTGACTTGCTGGCGTGGAAGGCGGCACAGGTGGCGGCGTTTTACGACAACTCCCTGCTTGTAATCGAGAGCAACACGCTTGAGACGCACGACAAGGAACGTGACGTGGACGGCGACCAGTCGCAGTTCATACTCAACCAGCTCAAAAGGGTTTATCCCAACCTATACGCGCGGAAGCAGTCGGAAGAGGACATCTTGCAGGGCGTGCCTAAGAAATACGGCTTCCATACCAATGTGGCGACAAAGCCCATGATTATATCTACGCTCGTGAAAGTAGTCCGTGAGAACCTTTACATCGAACGCGACAAGCGTTGCCTTGACGAATACCTGACTTATGAAAAGAAACCCAACGGGGCTTATGGTGCGGTAATCGGCAAGCATGACGACTTGCTCATGACACGCGCCATAGGGTTGCACATCTGTTTCTACGAGATGGAACTTCCGAAAGTCGTGAAAAGGCAGGGGCGTTTCACCGTCAAAAAGAAAAAGGCTGTCTCGGCAGCTACAATATAAATCTTTAATCACAAGTATCATGCAAATCTTTAAAAAGCTAAAGGCAATCCTCCGCTTGCGCGAAGCAGTGAGAAAGGCCGACGAGGCACATCGGGAAACAGGAGAGCGTTATTATGTCATGCCCGCTTCGGCTGACGGAAAGCTGATAATCATGGACAGGCTCAATTTCCGCAAGCTCAAGCACAAAGGGTATATCACCAACCGGGCGTATGTGCGCGACCTCGAAGTTGAATGCTTTTATTTCACGCCTTACCGCGACGGCTCATGCGCACTGGCCCCCGAAGTGGAGGCCGTCAAGCGCAAACAATATTTCAGTTGGTACGCCGACTGCATTAGGAAATCCAAAAACAAGAAAAGGAATGGGATACACGGCAAAGGACAAACAGGACATTGAGGGTGTGCAGACACTGACACACGACCCACTCGCCACGTATCAGATTGCAGGCAAGGGCAAGCCGAAAAAACACAAATGAAAAAGGCGGAAACATCGTTTGTGATGTCATCCGCCTCCATTTTTCATCTGCCCAATGCTTGGTGCAACTGGTTCACAGCTTGCATGTTCGCGCCTTGTTGCGCCTGCTGCATCAGCTGCGGCGGTATGCCGCCAGGCGTGCCGCCCCGTTCGATTTGCTCGCGCTGCGCCTTGATGTTCTGCAGCAGTTCGTCCGCAAACGGGAAATCGCCGAATTCAAGCAGTTGCTCCACATTGATGGCCTGCGACTGGAACAGCTGCATTAATATGTCGTTGGCCAACTGGCGGTAGGCAGGTGTCGAAGTGCTTTCGGTTATCGACAGGTCAAATTCCACGTCGCGTATCTTCTTCGGGTCATATTCAATCTGCGCCCCGCTCTTCCCGGCGATGTTGAATACGCGCTTGGTGTCGTAGAACTGCTGTATGTTCTTGACATCCTTATATGCGCCGTCTATCGTGAACTGGCTGTAACATTCCAACATATCAAGCAAGGCCATTGTTGAGTTCTGAACCTGTTGGTTGTACATGGCCGCGCTTTGGCCGGAGAAGCCGGGCTTTCCTTGCAACGCGCCGTTCACGCCGCTGATGTCCTCGAAGAATTTCAGTTGCAGGTTCAGCAACTCGGTGATGCCGATGTTTGTCGAGTTGTTGGCCACTTGCTGCGGTATTTTTCCTGATGACGACGGCTTGTAGACGATCACGCCGTTGAACTCTGCCCAGCTCTCGGCGATGTCCTCAATGCTCACGCCGTCGGGCAGGCAGTCCTCGGGCATCAGAAGCACACCCTTGGCCGACGCGCGCATAATCCAGTCATATAGGGTGATGAGGCGGTTCGTGTACCGTTGCTGGTCTATCACGTCAGCAACGAAAGAGTGTATCTCCCCGTCAATGAACGGATACGCCTTGAACACGTAGGGGTGGCTTCCATGCTCGTATGGCGTTTCACCTTCTTTCAGGATGTCGCCGAACGGAGAAAGGTAATAGAAGTACCAATAATCGTCAACAAACCATTCCGCCTTGATCAAAGGCACTTCTTCCTCGGGCATTCCTGCGCCTTTCGCCATCTCCATGCGCTCGCGGTTCACTTGTTCCACTTCCGTAGCGTAGTCCTCCACGTCTATCTTGAAGATGTCGCCGTTCTGGTAGTCGTGGCAGCGGTAGCGGGGCTTCTGCTCCTTCCTCCACACCTCTATCACCCTGCACCTGCCAGGCTCGCTCGTCAGCAGGAAGTCGTAGTTTTCCAACCTGCTGTAGCCGAAACGCTCCGCATAGCTGGCGATGTACTCCCTGCGTGCCGCCCATTTGTAGATGTCCCTGAGACGACGGTATTCATGCGGACTGTGGGCGAACTGCTCGCACAGCTGCCCGAAGCTGATGTCATGCACCTCGCCGAGGCACGTCACGTCCCATCCGCGGAAGTCGCGCATATTGTTGTCGATGAAGAAATTGTTGGGCTGTACGTAGTCCGTCCAACAGTCCTCCTTCCCGTTCCTCCAACCGTAGCTCTTGCGGTGGACGATGAAACCTGAAATCAGGAACTCCTCCATGCTTCGGGCGTTCACCTCGCTCATGCGGTTGAGCTGCATGTTGCATTGCAGGATGGTGCTCATCGTCTCGCCAAGCTTCTGCTCGTCGCGGTCGCGTGCGGTGCAGGTTGGTTCTTTCATCTGGCTTCGGTACACGCCCAGCACGTTACGCACCAAACGGCGGATGAGGTTGTTCGTGAGCGGAACGTTGTTGTTCATCTTGATGTAATCCTCCTCACTGATGCTCTTGCCGTCAACGCATATCATGTCGTTCCACTGTTTGCCGTAGGTATACCGCTTGTTGCGCTCCCGGTCATGCCGGAAGTCGTCCATCTGGTTCCAGTAATGCTGCGCTTCCATGAGCACGTCAAACGCCCTGCGGTCGCCGAAGTGCTTCTCCGAAAACGCCACGGTGTCAATTTCAGTATCACCGCGCTTCGGGGTTATGCGGCTCATAGGAAACAATACCGCCTTGCCTTTTGATTTCGTTATTGTCGTCATAATGAATGAGATGCTTGTTGTACCTCTGCAAATATAGGCACAACAAGCATCTTTAGTGGTTTAACTATTTACGGGTCTCGTCCATGTCGCTTATCATCATCTTTTTCAATTCGTTCAGTTGGGCTTCGATGTCCTTTGCCGCTTCCTCGTCACCGTATTCGTTGGCTTCTTTCAGTATGTCATATAGGCCGTCAATATCCGGGCGATAACTCTCGAATATCTCGTAACGCCGGTATTCGGTGGAGTTATAGAGAAAGTCTATCTTTTCGGCATAGTCGAAGATGCCGTTGTTGGTATCCCTTTCGTAGCTTCTCAACCGCTTTCCCAACTTGTCGTGCTCGTCTTTCAGGCGGAAATACTCGTTGTTCACGGCCTTGTATTCCGTCCGTTCGTCTCCGTTTTTCAGGATACGGTTCAGTACGAGGAAACTTTTCGGGTCATATTCGCGCTCTCCGACAAGGGTCTCGCCCATTTTTGTTAGCCGGTCTATTGTGTTTGCCACGCCGCCGAAATAGCCGTTCAGGACATACTCAACCTTTGCCGGGTTGAAGTCGATTGCGCCCTTGGTGTATTTGTCACCACCTGAAACTTCATTGAGTGCCTCTGACAAGTCAACGAGGTATTTGTTTGCACTCTTATAGGCTTTCGTCCATTCGGGCATTTCCTTATTATAAGGCGTGTCTTTATACAAGGGTAGGCCGGTCCAGCTTTTCTTATATCCGTATGCTTCGGCAAACGGCTTTACAGAACTTGGGATAAGTGCCTTGAATCCTCCGCCTCCCTCCAAAAAGTCAAGTGGTAACAATTGGCTTATCTGTCCGGCTATCTTGTTGGCGATTTCTGCATCGGTGAAGTGCTCTTTTCCGCTTAGCGTACTGGTCATCAATTCGCCAAGTCCGTATATCGCACGGTATTCAACAGGAAGCGGAATGCTTATCCATTGGTCTCCGGCACGGAACAACAGGTTGCTCCTGCGCACATATTCGGGCAAGTTCCAGTAGCTGTTCTTGTCGTCTTCGTCATCGTCGCCATATCCGAGAGAGGCTACAACCGCGCCAAGCAGGAACATGACGGCCAATCCCGTCAATGCCTTTGTCGGATGGCGTTGGGTTTGCCGTCCGAAGTTGGCCGTACCTTGTATGGCGGCATTCCAAAATACGAAACCGCTTCTGCCCAGTCCTGATAGGAATGCGCTGGCGTTGCCTAATCCTGTCTGCCCGGTCGTGCCCATGAATTTTGCTCCGCTTCCTTTCTTGTTGAAATTCACGCTGATTTCCTTGGCATCGTATATGGAGCGGTCTATCGTCCTGCCCATTTCCCGTGAAGTCATGAAGGCGGCAAAGCGGGCGCAGTTTTCCACACCACGGTTAAACTCGTCAAACCTCTCTGACAGCCAATCCCACGCTTTGCGTATGGGTATCCTGCCATTAGACTTGCGGATTTCACGCCGGATGTCGTTCTTGTGTCTCTCAATGTCACGTATGTTGGCATACCCGGTTTCTCCTCCGTTCATCATGAATTGGTGGAACATGCGTTCCGTTTCATTGTTCATGTCAAGAGTGCCGTTGCGGTGTTTAGCCAACAACATCTTCATCCTTACAGGGTTCACTTTCGCAAAGTTGCAGTGGTAACGCAAGGCATAGTTCGGACTTTCCTTTATCCATGCCATGCTGTTGGAGTACAACATATCACGGATGAAGTTCGACACGACAAAATCCGGGTTTCGTGTAGTGTACAAGGCACTCAGTTCACGGTTTATCCTCTCTCCGGCTCTCAGTATGGCTCCGATTGCTCCCGACATGTCGTTATCGGGGTTGGTCTGACCGTTGAGTGCCTGTGCTGCCCTCGGATTGCCGTTTATAGTGATGACATAATCACGCCCTCCACGTTTCACCACTACTTGGTGCTGGCGCAAATCCCGTTTTTCTACGACACGGTAAGGGATGTTCACCGTTTCCTTTCCGTGCTTGTATTGGTCAGGATTTTGTTCGGCCAGCTTCTTCATCCTTTCCTCGAACGCCTGCATCTTGCGTTCCACTTCTTCGGCGGTATCGTTCTCGTTGATGTTGTCCGGGAATACAGGTTTCCATTCATCCACCGTTTCATCGTATTTCAGCCACAGGTCGCTTACGCTGGCAAGGTCGCTCTGATGGTTCAGCACGAAGTTCAAGAACCGCTGTTTCACCAGCTTGTTACGGTTACCCTGCATAATGGCACTCTCCGCCATGCTTTGCAGGTAGGCAAACGGATCGTCAGCTTTCGACTTTCTTCCCTTGGCGGTCTTGATGGGAGCGTTGAATGCGCTGTTCTTGCTGTTCAGGTAGGCGTATGCTTCCTCGCCCGTCTTTTCGTCAAAGCCGCGCAACGGGATGTAATGCTCATACATCAAGCGCACATTGTCGTAGGTGTCTTTCGACATCATGCCGGTTTCATACAGTTTGGAAAGTATTGCATTGCTAACGTCCTTGGTGCGTTTCCATAAAGCGGCGGTGTCATGTGCCGCCTCGTAATCGTTGACAAGTATTTGCGCCTCCGCCTCGGCATCTGCCACGTTGTCCGCCCCTGTCAGGGCGGTAAGCCCTGCGTAGTCCTTTTTACGGTACTCATCTATGAAATCCTGTAAGGTTTTCTTGCTGTATGGGTGCGCTTGTTGTGTGGCTTCGTAATCCTTTTGTGCATCACGCTCTGCCATCTGTCGGTTACGCTCTAGCCCGTGTTTGGCCATCATGTAATCGGCAAGTTCTTCCCGTGCTTTCTCGTTCGGTGCCAGCTTGGCCACTTCGTCCAACAGGGGCTTAAACAGCAAGTGGGCGAAAGCGTCCGCTTCGGCCTTGTTGACGGAAGACAGCCTGTTCTCGCCCAAGTAGGCGTTCTCAAAGCCGTCCACGTCCTCGATGTGCATATTTTTCTTCCCTTCCCCACGAAGAATGGCATCCATGGCCTCCCGAAGTCCGAGCATACTGTCTTGCAATGCTTCCTGCATTTGGTACATTCCACGTTTTACCCTTTCTTCATAACGCCTACGGGCATACACACGTTCATGCACTTCAGGTGCGCCGTCCCTGTAAAGGTCATTGTCGGCAACATTCCTGTCCTCACTGTTTACAACGGCGTAGTTACCGACTTTCAGCTCGTATTGTTTGGCCACGTCTGCGGCTTCCCCTAAGATGCTGCGGTACCTGCCCGGCTCGGCAAGGTTCTCGTAGCTGCGCCACAAGATATACCGTAGCTCGTTGTCAGACAAGCTCACGCCGGAGAAGTCCTCAAAGCCTATCTTGTGAAGCATACGCAGGAACAATTCCTTTATCCTACCCCACCAGCTTGCATTGGTGTTCTCAAAGTTGGTGTCCTCGGCAAGCGATGCAAGGTATTCCTCAGTGGCCGTTTTACGATAGCCACCGCTCCTACGTTTCTCATTAGCTTCAGTCACAGCTTCCGCACGGGCAAATACACCACCGCCTTTTTGTTTTGTACGTTCCTCGATATCTGCCCGATAAAGCCGTTCCTCCATTTGGTTGATATGCTCCCTTATACTTTCCTCGGCATTTTCATACACATTATCAAGGAACGTGTCGAAATGCCCGCCGAACAACTCACGAAGTCCGTAGTGGGCCACGGCTTCGTGCAGCAGCGTCTGCTCCGCATCGAACACGCTCGTTTGGTTAGGTATCACGATGGTTATTCTGCCTGTGCCGCGCGAGAAGAATCCTTTGGCCTTTGCCCGGTTGCCTTGCAACGTGGACGCATCGGTTACGATGTCCACGTTATCAAGATGCAATTTTTTGGTAAGCTCCTGCACGCGCTGCACCATGTGGGCACGTTCACGCTCTGCAAACGCCATGCGCTGACGTGCCGTCCTCGTGGACTTGCCCAACAACTTGGACACAGGGTCGTTGGCATTGGCCAAGTCATCATCAGTCGGCAATCCGTTGCCCAAACGCAGATTTTCATCAGAAACTTTTGGATTCTCAAAGTTTCTTACTATATTTGCAGCAGATACAAGGTCTTGCTTGTCTATTTCCTGCTGATAATAGGATGACGCTGAGGAGAGATAAGTAAGGCCTTTCTCTTTATCTACATACGCCAAAGTGTTATTGTGTATTATCGGCAAAATAAGATTCTCAGCATCGCGACCGTGTATCGACCTTACGTCATTTACCTCTAGGAACTCGCCACCATCTTGTATTCTTTTTCCAAGCTCTATTGCCACGCATACGTTCAGTCCATCACGGTCTTTTATTTCTGTAAGAACTCCAAGGGCATTGTCTCCACGTTTGAATACGAATATTGGTGAGGAAATCATTTGTGGCAAATTAGTCAACGATGATGCCTCTACGTTGTGTTTCGTGTTGCTTGCCTTGTTAATAATCCTAGGACGCATCACAATGGGCAAGTCCGGCAGGAACATACGCATCACACCGTTGGGATTTCCCAAATGAAACATCTCGTTCTTGCTCATTTGCCTGTCTTGGTAACGTTGCAGTTCCTCGTTGAAACGCTCGTTCGCCTCGCTTAACTCATCGTTAAGCCGATACAATACATCCTCGTCATTTGTCTCTTCCTTAACCTTTACACCCAACTTTGACAACTCCTTTACCACGCTTTCGATATTCTCTGCCGGAATGTCCGCGCGCAACTTTCCACGGTAAGGATAGAAGTTCCCGCCATTAACGGCACGAAGCAACATCTTGTTCTCGTAATAAACAGCGCCGTCTTTTTTCGTCTTGGGTACGGTCAGGTAATACATTTTCGCCCAACTGCTGCCTGTAATCTCCACTTTACCGTCATGGCTGGTGACAGGCATATAGTCTTTTATCTGCTTGATACGGCTGATGACGGGCGCACCGCTGGTTTTCAACATAGACCTGTTCCATTTGTCGGGCATCAATATGCCGTCATGCACGTTTCCGTCAATGTCGGTGTAACTGATAAGCTGGCCGGGGAAACCTCCTCTTTCGTCTTGGGTGTCGGCAATGGCTTGCAGGATGTTCCCTGTCATGATGTAGCCGGTCTTTCGTGTGCCTGTCGGTATTTGGCCGTCCCAGTTTTCAAGCGTGGTGGAACGTGCGGCATCCCAATTGTCATTGGTTGTCTTGTAGATGCTTCGCAGTGCCGCTATATCGGACAGTTTGACTTCAACGCGTCTGCGTCCGTCAAGGGTCGCGAACACGGCAAGCGTGGTCGAGGCGGTTATCTTGCTGTCCTTTGCCTTGTAGCCACAGAATATGGCCGGTGTGGAGAAGTCAAACACCATACTTTCGAGGTTGTCGGGCATAAGATATGACATGCCTACCTCAAACATGTGCAGACGCTGTTTCAACATATCGCTGTTCGTGTTGAGGCGCACCAGATTGTCGCTGTGCTTTGCCTCCACATTTTCATTGGTCTCTTTCACATAGTCGGCAATGGCGGCTTGCTTCTCTTCTGCGGAACGTTTCTGTTGGCGGTTAATTTTCTCGGTCTGTTTGGCAATATCTTCCTGCGCCCTTGCCTTTGACCGCTCATAACGAGCTTCCTCTGCGGCAATTCTTGACTCGTCCTCCTTTTCAATGGTGGAAATGACTTGGCGTATGTAATCCTCCGGACGTTTCCCTTTATTGACCTGTTCGATAGCCTTGCGTATCTCGGCCGCTTTCATCGGCTTGCGCAGCACGTCCATTTCAACCTGCTCAACGTATGAGTTTTGTGCAAAGGGATTGGCACCGGTCGGGTCTATTCCTTCAGATGACACACGTTTTTCCAACGTCTTGGCACGGAGCGGCATGACGGTAATCTTCAAGTCATTGTTTCCCGTGTCGTTAAGGTACTTGATGAGTTCATTATACCGCCTTACCACATCATCATAAAATTCTTCCTGCTCTTGGGTGGTCAGCAAAGCAACGTAACCGGTAATCTTACGTGCGTCATCCTCTTGCGGCTTATACTCGTCAAGCTCGGCTATACTAACGGTGCCGCCTTTTTCACCGTTCTTTTTCAAGGGCCTGCCCATCTTGTCGTATATGTCAGGATTGTCACGCAGATATTCCACAACCACTTGGCTACCGTATTTGTTCAGTAGGTCGGGAGCTTCCACTTCATTGCTTTCGCTGTCCTGTGAGGTGGTCGTGTTAGCGTTCAGCGATTTCAACTTAGTGGACAGCATCATCAGGAAGCGGTTCTCCGCAGGAACCGGCAAACCGAGGTTGATGTAATATCCCCTGTGTACCTGCCCAGTGCGGTCGATGCGGCCAATCATCTGCATATAGTCGTTGATGTCGCTGAGTGGCTGGGCGATGATCATCGTCCGCTGACGCTGGTCGCTGAACTTCTCCGAGGCGTGTAGGCTGATGCCGGTTGATGCGGATTTATTTAGGATAAGCACGTCAAGCTCGCCGTTGTTGAACTCGCGTTGCATCCTCTTTTTGTCCTTGTCAGTCCTGCGTTTCACCACTACACGGCCTTCATTGTCACGCTCCACGTACAAGTTGCGTCCGGTCAGTTCGCCAACCTTGTAACCCATTTCATGCAACCGTTCGATGATTGCGTCAATTGGACTGATGAAAACGCCTTTTGTGCTTTCACGGATGAATTCCTGCAGTTCATAGTAGGCTTTCTCTCCGGCTTCGCCCAACTGCTTAGGAGAGTAACGCGCATGTTGTTCTTTCCCGTTCTCGTCCTTGATGGTATATTGCATCACGGTGTCAAGTCCTCTCAAAAGGCTGGCACTGAAAGTAGGTTCTGCAATGACTTCACCTGCGGAATAATCATTGATGCTGCTTTCCATCGTACTTTCCAGTGCAATGACCGGATGTCTGCCAGCCTTTATTTCAGCATCCACTTCATTGGCTATGGCATCCACTTTAAGGGCAAGCATGAGTTGCTTGGTGTAGTTGTAGGTCTTGCTGGCAAACGGAACGTTCTCAACACCCATCTTGTCCGTTCCCCTCTTAATACCCGCACTCTCGGCCATGACCGCAAGCTCCTTGTCCATTGCGTCAACCATCGGCTTGACATAATCCTCCTGGAATTTGATAATGGCATTGAATGCGGCAATCGTACGGTCGTAGTTCTCTCTCGCACGTCTGACGGTTTCGGGGTCGTTTATGGTTTTCCAGTCGGTCACTACGTCGCTCATGTCCCGTTCCCGGCGTACCATCTGCCCGGCATTGGTCAGCTCGCGGCTCATAATCTCCTGCAAGGTCACTCCGCCTTTCTCGATGATGCTTATCAGCTTGTCGGGTTCTACCTTGGCTTGGCTCATGGCCGTCCGTATGGCATACAGGGGCATGGTGTCTGGTCGCTTGGCGAAAGTCGCACTGGCAAACGTGGCCGCCTTGGCACTACGGAGGATGCTTTGCAGGTAGGCACCCGTATTGCTCGAACCTGCCGCCGTGTGGCTCTCGTCAAGGAACAGGTAGTTGTCCTCGGCAATGGCACGTAAGAAGGTTGCTTTGGGAGTGGCTTTACCGCTCTTTGCACTCTTGCTTTTCTTTGAACGGACACCGTTCTTTTTGGCGGCTTCCTCCATTTCCTTTTGGCTTACTTCGTCGCCAGTATTCACTTGCGAATAGGTCAGCACGGCATAGTCGTACTCGTCAGGGAGTTTATCTGTGGCCAATACTTTTTTCATCTTGGCATCAGACAAGCCTTTATACACGACCTTACCGTTAGCATCCACCATTTCACCCTTATTTTCTTTGGCTGACGGGGAATTGAATATAAACGGTACAAGGTCACCGCTTCCAATATCTACCAAATCCCTGTAAATATCGGAAAACAGGTCTGCTTTCTGAGTGATGAAGATAGGCTTCTCGCCCTGTCTTACCGCCCAGCGGATAAGTGCGGCCATCTGACGGCCTTTCCCCACGCCGGTTTGGTCGCCGATGATAAGCGCCTGCCCTTGCTTCATCTGATAGATGGCCATTGCCACGCTGTCAACCTGCTCGGCGGCAAGTGCCTGATGAAGCTCATCCGTCGTGTCATAACCGAGTTCCTTCCGTACAAACTCGTCTATGTTACCGTGTTTCTTTTCGATTTGAGAAAGAGTACGGTCCATTGCCTCTACCATAGCGGCAGGGGCGACGCTTTCAAGGCTGAACGCGGAGTTGTGCGGCCTGTATGGAAGTTTTTCTTCGGAGAGGCCGCGTTTCTTCGGTTGTTCTGCTGTTCTTTGAGGTTCTAATCCCACTCGCTCCGTGGAAACTCCCACTCTTTCCACTCGCTGAACGTCAGGCTCTGATACTCCTCGGCTTCCTCCTTCGGTATTTCCACCAATTCCTCGCCGAGTTTCACCATTTCCAGTATACGTTCTATGTTCTCCTCGTAGAACCACCTCGCCCGGCTTCTGAGTTCCTTCCACGGAAGTTCTTCCTCCAGGTCGGCTTGCATCATCCGTTCGAGATTGTTCAGTATGTCGCTCCCTGTCAGTGTTCCGGGATGGTCGGTCAGTGACAGGTAGGAGTTGCCCTTGCTGGCTACGTAAAATTTCTGTTCCATTAGTCTTGTCATTTGAGTTAATTACTTCGTCAATGATGCCATACAATGCCTCAAAGCTGTCAGCCTTGCGGATGGCCTTGCTTTGCACAGGCGGATATACGGCACTCTGCGCCCGCTCTTCCTCGCTCCTCCGTCCGTCTATCAGTATCATGCGGGTGGGGTATGTCGTTCCTTGCTTGGCATACAGGCTTCCGTCCATGTCAACCACGCCTTTCACATTATAGTGGTCGTACAGGTAGGTGAAGAACGGCTTCATGCTTTTCAAGCCACCATTCTTCGCATACTCCATGTTTCCGCCGATGATGATGGCCGCGCGTCCGTCATCTTTCATGCTGGCAAGGGCGTTGAGCGTTATCTGTGGGTCAAGGCCGCTTATCGGCTTTCCGTCATAGTCCACGGCCTCGCGTTTCCCAAACGGCGGGTTGGCTATCACCACGTCATATTGCTTACCTCCCTCGAACGGCTCTGTGGCATCCTGCCGCGTCACTTGCGCAAAGCCTTGTTCGCGCAGGTTGGCCAGCCGTGTGCCGTCAAGCTCGTTGGCGTGTACTTGTCCGGCTGGTATGGCGAACACCAACATGCCGTTCCCCGCTGTCGGCTCCAGCACTTTCACGTCTTTCTTCCCGGTCATGGCGAATCGATCCGCATTCCACGCCATAGGCAGCGGGGTGGAATATTGCTGCATCTTGATGCGGTTGCTGCTCCGTGCGGCAATGGTGGGCTGCATTTCATACAGCTTGCAGACAAGGTCGTAGGCATCCCTGCTGTCGCTGCCGTGACGTTCAGCCACTTCACGGGCTGCCCTCACCAATCCGTCCTCTACAAGCTCCTGAAGCAAGATGTCGGTGCGACCGTCATCGTCAACTTCCATGCCAAGGCCGCTTGCCCGCTTGCGCAAGTCCAATATGCTCCGGTACGGTTTCGTGCCATTGACAAGGGCTGCAAGCATGTCGTCCTTGACCGCCATCGCAAACTTGCGGTTAAGCTCGTTGCCTTGGCTCTCGGTTGCTTCCGAGCTTGCATTTTCCTCAAACAACCCTCCGAACAAGTCCGGCTGCTCTTGCTGCAAAGTTACGGATTTCCCTTCCTTCTTCCTAACATTTGGCTTGTTTTTCTCTCTGCTTTCTTCTTTTCTCCTTTGGGTATTACGTTGGCTTTTAAGTTTCCCCTTGGCTTCATCGGCTTGCCTGTCCGCCTCCTGTTCCTGCACCACCATCTTGGCGGTATCCAGCGAATTTATTGATGGCTTGTCGAAGTTCGCCACGTCAAACGTGCGCACTTCGTCATACGGGGTCATTTCATCGGCAAGACCGGTTTCCTGCACTTCGGGCAAATCCCTCGCTCCGTTATAGAACGCCTTGAGATAGGGACGTATGACATCACCCATGTCATCAATCATCACCTTTGCATAATCGGCGAATTTCTTTATCCCACGGTCTATATATCCTGCGGTAAGTTCCATGCCAATGGCAAGTACTTCCGGGTCTATCCCCATGTTCATTTGCCCAAGAACTTTCTGCTTCAACCGCTTCTTCAGCTCTTCCATGCGCTCGTCGCTCACAAGGCCGAACTGTCCGCTGTTATTAGAAATTTCAATGTTTTTTTGCTTGTCTGATGATTTTTCACTATCTTTGGCACCAAGAACAGTGTTTTCGGGAGTAGCAGTGTCATTCCCGTAGCCTTTTTGGCTCGTGCCAGTGTCTGTCGTATTGTCACGGACACTGTTCTCTTTTTCAAATGCAGTAAGCAGCCAGTTCTTTCTTTTACCATCCCACTCAAGACGCACAGCCGCTTTATGAGTATCGCTTTCAAGATTAATGCGATTGTCGCTACGATTGACAACGCGCATGTCGTCCAGGATTTCCTGCAAGTTATCTAATACTTCAGGATGAAACTTTACAAGCTTTGCAAGTCCGAAACCGTTACTGTGACCTGTACCTTCCTTGCCCCACACTAAGTCTATGTCACCAATTTCATCATGGTGTAATGCGCCTAATGCTTCTCCGCTTTTCTTCCTCCTTAAGAAAGCAATGGCTTCTTTTGCTTTACCTCTAAACTGGTCGTAAATGTTTCCGAAAGCACCTGTGCCTATTGCTTCTGGCTCTTCCAACTTCCGGGTATCAGCAATTGACAAAGGCTGTGCGTCGCTCACGGCTTCCTCGTTTTCGGTTATGGTGTCGGCCAGTTTCCGTGCGCTTTCTTCGCTACGCATCATGAAGCCGTCCTTGTCACGGTCGTACCAGCCCTTTTCAGCCTTGGCAAGCTCCTTTGCCGCACGTTGCTGTTCTTTTGTCAACGGCTTGTCGAATTTTACGAGGTGCATATCAAGCACTTTGCCACGCTTTGTGGTGTACTGTGCAGGTGTAATCTCAAATTCGGCCTCCGGCGCATTCGGCCCATCAGCCCTATTGGCCCCATTCGTCTTATTCACGCTCTTATACTCCGCAAACGGCTTCGTCTTCCTGTGGCTGCTGTTTATCCACCTCTCGAAGTCCTCCAAGTTGGCAGACGACAAGACGAGCTTGCGCTTGGACGCCCAGCCCTTCTCATAGTTCGAGAGGTAAGCCTCCTGCGCCTCGGCCTCGTCGTTGAAGCCCAGCATAACCTTGTGCTCGTCAAACGTGCCGTCCTCGTTGTACTGGTCAACGATGTACACGCGCCGTCCGTTCCAGCCGTCAATGTCGTTCGCCAGGAACACGTCGATGTGGTCGCCGTCCACGCCCTCCGTGCCACGGATGTAGCCGTAAGTGTTCCGCATGGTCTGCTCCCACTTGTTCCCGTTTGCGTCTGTCCCGCGCCGCACGCTGCCTTTCGGGTTTTCAACGGTGATGTCGAACTGCCCGATGCGCACGTGTCCTTTCTTGTAATTGCCTGCCTCTTTCTGCGCCTCGGTCGGATTTGTGTCCACTTTTGCCTCTTCTTGTGCGATTTTGTCGCCAATAGTTTGCGTAAATGCTGATTTATCAGTATCTTTGCGAGTAGAAGAGATAATACCTCCGTGAGGCTGAGACGCTGCGGTTTGAAGGGTATTTCCCTCATTATTGTCGGACGTAGGAACAAGGTCCGGTCCCTCCTGTACAGGAGTTTCGGTTAAGTACCACTCAGAACTGAAAGGCAATCCACTTCGGAGATGTAGGATGTTCCCATTCTGCATCTCCTTTTTTACGACCTTTGCGTCCACCTCATGGCTACTTATTGACACTTCCATACCATCCTTTTGAACGGTAACGGACTCAAAATTCACATAACGGCTTCCGTCAGCCTTGATGAATGTCTTGATGAAAAGCAGTTTGGTGTCTCGCTCCACATTCGATGCTGGTGCTTTCTTCTCGATTATCATGTCGGGATTGGAAAGAGTAGGGGCAACCATGCCAAATTCCTTTTCGCGGCCTTTTGCGAAGAACTTGGCTATTTGGTTTTCTCCCATCTTCACCTCTCCGATAGGCGTGTTGATAATGCCGTTTTCACCAAATCGCTCGCTCCAAGTTGTTGGATTAAGTTCCACATAGGGCGCGACTTCTGCTTGTTCACGCATTTGTGCAAGCAGGATGTCGCATTGTTCGCCATTCAGACGAATACTTGCCCGCCGTGCTTTTCCGTCCACCGGCGCAGGTTGTCGTATATCTCCTGCCTCCGGCGTTCCGTCACGTTGGGATAATCCGCTATTAGTTTCAGCTCCTCGGCTATTGTCCGTTTGTCTGCTTTCACTCTCATCTCGTCCTCCTGCCGGAGCACTTCCATCGCTTCCTTGTCTCCCTTGTTGGCCTGCTGAACTACCGCCAGCCAATACATTGCTTCGCTGTTGTCCATTGTATATAAAGTTCCCGTTTAACAATAATTCGTCACTCAGATTGTTCAGAGTCTCCTCTATGGCATTCACCAACGTTCGCGGCGTATTGTCAGGCGTCTCGAACAATGTTGCCTCCTGCGTGCCCTGCACAAGGTCGTAGATGTTCTTGAAGATGTTTTGGATGAACGTCTGCGACTGCCCCTTGTACATCGTGGCCAGCAACAGCGCAAAGTTACTGTACTTTTCGGCAGGAAGATAGCTTCCCCCCGTCACGTCGTCAAAGGCAAGCTGCCTTTTCCACGTTTCTACCGCTATGCGTGCCTCTTTGTAGTTCTTGGCATTGGCAAACGCCGGGTCTTGCGACAAGGCGTAGTAAGCCTGTATCGAGCTTTGTATCTCATCCATCATACGTTCGGCGTTCGGGCTGTCATAGTCGCGGTACGCCGTGGCGAGTATGGCCTTCTGCGCCTTGGCCGGCAACACCCCGAACATCTCCTCCATGTGGGTGTTTCCATTTTGGAAAATGCTTTGGTACATCACGCCCTTCAGGTCGTTCTTCGCCTCCGCAGTCAGTCCGCCCTTGCTGTCGAACGCACTCATGTACTGCGTCGGCGTGATGTAGCCTTTCTGCCGCATCCATTTCAGCACGCCCGCGCCGTTGCGGTCTACCAGTTCCGCAAACGACATTTCTTCATCGGGGGATGCAAGCAGTTGGCCCGCAAAGCCCCTCATGTCGCCGCCCATCTTCTGCACGATGTTCTTAGGCTTGATGCGCTCCGTGCCGCCGCTCTCCGTGTCCTGTGCCACGAACTGCCCCAGCGTGATGGCGTCACCGTCCGTCACGTCAAGCATGTTCACCAGCACAGGCTGCCGCATGGCTTCCACGTCTTCGGGTGCCAGTCCGAAGTCAGCCGCGCGTTCCGTAAGGTATTGTTTGTATTTCGCCGCCTGTTCGGGATAGGCCGCCCACATCTCGCGCAAGGCCGCGCTGCGGTTGTTGCCTTGTATCACCTCGCCTCGCGTGTTTACTGTCGGTGCGCCCGTGTAAGCCGTGACGGATGATGTGATTTCCTCCGGGCGGATGTTTGCGGCAATCTTCTGCGCAGACATCACGCTTGCGTCGTCCTTGCGCTCCTTCGGCTGCGCCTCGTCGATGAAGTGCAGGGGATTGCGCTGTCCGCCCGTGTGGCTCGGCTGCAACTGCGAAGCGTCTATCAAGGCCACATGGCCGGTCGGTATGTTCTTGTCGTCAAACTTCACTTGCACTTCCTTTCCCTGTTTGGCGGCAACCGGCTCTTGGCGGTCCACCTTGTATCCGTTCACCCTGCGGTAGCCCCTTGCTCGTGCGTCCTGCGGCGTGTCTTCCACAAAGTCAGGCACGCCGTTCAACGCCTCGCGGCGTAGGCGTTCGGCCGCCTCGCGTTCAGCGCGTTCTCTTTCTTCCTGCTCGCGGCGCAGCCGTGCGGCTTCTTCTGCTGCCTTGCGCTGCTCCAAGAGTGCCGCCTGTTTCCTGCGTTCGGGTGCCTGTGCAATCTTCTGCCACGTGGCGAGGTTGGCTTGTGCTTGTTCGATGGCTGTTTTCCGCTCGCGCTCTGCGGCGATTTTCTCGGCAATAGTAGTTCCGCCTTTGGGCTTGGCCTTTTCCGCCTTTTTAAGCTCGGCTTCCTTGTCGGCAACCATGCTGGCCGCCACGTTCTGCGCCATAGCCTCGTCGCCGCCTGTTTCTTCCAATATTGCATCCCATGCCGTATCGGGGTCGGCCTGTTCGTATAGAAGCTGTCCTTGCTCGTCTTTGGGTATGCGCTCCATTGCGGTAGGCTGCGTTTCGGTAGGCTGCTGTTCCTGCTGTGTTGGAATATTCTGTGGTTCGATGTTGTCATTCTGCGGAATATTTTCTGTATTATTGTTGCCGTTTTCCGCATAAATTCCGTTGTTTTCCGCAAAATTTTCCGTGGTGTCCGTCGCCGTGAGCCTGTCAAGTTCCTCTTGTGTATAAGGAACGACGCGCTCGCCTTGCGGCGTGTCGATTTGCACGAGGACAGTGCCATCGTTGTAATTGTCATCTACGACAACTCCCGTCGTGATGCTTCCGTCATCGTTGTGCAATGTCACCTCGTCATTCAGGCTGTACGACGCTTTCTGCGCGGGCTGTGGGCGCATCGCTTCACGTTCGGCGTCTGCTTGCGACACTCTCGCACGGTTCGTGGCGTCCACGCCTGCCTGTATGTCCTCCTTGCGCATGGCCACGACCGTCCGCCCGCCGTCTGAACTCACGTTCACCGTGTCGTCGCCGTTGTCAACAAGCCCGTCCACATTCGCCACGACCTGTACCTCGGACTGCTGCCCTTGTGCGTCGGTAATGGTATAGGTGTCACCGGGATTGAATGCGACAACGCCGTCAATTCGGTTGGCGGCTTCCTGCGCATACTGCTGGCGTATGGCCTCCGCAGCCGTCTGTTTCTCCGTTTCGGGGTCAACAGGCTCTTCCATGTTCAATATGGCTTCAGGCGACACCATTTCCATCTCTCCAGTGTCCTCGTAGCGCACGAGCACGCTCCCGCTCGACTTGTCGTGGTCGATGCCCCCGCCGTCGGCGAGCTGCACGAGCCTCCCGCTGAGCAGGTATGCACGGCGGTCGTTGTGGTTTGCGTCTTGTGCTTTCATGGTCACACCCTGAATCATGCCGGTCTCATGGTTCGTGCGTTCGTCCGCCATTTTGTTGCTTTGCCCGATACGTCCGTCAATATCATCACGCACACGTTCTATCATTCCGTCATATTTGGCCTTTGAATTGACATAATCCAATACGGGCTGTATCTCGTCAGAACGTCCGAGCCTCTGCAACTCCCCGATGAAGTTTACAGCGTCACCTATTGCTTCATCTACCTGCTCTGCGTCAACGCCGAGAATGTCGGCCATTTGTCCTTGCCGGAGTTCGTACAGGTTCTTCGCGTCCTGCAACGCCGTGGACTCCTCTTCGGAATAACCGTCATCATACGATTGGGCCACATCAACATTAAAGGGGTTCAAGGGCTGTCCTTCGCTCCCTTCCACCGAACCGCCGCCGAGCCTGTCAAACGAATATTGCAAGGCTTTCGCCGAGAGTTGCGCCGTTCCCGACGTGTACGCGCCGGCCATCGCGCCGCCGATGAACGACTCCACGTTTTCCTTGGCCTTCGCCCGGGCGAAATCCCACAGGTCCGCATCCGGCCTTTCCTTTTTCAAATCTTCCCATTGCGCACGGAGTCCGTAGTCCTCATTCCCGTCAACAAGGTCGAGCGTCTCGCCGAGTATGTCGTTGCCAACATTGCTCAGCACTTCTTCCGCACCTTCCCCCAACGCATCCTTGCCGAGGCCTTTCAAACGCCCGTATATGCGCTTGGCAAGCGTTTCCGTCGCGTCTTTCGTGACTTCCGTCGAAATCTTCCCGCTCGCACCCTTCGATGCACCCTTCAGTACCTTGCCGCCGCCCACATACTTAAATATAGGGTCGGCATATTTTTCCACGGCCTGCTCTATGGCCGCCGACCCTATGGCCTGCGAGGCACGCTTCCATGCCGGCACGTCCGGGTTTTCAAGGGTGTTCTCCCTGAAATTGCTTCCGGCCATAGAAATGGCGTTGAGCACCATCGTGTATGGGTTGGCCGCCGAAAGCGTCATCGGCAGCGATTCCCCCGCCGTGGCAATACCCTTTTGCAGGAAGCCACCTATCTCACCGTCCCAAAGCATGTCAAGGAAGCCCTTCCTCCCGCTGTGCGGTTGCGCTTCCTCGCTAAGGCGGTCGGCAGTGCCGTGCATGGAGGCCGTGGCCCTTGTGAGGGGGGCGTCCTTGTCTGCCAGGGCTTCCTCGTAGCTCCGCGTCCTCGTGTACCCTGTCGGGCTTGACGCATCCTCCACTATGAGTCCGCTCGACAGTGCCTGCATTGCGTCAAGCAGCCCCGCGCCGGTGCGCAGGAACCCCGCGCCGACGCTTTTCGTGGCCGTCTCCCACAGCGTCGGGTCGTGTCGCATCTTGGCTTCTTCCTCACGTCTGCGTTGTTCTTCGGCGCGGATGGCTTCGGTTTCTTCCCTGTACTCCCTGCTCACCGCGTCCGCCGCTCCCTTGTTGAAAGTCCTGTCACCCGTGGGAGTGAGGTAAGTGCGCTCCATCTTCTTGGTGCCGGGATTGAACCGTAAACCGCCGCTCACCGTCTGACCGCCTCCGAAACGCTTGCCGTATTCCTGCAAGTTGTCCATGCGCTCGTTGAAGTCTTCCATTGTGCGCTGTGCCGAACGGCTGATGCCCTCCAAGTTGGCCGTCATAACGGCTCTCTGCTGCGCCGTCGACTTCCACGGCTTTTGCTCCTGCGTCTGTGTATTCTGCGTTTCTTGCGGCTCACGTTCCTGCCGGGTGTCTGTATTGTCCGGGGTATGATTGAAACGGAACGGATGCAATCCCTGACGCTGTGCGTCGTCATAGTTGGCCAACGGTATGTCGTAGTCTGCGCCCTCCTTGTCACGCATACGGATGGTTGCGCCCTTGTATGCGTCCGCATACGACTGCATACCGTACTTGTTAATATTTTCCTCGCTCACTTGGTGGCTCTTGCCGTCCGAGGTGGTAATGGTGTATGTTATCTTGTTTGGCATAATGCTGTCAGTTTAATGGAGGTGCGCTGTTCTCTTGTCTCGTGCCGCCTCCGCGTCTGTAATCTTCCACGTTGAACTGGTTGTTCTTTTCGTCCACTTCTGCCGCTATGGAGGCGATGGAGCGTTTCACCCTGCGCTGTTTTCTCGGATTTCCTTTGTAGTCCTTTTCCGTGACTTCGGTGTCGTAGATGTCTACTCCCGCGTCTCTTGCAGCGTCAAGCACGGCTTTCTCGTAGTCTGCCTGTGTCTTGTACTTCTCGCCTTGGAACTCGCCGTAATAGCGGTTTCCTGAACTGCCTCCGTTGTCATAGTATCTTGCACGTGCCCTCGACGCGCTCGCGGCGGCATTGGATGCACCTGCGGCTGCCTTGTTGCGGCTTATCTTAGACTGTTCCATCTGCGGGGCATACTTAGCCTCAACCTCGGCCACCCTTGCCTTATATTCTGATTCGGTAATCTGATTGTTCCTGAGCAGCATATTAAGCTCGTGCATGTCTTGGTCGCGTTTCTCTTTGGCTTCCGCACGGGCATCAGCCGCCGCATCCCTCGTTTGCTTAATCTTGTCGAGCCCAAGCTGCCGCTCCCACTCGCGCTCCCTGGCATCGTGCTCCTCGTCCATCCGCCGCGCCCTCGCCAGCCCGTCGAGGTAGGCCTTCATGTTCGCGTTGCGCTCCGCCGCGAGCCTTTTCCAGCGTTCGCCTGCCTTTTGCGAGGCGGTCCCCTGCCCCGAATACATGTTCGGCGCGTACTGCGTGGTGAAGTACAGGTTGGACAGCGCCGAAATCCCGTCGCTTATGGCCGCGAACGTCTTTTCGCGCCGCTCCTTCTTCCTTTCCCTCTCCAACTCCTCCGGCGTCAGCGGCTTGTACGGGGAGAGCCTCCTGAACATCTCCTCGTAGCCAACCCACCTCGGCTGCCGCTCCGCTAACTGCGGGATGCCGCCACCGGCCGGGGCAAGCCTCTCCTCCGGCACCAGCGCCGATATGGACGCGGGCCTTACCACACCAGCATCACCTACACCACCTGCATCACCTACAGCACCTGCACCACCTACACCACCTGCATTACCTGCATCGCCACCGCCGCCAGCGTTACCCGCAGCGCCAAGAATCCTCTCCATCGTCTTCGACATAGGCCAGCCCCCCTTTTAAAGCGGTATCACCTTATTGCCCACCTTCATGCTGCCGAAGTCCATCTCGCCGGCCGCGCCCGTCACCGCAGCCGTCGCGCCCGCGATGGCCTGCGCCCTGCCGGCCTCGAGCTGCCGCATCTGCTCCTGCAAGGCCGCGTCGCGCTCAAGGTACTGCTGCTCTATCTGGTCCTTCCTCTGCTCGCCGTTCACCGCAATCTGCGCCGTAGCGTCCGCCAACGCCTGGTTGTTGGCCGCCTTCGCCGCAGCGGCACTCTCCTCCGTGCCGCCCATCACGGCCTGCGCCCCCGCCGCCGCCTTGTTGCGCCTGCGAATGCTCTCCTCCGTCATGGTCAGTATGCGCTGTGCGTCGGCACGCTGCGTGGCATCCTCGTTATAGCGTCGGTCATACCAGTCTTGGTTCTTCTGTATCTGCTGCTGTACGTTCTGTTTCGCTTTCTTCATCGCCTTGGAGGCGGAAATGCCGCCGAAGATGCCGCCCACGGCTCCGAGTGCGCTTCCGATTAGTCCCATATCTGTTAAAACTTAACTTTATGCAGCGAAGTTAAGGCTTTATCTTTGCACACGCAGTTTAACTTTTTACGCACGTACATGAGAGGAAAGAAAACAGGAGGCAGGGTAAAGGGTACGCCCAACAAGGCGACAAAGACGATACGAGAGAAATTGTCGGAGGTGACGAGTGATTACTATAACAGCGACAAGTTCTTTCAGGATTTGGCACAGCTTGAACCGAAAGACAGGGTCGCGTTGATGGAGCGTCTAACAAATTACGTCGCCCCCAAGATGCAATCAACTACCATTGACGCAACGGTGGAAAGTCGAAAAACCATCGAGGACAAGCTCGTCGAACTTGCCGGAGACGAATAGCGTCTACTTCAATCTACTTTAGACGGTTCTTTTTAATCGGTTGTAATCATAATCAGCGGCGGTGTCTGTTCGTTCAGGCATCGCCTTTATTTTTGCCTCAAAAGCGTTATTTCTTCCGAAGTTATTGCCATTTCTTCGTAAGAAAAGGGTATTTCTTCCGAATTTATGCAACAAAGAAAAGAGAAGAAATATATAAGTATATATATTTCATTCTCCATCTATGTAGAGCGCGCACGAGCGTATGTGCGTATGTGTGCGTGTTATGCGCGTACACGCGCGTATGCACATGCACACAGTCACGGGAGACGGCCACAAAAGAAAAGCCCACAAAAGAAAAGTTCCTTTGTGGGTCGTAAAAAGATAAACCACAGTTTGCCGCCGGGCTGGTTATCTTTGCAACGGACAAAAATAATCGACATGAGAAAATCAGCAGAAAATATCATGGCACTCCTGCACCAAGGTGTGGCTGGCTTAACATTGAAGTCCGCCGACTTCCGCTTTTCCGAATTGTTCGAGTTTGCACGTTTGGCTGCAACATCGGAAACAAACCTTGTCCTTATCGTCGGCGACAATCTGACAGCCTCCGAAGCCTTGTCTTTGTCGGAAATCGCACACGGACATCTGCATATTGATTTGAGCCTATGAAGAAGTTGCTTAGACTATACCGCAACTGGCGTTACCGCCGTCTGTACTGCAAGCTGTTTTGGTTCTATAGCAAGAGAAACATTGACGCTGATACAGCTGGTTCAAATGCCGCCGCCGCTTTTCAGTGGCTCATCGGGAAGTCATGGTCTGACTTTCTGTTTCATGACTATTACGGTTATCCTTATCCCGAACATCGTCAACCCAAGACTGATGAGACGCCACCAATTTGTGATGAGCAGTAGCATTTGGATTTTCGGGGCGTGGAAGCGTCATCATTAAATCAAAAGAAATACGGTTGGCACTCCGTTTCGATATGCCTCCTCCTACAACCTTGATACCTGCCTTACCCTCGGCTTCGCTTTCAACCGCAATATCGAAATGGATTGTGCAACTATTTCCAATTTTATCGCTTGCGGGGCTTACCAAATATCCTTTGCCCACAGAGTTGTCTATTGCTTCCGGCACACCCTCTGCTATCTGCGTCAGCGTGTTGTTGATAAACTCTTTCAGTTCCATATCCGTTTTTCTTTTGATTAAAATCCTTTCCCTTTCATCCGCTGGTACACCACCGTCTGCCCCTGTCAACATTTTCAACCTTGAACACCACCATGGTGCAAGCGCCGTCTCGCCGGCGGGCGTTCCGCACTCAACAAGCCACGGTACCCACGCCGGCCTTGCCCAGCACGTAGCCGGCCAGCAACGCGTTGGCATCGTTGATGGCGGCGAAATCCTTCTTGACATACAGCTCCGTGACGCGCATCGACGGGTCAAGGTGGTTGAGCATCTCGTTCACCACATACTTGCTTATGCCAACCTCGTTCACGGCGGCCGTTGCCATAGAGTGCCGCGCGGCATAGAACTGCAGCCCGGGGATGCCGACTGCCGCCCCGACCTCCTTCAGCCCGGCGTTCACGGCGCGGTTGAAGCCTGACGCCGTGGCATAGCGCTCGCTGAAGTTGAACACCCTGCACTTCCCCCTGTACTTTTCGAGCAGCCCCGACAGGCACGGGTGTACACGCACACGGATAAGCGCGTGGTCGGCACGCCTGTCCTTCGTCTTCACCCTTTGGTAACTTATGTACTCCCCGTCGAAGTCGCTGGCGGCGTAAAGGTCAGCAGTGTTCATGCCCATCAGGAAGAAAGACAGCAGGAAGCAGTCGCGCGCCAGGTCGTGCAGGCACACATTCCCGTCCCTTGTCCTTGCCCCCGTGTCCGGCAAGCGCATGATGGCCACGATGCCGCCCAGCCCCAAGGCGCGTTTCTCCGCCACGTTCTGCCTTGGCGGCTTGTACCTGCGCAGGCTGTGCCTGATTTGCACCACGCCGCATTCCTCGTCGTTGAAGAGGTCGCGCGCGTCGTTGAACATCCTCGCTATGCCGTTGGTGTAAAGAGACTGCGCCCGGGGCTTTCCGGCGAGGCTCGCCTCGAAAGCCCTCATGGCCGCCACGGTCACGTCCGAAAAAAGAATGTCCCCCTTGCCGAGGAAACGCTTCAGGGCGTTGAGCGCCGAGCGGTAGTTCTTCACGCCCTTGATTTTCGCGCCCGCCATCCATCCCTCGGCATATTCCGTGAAGCTGGCATTCCCGCCCCGCGACTTTTCCTTGAGCCTTTCCACTATGCCTCCAATGGGGATGTCGTTCAGTTCCAGGCTCAGGCTGTCGGCCCGCCTGCGGTATTCCCTTATCAGGGCCTCGCACCTTTCAAGCACTTCCCTGTCCTTAATCCTGAAGGATGCCGTCATTTCTTTCCTCGACACATACATGGAAGTGGGGATGTAGCCCGACCTCTTCCCGTGCGTAACCCGGATGAGCACTTTCCATGTCTTGTCCTTCCTCATCTTCTCTTTCTTCACCGTTGCCTTGAATGTAACCATCGTTATGCGTTATAAAGTTAAACAATCGGGGTAAACTATGGGTAAACTTTTTCCGCTCACTTCTGGCCTCCAAGGTCTGCTTGTGGTGCTTCCGTGCCAAAAAGGAAAAAGCGGAAAGCCTTTGCCAGCAAAGGATTTCCGCTTAGATTCTGTTGTGACTCCGTTGGGATTCAAACCCAAGACCTTCAGAACCGGAATCTGACGC
>CALUMB010000007.1 GCA_944321645.1 uncultured Prevotella sp.
CGGAAAACGGGACTCGAACCCGCGACCCCGACCTTGGCAAGGTCGTGCTCTACCAACTGAGCTATTTCCGCTTTTCATTTCCTGTCTTGTTGTCAAGTAGGAGCGTTTCTCTTAACGCGGTGCAAAGGTAGTGCTTTTTTCTAAACCCACAAAACTTTTCGGCACTTTTTTTCTATTTTTCTTCAATCCATGCGGTTTTTGTAGTCTTCATAGGAAAATCTTCGCAAAATTTCAAGTTCCCCGTCATTTTTAAGCAGTCCGATTGCAGGATGCGATATGCCGTTAAACATATTCGTTTTCACGGTCGTGTAGTGTATCATGTCCTCGAAAACAACAGTTTCTCCGATTTCCAACGGATGCGCAAACCGCCACGAGCCCATGAAGTCTCCCGCAAGGCAGCTGTTCCCCCCAAGCCTGTATGTACACGGTTGGTCGGCATCCTCAAGCCGGCACAGTTCCGCCCCCCTCACCGCGGGGTGGTAAGGCATCTCGAGGCAGTCGGGCATGTGGCACGTGAAGCTCACATCGAGTATTGCCGTCTTTATTCCGCAGTCTTCCACAATGTCCACTACATGGGCCACAAGGCAGCCCGTGTTCCAAGCGAACGCGCTCCCCGGCTCCAATATCATGCGCAGGTTTGGATAGCGCGAGTGGAAGCCTTTGAGCAAGCCTACCAGCAATTCGACATCGTAGCCCTCGCGGGTCATCAGGTGGCCACCGCCAAAGTTAATCCACTTGAGCTGGCCGAACCACCCCGAAAACTTCTCTTCAATGTGCGCCAACGTGCGTGCAAACACGTCGGCCCCGCTCTCGCAGTGGCAGTGGCAATGGAACCCGTCAATGCCTTCCGGCAGGCAATCCGGCAACCTTGATGCCGCAACGCCAAAGCGTGTGCCTGGCGAGCATGGGTTGTAAAGGGCCGTGCCGACTTCGGAATATTGCGGGTTAACGCGCAAGCCGAGCGACGCCGCCGGGTTTACAGCTTTCACCCTCGCGGCGAATCGCGCGAACTGCGAAAGCGAGTTGAACGTGACATGGCTTGAGCAACGCGCAATCTCGTCAATCTCGCGCTCCACATAGGCAGGCGAGAACGTGTGCGCCGGTGCGCCAAACTCCTCGTAAGCCAAGCGGGCCTCGCCAAGGGAGCTTGCCGTGGTGGACGTTATGTACTCCCTGAAGATGGGGAACGTCTTCCAAAGCGCGTATGCCTTGAACGCCAGAATTATTTCTACGCCGGCCCTGCGCGCTACATCTGATATGAGCCGCAGGTTGCCCCTCAGCAGGTTTTCCTCTAATATATAAGCGGGGAAGTCCAATCCCTCGAATGTCGTTTTGTCTAACTTCATTTATCTATATTGTTAAGAACTTCTGCAAAAGCGATAAAAAACAGGCCGGGGCCACAGCCCGCCTGCCCGCGCTATTCCTCAATATGGGTGAGCGAATGGGCGAAAGACGAGAAGAAGCTCGTGATGGTCTCTATCGGGTAATAGTTGAAAAAGCGGGCAAGGTGCTTCACCTGCCATGTCATGGCGTCAGTGTTGCTCGTGCGGACAAATATGTTCTTGCCCTGGGTGAAATACCAATCGTCGCTGTGGTTGCCCGATATAAGGAATATGTCGTCCACCACTTTGTTTATGCCCAGCCCGTATTTGTTTTCCTTAAAAGGTATTTCGTCGTCGTCGAACCCAAACAAATCCGTCAGCAACCGCCCTTCCACCTCCGCTATCCGGCCAAGATGCAGCCTGCCTATCCACTCTTGCAGCTTTACGAAATCCACCTTGTCGCCGGCCTTCCTCAAGAACATCCCCAGGTCAACCACCTGCTTCAGGCTGATGCCCTCGTTGATTATGTAGCGGGCTATGCGCACTATCGTCAGCAAAAGGTTGATGGTTGGCGGGAGTATTTCCACTTTTGTGCCTCCAATGTGTACATACTCCGAGTCGCAACAGCGCGTCTCGCCGGCAATGATGGCCTGCAGCTTTCGGTTGCCGAAGTAGTATGTAAGCCGCTGCGCCGTAGAGTAATGCTCGACCACCACCCCGTTCCAGTCGTAGCCGAGAGTGTTCTTATCCGTCGTGGCGGCATCCTTGCCGTTGCGCCTGGCCCACTCTGCGGCCTTCCTTGCCTGCGGCTTGTATGGAAAGAATATGTCGATGTCGCCGCACGTGCGGTGCAGCGGGTTGTCGTAGAGCATGGCCTTCCCCACCCCATGCAGCAAGATGGGGCGCAGCTGCCCCTTGTTCAATATGGCAAAAAGCTCCGACACACGTGCCATGGCCTCTTCGTTGCGTGCCTCTGCCGTCTTCGTGGCCAGCTCCCATTTGCGCCATTGCGCTTCTGGCATCTGCATGAAAAAGTCTGAAGCATGCCTTTTTATGCCGTCGCATACCAAGGCCGCCACGCCGTGCATCAGCGACACGTTGTAGAGCCTGTTCCACTTCCACGGCGACATAGGCTCAACCTTCTCGCCGTCGCCACCGAAGGCGCCGCTACGCAAGAGCCGGAAGAAATTGCGTTGTATGACATCCATATCTCAAGAATATCTCCGTGGGTACCTTGCCAGTATCGAGGCTATGGCAGCAACGCCAATCGCCATCGGATAGTATAAATAAGGTAAGATGCTAACCGGGTTGACGGCGGCAAGCCCTGCCCCCATCAGCACCTGCGCCCCGTATGGAATCAAGCCTTGCACACAGCACGACACCGTGTCAAGCACGCTGGCGCTCTTGCGGCTGTCCACACCATAGCGGTCACCTATGCGCTTGGCAATGCCGCCAACGGTTATTATGGCCACGGTGTTGTTTGCCGTGCATACGTTGGCCATGCCCACAAGGGCGGCGATGCTAAGTTCCGCGCCGCGCTTTCCTTTGACGTGGCGCGTCATCTTGCTTATTATGTAGTCCATGCCACCGTTCTCCTTTATCAGCTCCAGCATCCCCCCGGCCAGCATCGTTATGACAATCAGCTCACCCATGCCTGCTATGCCGTCGCCCATAGCCTTAAACCACCCGTAGACATCGAACGAGCCGTCGGCAATGCCTATCGCGCCGGTCATGGCTATGCCAAGGGTGAGCACCGCCATCACGTTCATGCCAAGCACTGCCGTGGCAAGCACCACCACGTATGGCGCAACCTTGGCATACTCGACGGCGGGAATGGCCGGCGGCGACTCTATCCCGCTGCCCATCACGGCATACACGGCAAGTATGGCCACGGCGGGCGGGATTGTTATAAACGAGTTTACCTTGAACTTGTCGCTCAGCTTGCAGCCCTGGGTGGACGTCGCGGCAATGGTTGTGTCGGAAATGAACGACAGGTTGTCGCCGAAAAACGACCCGCCGACCACGACAGCCGTGAGCATAGGCACACTCGCCCCCGTAGTGTCGGCGATGCCTGCGGCAATTGGCGCCAAGGCCACTATCGTGCCGACGCTCGTGCCGATGGACAGCGAGATGAAGCAAGCCGCGAGGAACAGCCCCGCAAGCAGCATCCCATCCGGCAAAAGGTGCAGCGCAGCGTTCACCGTGGCATCGATGCTGCCCATGGCCTTCGCACTATTTGCAAACGCCCCGGCCAGCACGAAAATCCACAGCATGAGCATCATGTTGCCCGACCCGGCCCCACGGCTGAATATGTCGATGCGTTGCCGCAGCGGGAATTTCCCGCTCACGGCAACTGCATACATCGACGAAAGCATGAAGGCCACGGTGATTGGCACCTTGTAGAAGTCGCCTGCCACGACGGAGGTGGCGAGATACAAGCCGACAAACACCAGGAGCGGGCTGAGAGCTACGAACCCCTTGCGACCCATCAAAGCGTCACCCCGTTCTTGAATATGGCAATCTCGCGATAGCCGTTAACCTCGTTGCGGGCCGGCTCGCCGCTTGCCACGGCCAACACCTTGTCTATGAATTGGCGAGTGAGTTCCTTCATCGGCTTGCCTTCTATCAGCTGGCCGGCATTGAAGTCTATCCAGTTTGGCTTCCTGGCGGCAAGCGTCGGGTTGGTTGCTATCTTCATCGTAGGCACGAAAGTGCCGAACGGCGTTCCGCGGCCCGTGGTGAACAGCACAACCTGGCAGCCTGCCGAAGCCAGGGCAGTAGAGGCCACGAGGTCGTTGCCCGGGGCAGAAAGCAGGTTAAGCCCGCTTGCCTGCAAGCGGTCGCCATATTCCAGCACGCCGCTCACCGGGGCGCGGCCGCACTTCTGCGTGCAGCCGAGAGCCTTGTCTTCGAGGGTAGAAATGCCGCCCGCCTTGTTTCCCGGCGACGGGTTCTCGCCCACAGGCTCGCCATGGCTAAGGAAATATTCCTTGAAGTTGTTCACCATGCTCACCGTCTGCTCAAACAGCTCCTTGGTCTCGCAGCGGTTCATGAGTATGGTTTCGGCGCCGAACATCTCCGGCACTTCGGTGAGTATCGTCGTGCCGCCCTGCGCCACGAGCCAGTCGGAGAACTCCCCAACGAGCGGGTTGGCCGTAATGCCGCTGAAACCGTCGCTGCCGCCGCACTTCAGGCCCACGCGCAGCTTGCCCACCGGCACGTCCTCGCGCTTGTCGGCCTTTGCCGTGGCATACAGCCCGCGCAGGATTTCCATCCCGGCCTCAAGTTCGTTGCCCTCCACTTTCTGCACAACGAGGAACTTAATGCGCTCCTTGTCGTAGTCGCCGAGCATCCGCTCGAACAAGTCGGGCTGGTTGTTCTCGCACCCAAGCCCGAGCACGAGCACCCCGCCTGCATTCGGGTGGAGCGTTATGTCGCGCAGGATTTTGCGCGTGTTCTCGTGGTCGCCGCTAAGCTGCGAGCAGCCGTAGTTGTGGTGCCAGGCATAAATCGAGTCCACGCCCTCGCCATTGGTCTCCCGGCGCAACATTTCGGCCAGCTTCTCGGCAATGCCGTTCACGCAGCCAACTGTAGGCACAACCCATATTTCGTTGCGCGTGCCAACGTCGCCGTTCTTGCGCACGTAGCCCTTGAACGTGAGCTTCTCGTCGGCAATCGCGAGCTTCTCGCCAACGGGGCTGTATGTATATTCGAGCGTGCCGGCCAGGTTGGTCTTGAGGTTGTTCTCGTTCACCCAGTCGCCGGCTTTCAGGTCTACCCTGGCGTGGCCTATGGGGTAGCCATACTTTATGATGTCCACGCCCTCGGCGGTGTCCGTGAGCAGCACCTTGTGGCCTGCGGGCGTATCCTGGTTCACTGTGATGTCCTTGCCGTCAACGCTGATGACGGTACCCTTTGCTATGGGCTGCAGGCAGACAACCACGGTGTCTGCCGGATTGATTTTAATGAATGACTGTTCCATCTGTATGGTTTATTTGTTAGTTATGGCGGGATAAGTCCGGCTTTGTCATATTTGCGTGCGCCGATAGAAGTTCACGTTCTCCTTCGTCAGGATTTCTATCGGCATATAGTTGACGGGGGTAATCTCTTTCCGCAGCACGATTGCCTCGAAGAGTGTCTCCACGCAGGCGTAGCCCTGCATATAGCCATGCTGGGCTATGAGGAACGAGATGGAGCCTTGCCTTACGCACTCGGCGTTCTTGTTCACCATGTCGTAGCCCATTATCTGTATGTTGCGCCTGTTGCTCCTTTGCAGGAACTCGCCCACGATGTGCGCCTTCGAGTTGAACGTTATGCAGTGGTGTATCTCCGGGTGTGAGCAGAAGAAGTCTTCGAGTATGGCGTCATACTCGGCGCGGTCCTTGTCTTCTGGCAGGTCCACCTCAATTATGCCAACGTTCGGGTAGTGGTCGCGCATATAGTGGCGGAAGCCCGTCTCGCGGTTTTCCTGCTGCTTGCTGGCCACGTTGCCGTTTTTCGTCTGCTTCATCAGCATCACGTTCTTTTCGTTCCCGGCAATCAGCATCAGCATCTTCCCGGCAAAATAGCCGCTGCCAAACGAGTCCTGCCCGTAGAACGACAGCGGCTTGAGGTCTGGCATATACGAGTCGAGCAAGATGAACGGTATGTTGCGCTCGTGCAGTATGTCGGTGAACTTCCTCGTCACGTCGAGCACCGTCGGCACTACTATCACCCCGTCGGGCTTCTGCCTAAGGCACTCTTCGGTCACTTTTACGAACGTTTCCTGCTTAAACCGCTTGTAGTACATCATTTTCACGTCGATGTTGAAGTCGCGGCGGTGGTCGCGTGCGCTCATCGCGCCCTCCTCTATCTCGTCCCAGTAGGCTTCGGTCTCGTGCTTTGGGATTATGCAATAGAAATTGTACGCCTTGTTGTAGGCCAGCGCACTGGCATACATATTCGGGCGGTAGTCCATTTCCTTAAGCACCTTCTCCACCTTCTCCCTTGCCGACTTCGACACATTGGGCCTGTTGTGCAGCACCCTGTCCACCGTACCTACCGACACGCCAGACTGCTCGGCTATGTCTTTTATCCTTATCTTGTCGGGCAACATCTTTTGCTGTTTTGTGTTATCTGTAGGCAAAAGTACCAATAAATTTTGAATTGCGGGAATGCTACCTGCAATATTTTACCAAATGTCCGAGTTTTAAACGTAACTCGAAAAACTTTTCCTAAAAAAAGAGGCGCCACCGTGACACAAAACCGCCCCAAAGCCCGTCTATCATAGTGTGGAGCTTCACAAAAAACCGACAAACAACCAAAAGGCAAAACGACATGAGAAGAATTATGCTTTCCGCAATGGCGGCACTGATTGCAGCCGGAGCATCGGCGCAGGGCCTCGACAAACTGTATGCCGACTACCGCAATACGCCGGGAGCCATGGCTGTATGCCTGCCGCTCAAAACCGAGATTGCCGCAGTGGCGGAGCTTGACGAAACGATGGAAATGCCCGATGGCATCGACTCCATGAAAGTGATCACGTTCAAGCAATCGGCCGACAGCCTGATAGGCTGCATAAAAAAGCGCGCCGAGGCCCTTGGCGGCGAAGGGCTTGCGCCCGCCATAGAGGCAAACAAAGACGGGATGGCAATCTCCCTATACACGAAAGGGGGGGCGGCGTAACGCTTGCGCTGGCAAGCGGGAAAGAGCAAGGGGTGATGGCCATAATCTACGGGCAACTGCCATTGGACAAGATTGCCTTCGGTAAAGGCGGCAAACCGGCCAAAGACAAGCCTGCCAATGGAGGCCGCTGACTTCAAACGGCTCTTCATGCCATGCCAAAAGAGGCTCTTCGAGGTGGCATGGCGGCTCACCGGCGCAGCCGACAGGGCCGCCGACCTCGTGCAGGACACCTACCTCAGGCTGTGGCTGCGGCGCGGCGAGCTTCCGCTGCCGGCAAGCGCCGAGGCATACAGCATAAAGACGCTGCGCCGCGTGTGGCTCGACAGCTGCCACAAGCGGCAGCCGGAGCCTATGGCAAAACTGCCCGAGACGCCGGGCTGCGCCGAGGCCGAAGGCCACTTCAGCCGCGACGACGCACGGTTAGTGAGGCAACTGGTGGCCAGGCTGCCTGCCGACCAAAGGCGGGTTGTGGCCATGCGCGACCTCGAGGGCCTCAGCTACGCCGAGATAGCGCAACAGACCGGGCTTACGCAAACCAACATCCGCTCACTGGTGTCGCGCGGGCGGAAAACAGTAAGGGAACAATTTAAACACATCGAAGACCATGGACGGTGACAACATAAAGACGTTGCTCGACAAATTCTACGGCGGCACGGCCACCGAAGCAGAAGAACAAGCACTGGCCGAACTGCTCGAAAGCGGGGCCTGGCCACAAGGGATGGAGGCCGACTGCCGGGCGGCAAGCGCACTGCTCTGCGCACGATGCCCGGCCATGCCGCCAGGGCTGGGGCAAGCGATAGGGCGCAGCATCGACAAATTAGCCACGCAGCAACGCCCCCGGCGCAGGTGGCCGGCCGTGGCCTGCGCCGCCGCAGTGGCCGCGCTGCTGGCCGCAGGCGGCCTGTGGCAATGGGGCGAACGGCGCGAGACGCAGCGCGAGGCCGAGCTGGCCGAGTGCCGCCGCGCCTGCATGGAAACCGAGCAGGCACTCACGCTGTTCTCCACAGTGCTCAACGACGGCCTCGCCGAAGTGGGCCGGACAAGAATTGGAATGACAGACTGCAAGCAAAACCAATAGACGATGGCTAAAAAGATATTCACCACAATCCTCATCCTCGCGGCCTTCTGCCACGCTGCGGCAGGCCAGGACGCCCTTTTCGACAAATACGCAGGCCGCAAAGGCGTGACCGTGGTCACGGTATCGAAACAAATGCTCGACATGATGCCCGAACTAAACATGATGCCAACCGACATGGAAGGCGTGGCGGGCAAGCTCGAAAGCCTGCGCGTGCTGAAATGCAACGACAGGAAACTCTCCGGCGCCATACGCGACGAAGCCATGCAATGTGTCCGGCACGGATTCGAGAAGCTAATCGCGGTTGACAAAGACGGCACACGAAATTCCATTTTCATGCGCAAGACGGGCAAGGGCAAAAGCGACATGATGGTGGTCGTGTCCGCCGGCAACAACCTCACCGTGGTCTACATGGCCGGCAGCATGACCTTGGAAGACCTTTCCGGGCTGACAAAAGACTGACGGGCGTCAAGCGCAAGCCTGCCCGCCGCCCGCCCCACGCCTGCGTCACGCCTTGCGCCTCACGCCGCGCAGCCTGCCGTAGGCGTCGAACGAGCGGCGGTCGGCAAGGTAGAGCACGAGCATGAGCGAAAGCATCGAGGCCGAAAACGTTATTACGGTTATCATCATCTGGTACTTTATGGCAATGCCCGGCGCCGAGCCGCCGAGTATCTGCCCTATCATGGTGCCGGGCAGCGAGACAATGCCGAGCACGGCCATGTTGGCTATGCACGGGGCGAACGACTTCTCCACGGCCTGCCGCGCAAACGGCGTTATGGCCTCGGCGTGGGTAGCCCCGTTGCCCAACAGGTAGTAGTAGAGCTGCTGCTCGCGCTGCAAGCCGTCGTAGAACGCGTTGAGGGCGATCACGTTCACGCTTAGCATATTGCCCATGAGTATGCCCATTATAGGCACGAAATAGCGGGCGTCGAACGGGTGGCCGAGCCTTAGCACGAACACGAGGAAATACATCCCCACGGCCATGGCCGTGGCCAGCAGGCCGCAGAAGAGCGGCATGGCTATCGTGCGCACGCGCAGCCCGGTGCGCTTGGTGGCCGTGAACGTGGCCACGAGCACCATGAGCAGCACCCAGACGAAGTTCACCAGGGGGCTGTTCCACTCGAAGAGGTAGCGCAGGTAAAGCCCAATGAGCAGCAGCTGCACCACCATGCGGGCGGCGGCCAGCAGTGTCGAGCATATAAGCTTGGCCTTGAGCCGGTAGAAGAAATAAACCGGTATGGCCAACAGCAGCAGGCCCACGGCCAGGCTCACGTATGAAATGTCGGTAGTTCCCATTCTTTTATAGTTTACGTAGTTGTCAAGTTTCGGCTGCGCCCCGGTCAGCCCAGCCCTATCTCCACCAGTATGTCGCAGCCTTCGGCAAACGCGGCGTCGTGGCTCGCCGCCACCACCGCGCAGCCACTTGAGGCCATGCGCCGCAGGTAGCCCAGCACCAATGCCGACGAGGCGGCGTCCAAGGCCGACGTAGGCTCGTCAACCACCAGTATCGGCTTGCCGAGCAGCCCGCTCACCGACAGAGCCACGCGCTGGCGTTCGCCGCCGCTAAGCTCGGCCACCTTCTTGCCGAAAAGCTCCGGCGGCAGCTCCAGCCGCCCCCACTCCGCCATGAGCCTGTCCTTTGAAAAGGCGCAGCCACGGTTGGCCTTAAGCCCGAAGGGCAGGCGCACCATCTCGCCCACCCACTCCGAGGGCAACAGCAGCTCTTGCGGTATGTATGAAATGTGCTTCCTGAACTCCTCCGCCGACGACGGGGTGAGCAGCTCGCCGTCTATGCTTATGCTGCCAGCGTCGAGCGGCATGAAGCCCAGCAACGCCCTGAGCAGCGAGGTCTTGCCGCTGCCAGACGCGCCACGGAGGCACGCCATCTGGCCGCCGGCCACAGTGAACGACAGCCCCTCGAACAGCGTCCGGCCGCCAAGGCTTATCGATGCGTTTTTTACTTCGAGCATATCCGCTTGTTTGTTTCGTCTGGCAAAGTTACGGAAAATTATTCATTCTGCACTGCAAAAAAACATTATTATGCCGCCTTTCCCGTGCAACAACCGCCATCGGAATGTTAAAACGGGGTAGCCCGATGCCGCCCGTTTCAGGCATATCCTGAAAAATTTGCCGCCCCGGCTGCGTATATCGCGAAGATGGGTGTGCAACCGTAACGCATTGGCTTTACTCGACTTACGGGTTCCAACAACCTAATTGTGCAACAAACTGCCTCCTTTTTTTGTCAGGAAACAGGCCAAAAACACCGCATTTTTCGATAAAAACGGCTTGCAAAATGTGCCGTTCCGGCTTAAGAAACAGGCCGTTTCGCAACCTAAAACGTGCCGTTTCGGTTTGCGAAACGGCCCGTTTTGCAAATCAAGGCCGCCAAAGCCATGATTCTTCGTGGCCGGAATGGCTTTGTCAAAATTATTCGGGTCCTTTTCGATGTGTTAAATCCGGCAAGGCGATATGCTAAAAAACACAAAAAGCAAACAGCCCCCCGCTATGCGCCGCCCTTTGCGGCAACGCTCCCACAGCCTCGAAAGAGCATCATCTTAGGCGGCAAATGCAGGACTGAAGGCAGCGGTTTCGCTCTTTTTTTGTATTTTTGCAGTCTGAAAAACTAACGACAATGGCAGAACAAGACAGCAACAAGCCACGCAGGCCGCGCAAGGCGGCACCCGTGGACAACACATACGGCCACCTCCAGCCGCAAGCGCCGGAACTGGAAAAGGTGGTGCTCGGCGCACTCATGATAGACAAAGACGCCTACACCGTGGTGTGCGAGATGCTCCGCCCGGAGAGCTTCTACGAGCCGCGCAACGGCAAGGTCTACGCGGCCATACGCGACCTGAGCATGGCGCAGCAGCCAGTCGACGAGCTTACCGTGGCGCAGCAGCTCGCAAAGAACGGCGACCTGGAAGAGGTGGGCGGCCCAGCCTACCTCGTGGAGCTTACGTCGCGCACGGCATCGTCGGCCAACATAGAGTTCCACGCCAGGGTGATAGCGCAGAAGTCGCTCGCCCGCCAGCTCATATCGTTTGCAGGGATGATAGAGACGAAGGCTTTCGACGAGACGATAGACATAGACGACCTCATGCAGGAGGCCGAAGGGTCGCTCTTCGAGCTGTCGCAGCACAACATGAAGAAAGACTACACGCAAATAGACCCGGTGATAAAAAACGCCGTGGACGTGATACAGCGTGCGGCGGCAAACAAGGACGGACTGACGGGCGTGCCGTCGGGCTACCACAAGCTCGACGACATGACAAGCGGCTGGCAGGCCAGCGACCTCGTGATCATAGCCGGCCGCCCGGCCATGGGCAAGACCTCGTTCGCCCTCTCTATGGCCAAGAACATAGCCGCCGACTACAAGGTGCCGATGGCTTTCTTCTCGCTCGAAATGAGCAACGTGCAGCTCGTCAACAGGCTCATATCCAACTGCTGCGAGATACAGGGCAAGAAGATACAGAACGGGCAGCTGCAGCCCGACGAGTGGGAAAGGCTCGACAAGCGCATGAACAACCTGCTGGGGGCACCGCTCTACATAGACGACACGCCCGGCCTGTCGGTGTTCGAGCTGCGCACCAAGGCGCGCAGGCTCGTGAGGGAGCACGGCGTGAAGCTTATCATGATAGACTACCTGCAGCTGATGAACGCCAACGGGATGCGCTTCAGCAGCAGGCAGGAAGAGGTGTCAACCATCTCGCGCTCGCTAAAGATGCTGGCCAAGGAGCTTGACATACCAATACTGGCCCTGAGCCAGCTGAACCGCGGCGTGGAGTCGCGCGAGGGGCTTGAAGGCAAGCGCCCGCAGCTAAGCGACCTGCGCGAGTCGGGAGCCATCGAGCAAGACGCCGACATGGTGCTCTTCGTACACCGCCCGGAGTACTACCACCTCTACCAAGACGAAAAGGGGCGCGACCTGCACGGCATGGCGCAAATCATAATAGCCAAGCACCGCAAGGGCGCAACCGGCGACGTGCTCCTCGCATTCAGGGGCGAGTTCACCCGCTTCGAGAACCCGGAGGACACGCAGCTCGGGGCGCCGGCCGGCGCCGACATGGGCGGCGGCGAAATAGTAGGCTCGCGCATTAACGGCGACGCCGGAATGCCGGACGTACCCGACGACTACGACCCGTTTGCCACATTCGCCCCGCCATCTGAAGGCCCGGCGTTTTAGCCCGCAGGCGGCCAAGCCGCACCCGCAGGCCGGCGCGGAGGGTAAGGGCAAAAGCCAATCTTCATATCCTTGAATCATTAAATCTCGGCTCGCCCGCTTCCTTTTTGTCACGAAAAAGTTGCCGGTCACGATAATTTTCACTAAATTTGCACGGGTGTTATAAACAAATGGTAACGCCGCCCGGCCCATAGGGCGCGACAAACAATAAAAGAAAACGACTGATGAAAGTACTGAAATTCGGCGGGACGTCCGTAGGTTCCGTGGAAAGCATCCTAAGCCTGAAGAGAATCGTAGAGGCCGAAAGCGACAACGTGATAGTGGTGGTGAGCGCACTCGGAGGCATCACCGACAAACTGATTGCCACATCGAAGATGGCCGTCGGCGGCGACGAGCGATATGCCGAAGAGATAGACGCCATGGCGCGGCGCCACCACGAGATGGCCGACGCCGTGGTGAAAGACGAAGCGAAGCACGCGCGGCTTGCCGCCACCATCGACACACTCATCGAACAGCTGCGCTCGATATACTATGGCGTGTTCCTCATACGCGACCTCAGCCCGAAGACCATGGCGGCAATAGTGAGCTACGGCGAAAGGCTCAGCTCGCAAATCGTGGCCGAGCTGATAGACGGGGCGAAGTGGTACGACTCGCGCACCTTCGTCAAGACCGAGCACAAGCACGGCAAGCACGTGCTCGACAGCGAGCTGACGCAAAGCCTCGTGCGCAAGGCGTTCGCCATGCTGCCCAAGGTGGCGGTGGCCCCGGGCTTCATCAGCGCCGACAAGCACTCCGGCGAGACCACCAACCTGGGCCGGGGCGGCAGCGACTACACCGCAGCCATAATAGCAGCCGCGCTGAACGCCGAGGTGCTTGAAATCTGGACCGACGTGAACGGCTTCATGACGGCCGACCCGAAGGTGATACGCACGGCATACACCATCAGCGAGCTGAGCTACGTGGAGGCCATGGAGCTGTGCAACTTCGGCGCGAAGGTAATCTACCCGCCAACGATCTACCCCGTTTGCGTGAAGAACATACCAATAAAAGTGAAGAACACGTTCAACCCCGAAGCCCCAGGCACGGTGATAAAGAGCGAAGTGACCAACGACCGCAAGCCCATCAAGGGCATCTCGAGCATCAAAGGCACGACCCTCATCACCGTCACGGGCCTCTCGATGGTGGGCGTCATCGGCGTAAACCGGCGCATTTTCACCGCCCTGGCCGACAACGGCATCTCGGTGTTCATGGTGTCGCAGGCATCGTCGGAAAACTCCACGTCTATCGGCGTGCGCGACGAAGACGCCGCAGAGGCCGTTGACGTGCTGAACAACGAGTTCGCAAAGGAGATAGAGACCGGCGCGATGTTCCCCATGCACGCCGAGAGCGGGCTGGCCACGATAGCCATCGTGGGCGAGAACATGAAGCACACGCCCGGCATCGCGGGCAAGCTCTTCGGCACGCTCGGCCGCAGCGGCATAAGCGTGATAGCCTGCGCGCAAGGCGCATCGGAGACGAACATCTCGTTCGTGGTGGAGTCGAGGTCGCTGCGCAAGTCGCTCAACGTGATACACGACTCGTTCTTCCTTAGCGAGTACAACGTGCTCAACCTCTTCATCTGCGGCATAGGCACCGTGGGCGGCAACCTCATAGAGCAAATCCACAGCCAATACGAGGAGCTGAAACGCACGCGCAGGCTGAAGCTCAACGTCGTGGGGATTTCCAACAGCTCCAAGGCCATCTTCTCGCGCGACGGCATCGACCTCGCCACCTACAAGGAACAGCTGCGGCAGGCCGCGCCGAGCAACACGCTGCACCTGCGCGACGAGATACTGGGCATGAACATCTTCAACAGCGTGTTTGTGGACTGCACGGCCAGCGACGACGTGGCAAGCCTCTACCCCACGCTGCTCGAGCACAACGTGTCGGTGGTGGCGGCAAACAAGATTGCGGCATCGAGCGACTACGACAGCTACCTGCGGCTGAAGGAAACGGCACTGCGCCGGGGGGTGAAATTCCTCTTCGAGACCAACGTCGGGGCCGGGCTGCCCATCATCGGCACCATCAACGACCTGCGCTCTTCGGGCGACAAGATCCTGAAGATAGAGGCCGTGCTCAGCGGTACGCTCAACTTCATCTTCAACGAGCTTTCGGAGAGCGTCCCGTTCTCCGAGACGGTGAAGCGGGCCAAGGAGCAAGGCTACAGCGAACCCGACCCGCGCATCGACCTGAGCGGGAAGGACGTGGTGAGGAAGCTTGTAATACTGACGCGCGAGGCAGGCTACAAGGTTGAGCAGGAAGACGTGGAAAAGCACCTGTTCATACCCGACAGGCTCTTCGGCGGCAGCATAGACGACTTCTGGCGCGAACTGCCCTCGCTCGACGCGGAGTTTGAGCAGAAGCGCAAGGAGCTGGAAGCCGAGCACAAGCGGTGGCGATTCGTGGCACGCATGGACCGCGGGCGGACAAGCGTCTCGCTCGAAGCAGTGTCGGCCAACCACCCGTTCTACTCGCTCGAAGGGTCGAACAACATCATACTGCTGACCACGGAGCGGTACCGCGAATACCCGATGCTCATACAAGGCTACGGGGCCGGGGCCGAAGTGACCGCCGCCGGGGTGTTCGCCAACATCATGTCGATAGCCAACATCTAAGCCGCACGGCACGGCTCCCGCATCAGTCAACAAACAGCAAGGCTCTATATGAAACACATAATAATACTGGGCGACGGTATGGCCGACCACCCCGTGGGGCGGCTCGGCGGCAAGACGCCGCTCGAATACGCCGACACGCCATACATGGATATGCTCGCACGCAAGGGACGCTGCGGCAGGCTATGCACAATCCCGCAGGGATTCGCACCCGGAAGCGAGGTGGCCAACACGGCCATCCTCGGCTACGACCTCAACGAGGTGTACGAAGGGCGCGGGCCGCTCGAGGCCGCAAGCATCGGCTACGAGATGCAACCGGGCGACATGGCCATGAGATGCAACATCGTGACGCTCGACAACGGGGTGATAAAAAACCACCACGGCGGCCACCTGACAACCGAAGAGGGTGCCAGGCTGATAAAATTCCTTGACGAAAGGCTCGGCAACGAGCGGGTAAGGTTCATCCCAGGAATACAGTACCGCCACCTGCTGGTAATCAAAGACGGCAACAAGCACATTGCCTGCGCACCGCCGCACGACCACCCCAACGAGCCGTGGCGCGGCCTGCTCGTGCAGCCCGAGGAGGACAACGACCCGAAGCAAGGCGGCAGGATGACGCCAGGGGAGACGGCAGACCTCGTGAACAGGCTCATTGCCGAGTCGCAACGGCTGCTCGCCGCCCACCCGTTCAACGCCGGACGCGGCGAAAAGGCCAACTCGATATGGCCGTGGAGCCCGGGCTACAGGCCGTCGATGCGCCCGCTGCGCGAAATGTTCCCGGCGATAAAAAGCGGCGCGGTAATCTCGGCCGTAGACCTGATACGCGGCATCGGCCACTACGCCGGGCTGCGCAACATCGTCGTTCCCGGCGCAACGGGGCTGGCCGACACCAACTATGAGGGCAAGGCCGAAGCGGCCATCGAGGCGCTAAAGGCCGACGACTTCGTGTTCCTGCACCTTGAAGCGAGCGACGAAGCCGGCCACGACGGCGACCTCGCACTTAAAATAAAGACCATAGAGCATCTCGACCGGCGCATAGTCGAGCCGATATACAACGAGGTGAAGGCTTGGGACGAGCCTGTGTGCATGGCCATAATGCCCGACCACCCGACCCCGGTGGAAGTGCGCACGCACGTGGACGAGCCTGTGCCGTTCATCATCTACCACAAAGGCATCGAGCCGGACGACGTTTGCGCCTACGACGAAAAGAGCTGCGTGGGCGGCAGCTACGGCCTGCTGCGCCTCGAAGAGTTCATGGACGAATTTATGGAAATAGAATAACGAGAGCCACAATGAGATATTACAGCACAAACAAGAAAGCCCGGCCGGCAACGCTCGAAGAGGCCGTGGTGAACGGCCTCGCGCCAGACAGGGGGCTATACATGCCCGAACGCATAGAAAAGCTGCCCAAAGAGTTTTTCGACGCGATAGACACGATGCCGTTCCAGGACATCGCCTGCGTCGTGGCCGACGCCTTCTTCGGCGAAGACATCGAGAAGGCCGAGCTTGAAAGCATAGTGAGAGACACACTGTCGTTCGACTGCCCTGTGGTGGAAGTGACGGGCGACATATTCAGCCTCGAACTGTTCCACGGCCCCACGCTCGCCTTCAAGGACGTAGGGGCGCGCTTCATGGCCAGGCTGCTGCGCCACTTCATAAGCGCGAAGCGTGGCCAGACGGTGAACGTGCTCGTGGCCACGAGCGGCGACACCGGCTCTGCCGTGGCCAACGGATTCCTCGGAGTGGACGGCATCCACGTGTACGTGCTCTACCCGAAAGGCAAGGTAAGCAAGATACAGGAGAGCCAGTTCACCACGCTCGGGCGCAACATCACCGCCATAGAAGTGGACGGCGCGTTCGACGACTGCCAGGCTTTGGTGAAGAACGCCTTCATGGACGCGGAGCTTAACCGCCGTATGTACCTCACGTCGGCCAACTCGATAAACGTGGCGAGGTTCCTCCCGCAAGCCTTCTACTACTTCAACGCATACGCGAGGATGAAGGAACGCGGGCTGGCAGACCGCCTCGTGGTGTGCGTTCCGAGCGGAAACTTCGGCAACATAACCGCCGGACTGTTCGCCCGCGAGATGGGCTTGCCCGTGGAAAGGTTCATTGCCGCCAACAACGCCAACGACGTTTTCTACGAATACCTCGCCACCGGAGAGTACAACCCGCGCCCAAGCATACAGACGATAGCCAACGCCATGGACGTGGGGGCGCCGAGCAACTTCGCAAGGATATACGACCTCTATGGCGGAGACCACGCAAGGATAACGTCGATAGTGGCCGGCGCGACTTACACCGACGCCCAGATAAGGGAGGCGATGGGCGAGTGCCACGCCAAGACGGGCTACACGTTAGACCCCCACGGAGCCTGCGGATACAGGGCCTTGGCCGAGGGGCTGCGCCCCGGCGAGACGGGAGTGTTCCTCGAGACGGCCCACCCGGCAAAGTTCAAGGACACCGTGGAGGACGCCATAAAAGCCAGCGTGGACATCCCGGAAAGGCTGGCAAAGTTCATGTCCGGCAAGAAGCAGTCTGTCGGGCTGTCGAAAGAGTTTGCTGATTTCAAGGCTTTCCTCATGCAGGAGTAAGCCACCAACGCCGCAGCGGCAAAGGCACTGCGCCACCAGCAGGGAGCGACGCCCTTTGCCGCTGCGGCATCTTTAATGTTTGCAAAGGCGCCGCCGCTGCCAATTGCGCACGTCATTCCGGCGGCGCAAGCTTGTATTTAGGCTTCTTGCGGGTGGCCTTCCTCGGTTCGAGGAAGCCTGCCCATGCGGCAGGCCGCCCCACCCCCTCGTATTGCCGCCACCGCTGCATCACCTTCGATACATAATCCACAGTCTCGCTCCCGCGCATATAGCCGTACTCCACCACCGGGTCGCGGTAGTAGCGCGGGTCGGACAGCAAGAGCACATACTGCGATACCTCCCGCCACGACTTGCCGTCGCGGCCATGCTTAGAGGCAAGCCGCATGGCGTCGCGTATGTGGTGGTAGCCGCCGTTATAGGAAGCGAGCACGAAGCTGAGCCTCTCGCGCCTGTCGGCAATGTCGGAAAACCTGCCTTCCAGCTGCCCGAGAAACCGGGTGGCGGCCTCGATGTTGTCCTCCGGCACGAACAAGTCGGCATACGACAGCCCCAACCGGCTCGCCGTAGACGGCATTATCTGCATCAGGCCGCACGCCCCGGCCCACGACTTGGCTTCAGGGTCGAACGTAGACTCCTGGTAACACTGGGCGGCGAGCAAGCGCCAGTCCCACCTTATCTTGCGGCTATGCTCTACAAACAGCGCGTCGTAGCTTGAAATCACGCCGCGCCTGCGGTCCTTCATGGGCGAATAGACGTGCCTGCGCACGCTGCGCGACCCAAGCAAAAGCCTCTCTTCGCGCTCCACCTCGCCAAGCAAGGCCGGCCTGAACCAAGCGTCCAAAGCCTTTGCCAACTGCGGCTGCGACGACGTTACGACCCAGCGGGCCGACTGCCTGCCTGCCGACGGGCCACATAATATATATGCGCCACCGCCGGAAATGCTGCCGCCCACGAACGACGGCGGCACCGGAAAGGCTATCACGTCGCCCTCGCCCGCATCCAACCGGCGGAACATCTCCACCGTGTCGCGGCAAACCTCCACCCTGAGGGCCACCCCTATCTTGTCGGCAAAGCGCTGGCAGAGCAGGAAATGGGTGCCGAGGTGCTTGCCGCGGTAGTCGTAGCAGTACTCCGGCCCGCTTAGCGTGAGCATGATAAGCTCGCCGTTGCCCTGAATCTTGTCCAAGTCGAAGGCGGCGCCCTCCTGCGCACTTTCGCCTGCGTCAGCCCCCCACGGGGTTGCCTCGCGCCCCGCCTCCGCGTTGCCGCAGGAGGAAAGCATAAGGCAGATTGCCGGAAGCATCAAGGCCGGCCTCACAAATCCTAAAGGCTCCACTATAAACTTAATATGCAATAAATATTCCGGTTATACCCGTTTCATTTACAAATCCGACGCAAAGGTAAGATTTTTTTTGCACAATAGCATATTATTGTGTAAATTTGCAACGCTTTAATATAAAATAATGAAGATGTTACGCATTGCTGTTCAATCCAAAGGCCGCCTGTTTGACGACACGATGAATCTTCTGGCGGAGGCAGACATAAAAATCAACGCCAACAAGCGCACGCTGCTGGCGCAGTCGCCCAACTTCCCGCTTGAGGTGCTATACCTGCGCGACGACGACATTCCGCAGACCGTGGCGAGCGGCGTTGCCGACATAGGCGTGGTGGGCGAGAACGAGTACCTGGAGCGGAACGACAGCGCGGAAATAGTGAAACGGCTCGGGTTCAGCAAGTGCCGGCTGTCCATAGCCGTGCCGCAAGGCGCAGGCTACACCGGCCTTGACTGGCTGGAGGGCAAGAAAATAGCCACCTCATACCCCGTGATACTGCGCAGGTTCCTAAACTCGAAGGGCATAAAGTCAGACATTCACGTAATAACCGGGAGCGTGGAAATATCGCCGGGCATAGGGCTTGCCGACGCCATTTTCGACATAGTGAGCAGCGGCTCCACCCTAATCAGCAACAACCTGTTAGAGGCCGAAGTGGTGATGCAAAGCGAAGCCGTGATGATTGCCTGCCGGAACATCGACGAGGCGAAAAGGGAGACACTGAAGGAAATGCTATTCAGGATTGACGCCGTGCGCAACGCCGAAGACAAGAAGTACATACGCATGAACATACCAAGGGCAAGGCTGGGCGACATCATCGACGTGCTGCCCGGACTGAAAAGCCCCACGGTGATACCGCTTGCCGACAGCGAGTGGTGCTGCGTACACACGGTGCTCGACCAAAAGTGCTTCTGGGAGATACTGGGCAAGCTGAAAAGCCTGGGGGCGCAGGGCATACTGGTGACGCCAATCGAAAAAATGATAATGTGAAACGAAACAAACTGTTGCGACTATGGAAACAATAATGTTCCCAAAGAGGGAAGAATACGCCCGGATAGCGGCGCGGCCACACCTGGACTTCGGAAAGCTGGAGGCATCGGTGGACGCAATACTCGCCGACGTGAGGCAAAACGGCGACAAGGCCGTTGCGAAATACGGCGAAATGTTCGACGGCGCAAAGCTGGCGTCGCTCGAAGTGACCGACGGCGAAAAGGCCGAAGCCGAGCTGTCGGTGAGCCGCGAGCTTAAGGAAGCCATCGAGCTGGCCCACAAGAACATAGAGACATTCCACAGGTCGCAGCAGCCACGCCACGCCAAGGTGGCCACCTCGCCCGGGGTGACGTGCTGGCAGAAAAGCGTGCCGATACAGAAGGTGGGGCTTTACGTTCCCGGCGGGTCGGCCCCGCTGTTCAGCACGGTGCTCATGCTCGCCACCCCCGCCAACATCGCGGGATGCGGCGAAATAGTGCTCTGCACCCCGCCGCAGCGCGACGGCAAGGTGCACCCGGCCGTAGTGGTGGCCGCGCGCATAGCCGGCGTAGGCCGGATATTCAAGGCCGGCGGCGTGCAGGCCATCGGGGCAATGGCATACGGCACGGAGACTATACCCAAGGTCTACAAGATATTCGGCCCCGGCAACCAGTATGTCATGGCCGCCAAGCAACGGGTGAGCCTGCGCGACGTGGCCATCGATATGCCAGCAGGCCCGTCGGAGGTGTGCGTGATAGCCGACGAGGGCGCCGACGCCGCGTTTGTGGCCGCCGACCTGCTGTCGCAAGCCGAGCACGGCCCCGACTCGCAGGTGCTGCTCGTCACCACGAGCGAAAGCCTAATAGGCCGGGTGAAGGAAGAAATAGGCCGGCAGCTCGCCGCGCTGCCGCGCATGGGCATAGCCGCCAAGGCTCTGGGAAACAGCAAGATAGTGCTCGTGGCCGACAGCGACGAGGCCATAAGGCTGTCGAACGCCTACGCCCCGGAGCACCTTATCATCCAGACGGCCGACTGCGACGCCCTGGCCGAAAAGGTGGTGAACGCGGGCAGCGTGTTCCTCGGCAAATACGCTTGCGAGAGCGCCGGCGACTACGCGAGCGGCACAAACCACACGCTCCCGACCAGTGCCTACGCCAAAGCATACAGCGGGGTAAACCTCGACAGCTTCTGCCGCAAGATTACCTTCCAAAGCCTGACCGAAGAAGGCGCAAGGAACATTGGCCCGGCCGTGATGGAAATGGCCGCCGCCGAATCGCTCGACGCACACAAAAACGCCATGGCGCTAAGGATGGAGGGCGCAAGGCAAAGATAACCCGACAACACACACGCCAACAGGCACGTAAAAAGAAGGAAACGAAATGAAAGCTTTAGAACAACTCGCAAGGCCAAACATCTGGAGGCTGAAGCCTTACAGCTGCGCACGCAACGAATACAGCGGGAGAAGCGCTACGACCTTCCTCGACGCAAACGAGAACCCGTACAACGCCCCATACAACAGATACCCCGACCCGCTGCAGGCGGAGCTTAAAGCCGCCGTGGCCAAAGTGAAGGGCGTGCCGGCGGAAAACATCTTCATAGGCAACGGCAGCGACGAGGCCATCGACCTGGCATACCGCTGTTTCACGCGCCCGGGCGCAGACAACGTGGTGGCAATAGCGCCGACTTACGGGATGTACAAGGTGTGCGCCGACATAAACGACGTGGAGTACAGGGCCGTAAACCTCGACGAGGGCTTCAGGCTGAACGCCGAGAAAACGCTGTCGGCCTGCGACGAAAACACAAAGCTGCTCTGGCTGTGCAGCCCCAACAACCCCACGGGCAACAGCCTCGACCGCAGCGAAGTGGAAACCATACTCGACCTCTTCGACGGCATCGTAATCATCGACGAGGCATACAGCGACTTCTCCAAGGCCAAGACCTTCAGGCACGACATTGCCAAGCGGCCAAACCTGATAGTGCTCAACACCATGAGCAAGGCGTGGGGATGCGCCGCGCTGCGCCTCGGCATGGCCTTTGCCGACAAGGCCATCGTCGGCCTGTTCAACAAAGTGAAGTACCCATACAACATCAACCTGCTCACGCAGCAGCTTGCCTTAAAGGCACTGCAAGACCCGTTCCAGGTGGACAAATGGGTGAAAACCATACTGCTCGAGCGCGAGCGCATGGCCGACGCCTTCGGCCTGCTGCCCATCTGCAATAAGGTTTACCCCTCGGAAGCCAACTTCCTGCTGGTGGAGATGGCCGACGCAAACGCCGTCTACGACTACCTCATAGGCAAAGGCATCGTGGTGAGAAACCGCAGCAGCGTGACGCTGTGCGGCAACTGCCTGCGAATAACCATTGGCTCGAAGAGCGAAAACAACGAGCTGCTATCCGCCCTGAGGCAATACGGAGGGTAAACTTGCGACCGGCCAGGCGCCAAACAGGGCGGCAAGGCTTGGCAGCCAGGCCGCAGGCCGCGCCGAACGCCCTGCTTGAAAATGTGCAACTAAAAAGCGGCTTGCAGCCCTCCGGATTTAACACAAGGCGGAAACAGACTGCAATATGTGCCGTTTCGCGCTCCAAAACGCGCCGTTTCAGCTTGCGAAACGACCCATTTTGGAGCGCGAAACGGCACATTTCATAACGCGCTTTGCGTCAGGCGGTTATGGGACATGGGGGATATTGCCCTGCGTTAAGTTAAAAGTGTTAACGCAAAAGCGGCATTTTAGGAACGGTTCCGATTCCACTTTCATATGGATTGCGGGTGGATTTTTGTGACGGCTCGGGTCGTCGTTTAGCTGGCTTGGCTGGCAAACGACGAAGGGCGGCAACCAAAGCAAGCCGCACACACACCGCAAGCCACGGGCAAGGGGGAACGCCAAGACGCGGTGGTAGCTTTACAATGAAAGCCCAAACAAGATTCCATGTCTTGCCAACGGCAGGTTGAAGCGCACCGGGCAGGCTGGGGCAAGAGGCCAGGCACGGGTCAGTTTAAAAGCGAATCTACCTCTTCAAACTGCTTCCCCTTGTTCAGGTAAAAATATATTTTATAGAGGGCGGGCCCCCACTTCTGCTTTTTGCCGGGCGCAAGCCGGCGGTAGTTCTCCATATACGGCAGGGCCTTGGAGTAAAGTTCGCGCATGACCTTGCGGTTGCCACGGCCTCCACTGCCCTTCCCAAGCACATTGGCCTTGTTGACGTAAGCTATCCCGGCGTTGTAGTACGGCTCGGCCAGGGTGTCGTTAAGGCATATTATCGAGTCGCTCACGGCCACGCACTCGTCATAGCGGCCCATGTTCAGAAGCACGGACGACTTGGCGAAAAGGAACAGCGTGTTGTCCGGGTCGGCAGCTATGGCCCTGTCGGCCACCACGAGCGCACTGTCAAGGCGGCCTGCGTCGGTATAGCAATCGATGAGGTGGGAAAAGAAATACGGCGAGTCGGAGTAAAGGGCGAAGCCACGGCGCAACACCTCCATGTAGCTTTTGGCATCCTTAAGCCACGAATAGGCGGCAGACACATACACCAACGTGGTCCGGTGCTTTTGCGCGGAAGTGTCGCGCAGGGCCACGTCAGAATATTTCAGGGTGAGCTTCGGGTCCTTAAGCCTAAAGCCGCAGTAGGTAGCCCAATAGGCCGCGTCGGCCATCTTGCCGTCGTTTGCCCAATAGTCGAACTTGGAAAACAGCGGCTGGTTGCCGCAGTCGAGGTATGTGTCGAAGAAAGAGAACGCGGTCTTGAAGTCGCCCTTGCGCACGTTGTACGTCCCGCCGTAGAAAAGGTTCGGGCGATATGTGTCAAGTTCGGCGGCGTGCCTCTTCCTGTACTCCAGCTTCACCCTGCCTTTCTTGTCGGGAAGCATATCCACCGAGTCCAGCGACTCGTATATTGCGAACATGCTCTTGGCCAGGTTGAAGAGCGAAGCCGTGTCGTATTGCTGCTTGAGATACAGTTTTTCGTTGCCCACTTCGTATTGTTCGAGCACCGCCTGATAAAGAAGCAAGTACACCTTGGGATTCATCCTGCTCAACGAATCCTTGGCCAACAGTTCCCTCAACAGCTTCTCGGCCTTGTCGAAGTCCTTGCCGCTCTTAATGTAAGACCGTGCTTGGGCCATCTCCTTACGCTGAGCCATCAAGCACGGTCTCACTGCCATTAAGAGAAGCGTTATAAAAATAAGCTTCCTTACCATCAAAAATTCAAATTACTTCTTCTGTAGCAAGGCTTCCATTTCCGAAGTCTTGGCCTCGTCGCCCAGCTGGTAGTAAATCTGGTAGAGCGTGTAAGCCCAGTCCACACTTTGGCGGTTGGGGTCAAGCTCGCGCGACTTCTCGAGGTAGGTCTTGGCCTCGGCAAGTATCGCCTTCACCTTGTTGGCGTTGTCAACGGTTATCTTGCCCGTGTTCTTGTCGGCCAGCTTGTCCTTCAGTTCCGACGCCTTGCGGTAGAGGCACACGCCGGCGTTGAACACAACCTGCACGAACGTGGGGTCAATCTCGGCGGCCTTGTTGTACGAAGCCACGGCATCGTCCCACTTGCCGGTGTTCATCTCGACCTCGCCCTTAAGCGCCCAGGTCATCTTGTTGTTCGGATCCTTTGCGATTTCCTCCTCTGTCCAAGCCTTAAGCTCGTTTTGGCGGCCGGGCTTTGTGTAGTAGTCCATCAGCATGTTGAAGTAGCGCGACTCCGAAGGATACTTCGCGTGCAAGTCCTTAACCACGGCAAGGTACTCCAAGGAGTCTTCCTTCGTCTTTGCGCCGTCACGCTTTGCGAAAAGCAAGATTTCGCCGGCGTCCTGTGCCTTTGCCGAATCCTCGGCGGCAATGGTGGCATACTTGGTGGCCGTGGCGTAGTCTTTCTGGTTGTAGGCGGCCAGGCCGATGTAGTAGCACACGTCGGCGCGGTACGGGTCTTTAGTCATGTCGATGCCCGTGAACAGCGGAGACTCTGCGCTGTCGATGTACAGGCGCCATGCCTTGATGGCCTCGTCCACATTGCCGTGGTTGTAGGCGAAAAGCCCGGCGCTGATAACGTAAGGACGGGAAAGCGCAAACTTCTTGCCGTTTGCCTCGCGGAAGCGGATTTTAACCTTGCCTTTTTCGTTAGGCGCACAGTCGTATTCGTCGCACTTCAGCGCAGCCTCAAGCGAAGCCACCATGGCCTTGTGCATCGCAGTGGTGTCGTAAGGGGTCGAGGTGTTGTTCTGCTTATTGTCGATTTCCGCCTGCTGCCCTTTCATGTAGAGCTGATACTGGATGTCGCCCATCAGGTTCCATGCCTCGGCTTTGTCCTCCGTCTGGTCTGAAGTCAAGGCCGGCGTAAGCGTGGTTGCGGCCTGCTCCAATTCTCCCTTGTCGCACAGCTTCTTGGCTTGCTTCACCAAATCATCCTGTGCGAACGCAGTCGTGGCAAAAAGTGCCACCGCTGCCATCATCATAACTTTTTTCATGCTGTATAAATTTAGTTTGACAATTGAATTACTCGCCTAAGTCCGCCGGCTCGCCTTGCTCCCCGTCGGTGCCGGGTTCTGCCGGAGCCGTATCCTGCGGGGCAGCCGCCTGGGCTTCGCCCGCGCCGCTTCCGAGGCTTTCAAGCTCGGCTTCGCTCTCCTGCTCCACCACTTCCTCGTCGCTCGCGCTCATCACTTTGCATACGCTGGCTATGCTGTCGTTCTTCTTCGCCAGGTTGATGAGCCTCACGCCTTGTGTCGCGCGACCCATCACCCTAACTTCGGCGACCTTCAGCCGGATGAGTATTCCGCTCTTGTTGATAATCATAAGGTCGTTTTCGTCGGTCACAACCTTGATTGCCACGAGCCTCCCGGTCTTTTCGGTTATGCTAAGCGTCTTCACGCCCTTTGCCCCGCGGGCGGTCTTGCGGTAGTCGGCCACTTCGCTGCGCTTGCCGTAGCCCTTCTCGCTCACCACCATGATGGTTTCCTTTTCGGGGTCGTTCACGCACACCATGCCCACAACCTCGTCGTCGCCGCCGTCGAGTTTCATGCCGCGCACGCCCGTCGAGACGCGCCCCATGGTGCGCACTTCGCCCTCGTTGAAGCGTATGGCGCGGCCGTTGCGGTTGGCAAGCACAATCTCGTTGCTCCCGTTTGTGAGCCTTACGCCCACCACGCGGTCGTCGTCGAGTATGTTGATGGCTATCACCCCGTTTGCCCTCGGGCGGCTGTAAGCCTCGAGGCACGTCTTCTTAATGATGCCGTTGCGCGTGGCGAACACCACATAGTGCGACTTCAGGAACTCCTCGTCGTCGAATTTCTTTATCCGCAGCACGGCATTCACGGCGTCGTCAGGCTCGATATTGAGCAGGTTCTGTATGGCGCGACCCTTTGCGTTCTTCGCCCCTTCGGGTATCTCGTAGCACTTAAGCCAGTAGCAGCGCCCCTTCTGCGTGAAGAAGAGCAGCGTGTTGTGCATGGTGGCCGGGTAGATGTACTCCGTAAAGTCGTTGTCGCGGGTGTTGGCGCCCTTGCTTCCCACGCCCCCGCGGCTCTGCTCCCTGAACTCCGACAGCGCGGTGCGCTTCACGTAGCCGAGGTGGCTGATGGTTATCACGACAGGATCGTCGGGATAGAAGTCCTCGGCGTTGAACTCCTCGCCCGAATACTTTATCTCGGTGCGGCGTTCGTCGCCGTATTTCTCCTTGACCTCCTGCAGCTCGTCCTTAATCACTTTCTTGCAAAGCTCCGGGTCGTCGAGTATGGACTGCAGGTAGTTTATCTGCCTTTCAATCTCGTCGTACTCGTTGTGCAGCTGCTCCATCTGCAGCCCTGTGAGCTGGCGGAGCCTCATGTCGACAATGGCGCGTGCCTGAACGTCGTCGAAGCCGAAGCGTGACATGAGGTTGTCGATGGCGGCCTGCGGGGTCTGCGACGAGCGGATGATGTGTACCACCTCGTCGATGTTGTCGCAAGCCACGATGAGCGCCTCGAGGATGTGCGCCCTTTCCCTGGCCTTAGCGAGGTCGAACTTGGTGCGGCGGATGGTCACGTCGTGCCTGTGCTCTACAAAATAGTGAACGCAGTCCTTTAGCGAGAGCAGCTTCGGCCTGCCTTTCACGAGGGCGATGCAGTTGACGGAGAACGAGCTTTGGAGCGCGGTCATCTTAAAGAGCTTGTTGAGTATGACGTTGGCGTTGGCGTCGCGCCTCACGTCGACCACGATGCGCATCCCCTGACGGCCCGACTCGTCGTTCACGTTGGTTATCCCCTCTATCTTCTTCTCGTTGGCAAGGTCGGCTATGTACTTCACCAAGTCGGCCTTGTTCACGCCGTAAGGAATTTCCGTCACCACGATTTTGTCGTGAGTGTCGCCGCTCTCTATTTCGGCCTTGGCACGCATGACGATGCGCCCGCGCCCGGTCTCGTAGGCATCCCGCACGCCCTGCACACCATATATATATGCGCCGGTGGGGAAGTCGGGAGCCTTTATGTATTGCATCAGTCCGTCGGTGTCGATGTCGGGATTGTCTATGTATGCGCAACAGCCGTCGATCACTTCGCCAAGGTTGTGGGTGGGTATGTTGGTTGCCATGCCCACGGCAATGCCGTTCCCGCCGTTGACGAGCAGGTTTGGTATCTTTGTCGGCATCACGGTCGGCTCCCTCAGCGAGTCGTCGAAGTTGTTGGTCATGTCCACGGTGTCCTTCTCCAGGTCGTCCATGATGTGCTCGCCCATCTTTGAGAGGCGGCACTCGGTGTAACGCATGGCGGCTGGGGAGTCGCCGTCCACCGAGCCGAAGTTGCCCTGGCCGTCGACGAGCGTGTAGCGCATATTCCATTCCTGCGCCATCCTGGCCAGTGCGCCGTATACGGAGCTGTCGCCGTGGGGGTGATACTTACCGAGCACCTCGCCGACAACGCGCGCGCACTTCTTGTATGGCTTGTCGCTCGTGTTGCCGATGCCGAGCATTCCGTAGAGGATGCGCCTGTGGACGGGCTTGAAGCCATCGCGGACGTCGGGCAAGGCCCTGGCCACGATGACCGACATCGAGTAGTCGATATACGAGGACTTCATTTCTTCCTCGATATTGATTTTCAGTATTCTGTCTTGATCTATTGTCTGATCCATCGGACTGATTTAATGTTTTTACCTGTTTCTTATTATCCAACAATTTTTGTTTCCATGCTTCCGCCACTGCCGCAAGCCGCAGCACGACAGCCCAAATGGCCATTCCCGGCACGCCGCGTCGCATTTTAGCAGTCAAAATTACTACATTTTATTTACATGGCAAAACATTTTAGCTTTTTTAGGCAAGTGGCGACGTGGGTATAAACGGCAAGCCCCGCAGCGGGATGGCCGCCCGCAGCGGGGTAAATGTTTATGCGCCAAGCGTTTGTTGCCATGGCCGAAGTGCATGGATTTGGCGGCAGAGGAAGCCCCGTTGCCGCCGCAGCTTAGGCTTGCGCCACCCTCCAGACGCGCGCCCCCCAGGCTGGCAGGCTCATGGCTACGGGCGAGTCGCCGGCCAGGTTCCACCGGGCGGTGTCGCCCGTGAGCAGGTCGGTGGCTTCGGCCTTGCCCTCGGCAATGCCGAGGAAGTCGAAGGCGTGGGCGGGGATGTTCACTTCCACGCCGGCACTCCGGCTGTCGAAATTGACGGCCACGAGCAGAAGCTCGCCCTCGCACCGCCGCAAGAAGGCGTAATGCCTGTCGGGGTTGAATGCCGGCGAGTGCGGGTTGGCATATTCGAGGTCGAAGAACGCGCCTTCGCCCACGGCCTTGTCCGTGGCCGCTATGCCCAGCACTTTCACGTAGGTGGCATACAGTTCGCGCTCTGCGCCCGTCAGCCTGCCTTCGGCTGCGCGGCAAAGCGTGTCGATGCTCCAGTAGTCGAAGATGGTGGTGCGGCCGTCGCGCCCGCTGAAGCCCTCCTTGTCCATGCCGCGCTCGCCGTACTCCTGGCCTGCGTAGAGCATGAAGGGGTTTTGCTGCATGAGCGCGCTCGCCACCAAGGCCGGCACGCCGCGGCGTGCGTCGCCTGCGAAGAAATCGCTCGCGAGGCGTTGCTCGTCGTGGTTTTCGAGGAAGTACAGCATATTGCCGCGTATGTCGTCTACGGCCTGCCAGGCCGCCGTGATGGCCGACGCGGGCGCATGGCCGCAGGTAACGGCCCGCATGGTGTCGTACATCCCCACCTTGTCGTACAGGTAGTCGAAGCCGGAGGCTATGTAGCGGCGGTAGTCGCCGGGGTTGTAGACCTCGCCGATGAACAGCATGGCCGGATGTGCTTCCTTCACCTTGCCAATTGCCCAGGCCCAGAACTCGGCCGGCACCATCTCGGCCATGTCGCAGCGGAAGCCGTCGATGCCCTTGCCGGCCCAGAAGAGTAGTATGTCGAGCATCTTGCGCCACGTGCCTGGCGTCGGGTTGAAATGCCCCACGCGGCCGGCGTAGTAGTCCACGCCGTAGTTGAGCTTCACCGTCTCATACCAGTCGTTGCGGCCCGGGTGCGGGTCGAAGTGGTCGTTGCCGGTGGCCTTGGCCGGGCACTCGCGGTATGGCCCTGCGCCGTCGTGGGCGTCGAGGTCGAAGCCCGGCTCGAAGCTGCACCCCGGGCAATAGTAGAAATTGTTCTGCGGGTCGAAGCCCTTCCCGGTGTCGTCGCCCTCGCCGAGGTCGGCCACCCCTGCTGGCTTGCACACCGACCGGTACTGCCGCGCCACATGGTTTGGCACGAAATCTATTATCACCTTCATGCCGGCGGCGTGCGTCCTGTCCACCAGCGCGGCAAACTCGCCCATGCGGTTGTCAACGTCGGCGGCCAGGTCGGGGTCTACGTCGTAGTAGTCGGTGATGGCGTAGGGCGACCCCGCCCGGCCTTTCACTATTGCGGGGTGGTTGCGCGGTATGCCGCAGCGGCTGTAGTCGGTCTGCGTGGCGTGGCGCACGATGCCCGTGTACCACACGTGCGACACGCCCATGCGGCGCAGCCTGGCAAGCTCGGCGGCGTCGATGTCGCCCATCTTCCCGCAGCCGTTTTCGGCCAGGGTGCCGTTCCCCTTGCGGGTTGTGCGGCGGTTGCCGTGGAGGCGCGTGAACACCTGGTAGATTATTGTCTTCATGTGATAGTCAGAAAAAACCGTCCGCGCTGCGACCCACGCAGGCACGGACGGTAAAATAACGGAAATTTGTCATGCAATGCCGTGGGCGGCCACGGTCTTGTCTATGCGGGCTATCATGCCTTGCAGTGCCTTGCCGGGGCCGCACTCGGTGAAGTCGTCGGCGCCGTCGGCTATCATGTTCTGCACGCAGGCCGTCCAGCGCACGCTGCTGGTGAGCTGGGCTATGAGGTTGGCCTTTATCTCGGCGGGGTCGGTGTGCGGCTTCCCGTCCACGTTCTGGTAGACCGGGCACTTGGGGGCTGCGAACGACGTCTGCTCGATGGCGGCCTGCAGCTCGTCCTTGGCAGGCTGCATGAGCGGGGAGTGGAACGCGCCGCCCACCTTCAGCACCAAGGCCCTCTTTGCCCCGGCGGCCTTAAGCAGCTCGCAGGCTTCGCCCACGGCCTCGATGTCGCCGGAGATTACGAGCTGGCCGGGGCAGTTGTAGTTGGCGGGCACCACCACGTGGCCTTCCCTATTTACGCTTGAGCACACCTCTTCCACCTTCTCGTCGGGCAGACCCACGATGGCGGCCATAGTCGAAGGTTCCTTGTCGCAAGCCTTCTGCATGGCCATGGCGCGGGCGTAGACGAGCTTCAGGCCGTCTTCAAAGCTAAGCGCGCCCGACGCCACCAGCGCCGAGAACTCGCCGAGCGAGTGGCCTGCCACCATCGACGGGCAGAAGCCGTCGCCCATGCACAGTGCCGATATGACGCTGTGGAGGAACACGGCGGGCTGTGTCACCTTGGTCTGCTTAAGCTCTTCATCCGTACCGGAAAACATGATGTCGGTAATGCGATAGCCGAGAATCTCGTTTGCCTTCTCGAAAAGTTCTTTTGCCAACGGATTGTTGTCATACAAGTCTTTGCCCATTCCGACAAACTGCGCCCCTTGACCGGGGAAAACGAATGCTTTCATTGTCTTCTACTTAATTAAAAACTAATAGATTAGGCGGCAAAATTACAACTTTTTCCTGACATGGCAAACTTTAACGGCGAATTGTTTCGCCTTTTTGCGGCAATGCCGCCGCCACGGGCGGCAAAAGCCGGGCGGCGGCCCGTTTATGTTTTTTTAGCATCCAGGCACGCCGGATTTAACACGGCCGGAAGTGCCGGAATAAATTTTACAACACAATTTCCGCCGCCCAAAAGCCCGCTCCGGGCGGCTTCAAATTACGAAACAGGCCGTATCGGTTTGCAAAACAGGCCGTTTTGGAACGCGAAACGGCCCGTTTCAGGAGCCAAAACGGCACGTTTTGAACGCCGATTCCCATCAAAAAAGACATGTTTCCGGCCTGTTTCCGGCCAGAAAACGATGGCGTTTCATTGCACAGTTTGGCTTACGCGGCATATATGTTCCTTTAAGCCAGCCACTTACCGCTGCACACCCATTTTGGCGTTATTTGCGCCAAAGTCCGCCCCAGCGCAGGATGTGCGGATTATGGAGGCTCTGCCGGGCACATTTTTAACACTCCGCCGCCCTGCCGCCACGCCGCCGCAAGCCCCGAAAAGCCGCGCCATTCTCAATTAATTGGACTGCAACCACAAAAAAACACGCGCCCGGACGCATAATCTGAATTAATTTACTACCTTTGCAAACAAGTTTTAGGTATTGACACAAAGGAAAAAGCATAAAATCATGATGGCAGACAAGTGCGTTACAGACAACGGAGAAAAGAAAAGCATAAGTTTCGTCGAACAAATGGTCGAGGCCGACCTCGCCGAAGGGAAAAACGGCGGGAGAATCCAGACGCGGTTCCCCCCGGAGCCTAACGGCTACATACACATCGGCCACGCCAAGGCCATCTGCATGGACTTCGGCATCGCCGAGCGCCACGGCGGGGTGTGCAACCTGCGCTTCGACGACACCAACCCATCAAAGGAAGACACCGAGTACGTAGACTCTATACTCAACGACATAAAGTGGCTGGGCTTCAAGTGGGGCAACGTCTACTACGCCTCCGACTACTTCCAGCAGCTGTGGGACTTCGCGGTGTGGCTCATAAAGAAAGGCATGGCCTACATCGACGAGCAGACATCGGAGCAAATAGCCGCGCAGAAAGGCACGCCCACCACGCCCGGCACGCCCAGCCCCTACCGCGACAGGCCGGTGGAGGAGAACCTGCGCCTGTTCGCCAAGATGAACACGGCGGAGGCAGCCGAAGGCTCTATGGTGCTGCGCGCCAAGCTCGACATGGCCAACCCTAACATGCACTTCCGCGACCCGGTGATCTACCGCATCATACACACGCCGCACCACCGCACCGGCACGAAGTGGCACGCATACCCGATGTACGACTTCGCCCACGGGCAGAGCGACTACTTCGAGGGGGTCACCCACTCCATCTGCACGCTTGAGTTCGTTCCCCACCGCCCGCTCTACGACAAGTTCGTAGACCTGCTGGAGGAATACGAGAAAGAGTGCGGCCGCGAAGCCGACTACAGGCCGCGCCAGATAGAGTTCAACAGGCTCAACCTGACGTACACCGTGATGAGCAAGCGCAAGCTGCACACGCTCGTCGACGAGCACCTCGTGAGCGGGTGGGACGACCCGCGGATGCCCACCGTGTGCGGCATGAGGCGCAGGGGCTACTCGGCGCAGAGCATACGCGACTTCATCGACTCCATAGGCTACACTAAGTTCGACGCGCTGAACGACTACGCGCTGCTCGAAGCCGCCGTGCGCAACGACCTCAACAAGCGGGCGTGCCGCGTGTCGGCAGTGCTCGACCCCGTGAAGCTCATCATAACCAACTACCCCGAAGGCCAGACCGAAATGATGGAAGCCGTGAACAACCCCGAAAACGAGGCAGACGGCACACACCAGATAGCCTTCAGCCGCGAGCTGTGGATAGAGCGCGACGACTTCATGGAGGACGCACCGAAGAAGTTCTTCCGCATGACGCCGGGCAAGGAGGTAAGGCTCAAAAACGCATATATAATAAAATGTACGGGGTGCAAGAAGGATGCCGACGGCAACGTGACGGAAGTGTACGCCGAATACGACCCCGACACCAAGACCGGCATGGACGGAGCCAACCGCAAGGTGAAGGGAACGCTCCACTGGGTGAGCGCAGCCCACTGCCTGAAGGCGGAGGTGAGGCTCTACGACAGGCTGTTCAGCGTGGAGAACACCGCAGCCGACGAGCGCGACTTCCACGAGATGCTGAACCCCAACTCACTCACCGTGCTGGAGAACTGCTACGTGGAAGAGTACGCCAAGGCCAAGCGGCCGGGCGACTTCCTGCAGTTCCAGCGCATCGGATACTTCATGCCCGACCCCGACGGCACAAGCGAAAAGCTCGTGTTCAACCGCACCGTAGGGCTTAAGGACACATGGGCCAAGATAAACAAATGATGCAAGACGACGATTATTTCGACAGCGAGGAGTTCAAGGACATACTCACGGCCTACGAAGAGTCTGTCTCGTCGGGTGCGCCGCTGTTCCTCGACAGCGACGACCTGATAGACATTGCCGACTACTACAACATGAACGGCCACCACGGCAAGGCCATGGGAGCCGTAGACGCCGCGCTCGAACTGTCGCCGGGGGCCACGCTGCCCTTGGTCTACAAGGCGCGGGAGGCACTGGCCGCTGGCGACGTGGAGGAAGCCGAGGCACTGTCGGCTTCGATAGACGACAAGGACGACCCCGACTTCAAGTTCCTGCAAGGCGAAATAATGGTGGCTAACGACAAGATTGACGAAGCCGACGAATACCTAAAGCGCCTGCTCGACGCCACCGCCGACGACGAGAAGAACGACTTCAGGTACGACACGGCCTGCCTATACCTCGACTACGGCGTATACGACAAGGCCGTGGAATGGGCCGAGACGTGCAGCGAGACCGACAGCGAGGCCCTCGACGTGAAGGGACGGGGCTACTTCGGCATAGGCGAATACGAAAAGTGCGCCAGCGTCTTCGAGTCGCTGCTCGACGGCAACCCGCGCTCCACAAAATATTGGCTTGCCCTCGGCAACGCGCAATACATGCTCGGCCACTTCGGCGACGCCATGGCGAGCAGCGAGTTCGCCCTCGCCCTGTCGCCCGGCGACGCCAACGGGCTGCTGCTCAAGGCACACTCGCTCATGCAGCTGGGCAACTACGAGGCGGCAATAGACTTCTACGAACGCTACATAAAGGCAAACCCCGACGACTCGGCAGGCGAGCTGAACCTCGGCAAGTGCCTGATGCAGCTCAACAGGTACGACGATGCGCTCCGCCACATGGCCAACGCCGCCGCGCTCTCCAAGAAGAACGACGACGGCCAGGAGGCCGACGCCTACGAGGCCATGGCCTTTGTCTACAACGCCATGGGCAGGAACAAAGACGCCATGGAGTATATGGAAAAGGCCGTGGGCAGCGAGGAGGAGAACGACACGCCAGAAGCATACATCGTCAGGGGCCACATCCTCATGGGAAGCAACCACGAGAGGCAGGCACTGGCAATGTTCGTCAAGGCCACCGTGAAGTCAAACTTCGACCCGAAGGTGATGCTGCGCATCATCATGTCGCTCATCGACAACGGGCAGCCGCGCAAAGCCTACATACTGTACAAGCTCTACACCAACTTCGTGAACGGCAACTTCAACGAGGCATACCCATACATGGCCCTGTGCTGCTGGCAGATGAAGAAGGGCGGCGAGTTCCTCAACTACCTCAGAAAGGCAGTGAAGAACAACCCGCAAGAGACTAAGGCCGTGCTCTCGAGCATCATACCCGAGAGCGTAAGCGCGGAGACGTTCCTGAAAAGCATCATCGACAAACTCAAGAAACAATAAAGTGAACGCCCTATCCTCGCTACTGGACAACCTCGGCTACGGCACAATCTTCCTGCTGATGCTGCTCGAGAGCACGGTGATACCCGTGCCATCGGAACTGGTTGTCGCCCCGGCGGCCTACCACGCAGCCGGAGGCCACCTCGACGTAGCGCTCATCTGGGCGTTCGCCACGGTAGGGGCCGACATCGGCGCCTCGGTAAACTACGCGGCCGGCTACTACCTCGGGCGGCCCCTAATCTACCGCTTCGCCGACAGCCGCATGGGCAGGATGTGCCTGCTGAGCCGCGAAAAGGTGGAAAAGAGCGAGAAGTTCTTCTACAACCACGGCGCAACGGCCACCATCACCGGGCGGCTCATACCGGGCATCCGCCACCTGATATCAATCCCCGCGGGCCTCTCGAAGATGAAATACCCCAAATTCCTGCTCTACACCACCATCGGGGCAGGGTGCTGGCACGGCATACTCGCCGCCATAGGGTGGCACCTGCACTCCGTAGTGCCTGCCGAACAGCTCAACGGGAAGATACTCGAATATGCCAACGAGATAAAGGTTGCCATCGTGGCGGCGGTGGCCTTGGCCCTGGCTTTCTTCGCCGCAAGGGCCTTGATCAGGCGACACCGCAGGCCGCACCGCAGGCAAGGCGGCACCTGCCCGCCGCAGGGGAGCCACACCAACGGCATGGACTAACAATCAAAACATACGAACCATGGCTGAAAAAAACAACCATTTAGTAATCATGGCAGGCGGCGTAGGAAGCCGCTTCTGGCCCATGAGCACCACCGAATACCCCAAACAGTTCATCGACGTGCTCGGAGTCGGCAAGTCGCTCCTGCAGCTCACCAAGGAGAGGTTTGGCGGGATATGCCCCCCGGAGAACGTCTGGGTAGTGACAAACAAGAAATACGCCGACATCGTGAGGGAGCAGCTGCCTGACGTCCCGGCCGGCAACATCCTCTGCGAGCCGTGCCGGCGCAACACGGCACCGTGCATAGCATACGTGAGCTGGAAGATAAAGTCGAAGAACCCGAAGGCAAACATAGTGGTGTCGCCCAGCGACCACATCGTGACCAACACCGCCGAATTTGCCAGGGTGATAAGGAAGTGCCTCGACTTCACCGCCGAGACCGACTCAATAGTGACGCTGGGAATAAAGCCCACGCGCCCCGAGACAGGCTACGGCTACATACAGGCCGACCTCTCGTCAAGCTCGCTTAGGAACAGGGAGGTGTTCAGGGTTGACTCCTTCAAGGAAAAGCCCGACCTGGAAACGGCCAAGCTCTACGTCCAGAAGAACGAATACTTCTGGAACGCGGGCATATTCCTGTGGAACACCAGCACCATAACGAACGCATTCCGCATCTACCAGCCGGCCATGGCAAAGACGTTCGAGTCGCTAATGCCCGTCTACGGGACCGACAAGGAGCAGGAAGCCATAGACCGATGCTACCCGGAATGCGAGAACATATCCGTGGACTACGCCATCATGGAGAAGGCGGAAGAGATATTCGTCTGCCCCGCCGACTTCGGCTGGAGCGACCTCGGCACGTGGGGCTCGCTCATGGAACACACGAAGAAAGACCTCTACGGCAACAGCTGCATAGGCAACGACATAAGCCTGTTCGAGACGCACAACTGCATGATACACACCACACAGGAGAAGAAAGTGGTGGTGCAGGGCCTCGACGGATACATCGTGGCCGAGAAGAACGGCACGCTGCTCATCTGCAAGCTGTCGGAGGAACAGCGCATAAAGCAATTCTCCGGGAGCGAAAAATAAATCTGGAAACAAACCAAACAATTATCTGATAATGGAAAAAAACGTTGCATTAATCACTGGTATCACAGGCCAGGACGGTTCTTACCTGGCCGAGTTCCTCATCGAAAAGGGCTATGAGGTACACGGACTGCTCCGCCGCTCGTCGTCGTTCAACACGGGGCGCATAGAGCACCTCTATTTGGACGAGTGGGTGCGCGACATGAAGAAGTCGCGCCTGGTAAACCTCCACTGGGCCGACATGACCGACTCTTCGTCGCTCATACGCATCATCGGCGAGACAAAGCCAACCGAAATATACAACCTCGCCGCCCAGAGCCACGTCAAGGTGTCGTTCGACGTGCCGGAGTACACGGCCGACGTTGACGCCGTGGGCACGCTGCGCCTGCTCGAGGCCGTGCGCATCTGCGGCCTGGAGAAGACCTGCCGCATCTACCAGGCCTCCACTTCGGAGCTGTTCGGCAAGGTGCAGGAAGTGCCGCAGCGCGAGACCACGCCGTTCTACCCGCGCTCGCCCTACTCGGTGGCAAAGCTCTACGCATTCTGGATAATGAAGAACTACCGCGAGTCTTACAATATGTACTGCTGCAACGGCATACTGTTCAACCACGAGAGCGAGCGCAGGGGCGAGAACTTCGTGACGCGCAAGATCACGCTGGCCGCCGCGCGCATAGCCCAAGGCTACCAAGACAAGCTCTACCTGGGCAACCTCAACTCGCTGCGCGACTGGGGATACGCCAAGGACTACGTTGAGTGTATGTGGATGATACTGCAGCAGCCGCAGCCCGAAGACTTCGTGATAGCCACTGGCGAGTACCACACCGTGCGCGAGTTTGCCACCCTCGCCTTCAAGGAAGTGGGCATAGAGCTTGAGTGGAAGGGCGAAGGCATCGACGAGAAAGGCTTCGACAAGGCCACGGGCAAGGTGCTCGTGGAGGTTGACCCGAAGTATTTCCGCCCCGCCGAAGTGGAGCAACTGCTCGGCGACCCGACCAAGGCAAAGAACGTGCTCGGCTGGAACCCGCGCAAGACAAGCTTCGAGCAGCTCGTGAAAATAATGGTGAAGCACGACATGACGTTCGTAAAGAAACTCTTCCTGAAGGCTCAAGTGGCCGAATAAGGAAACCGGAGCCAAGCCGCAAGCCCGCACAGGGCATTGCGGCGCGGCCCCTTGCCGGCACGTGGCGAAGCCCCGGCGCACCAGGCCGCGGGCGGAGCCGCAGGCCGGCAAGGCGCAAAACACACAAAAGGGAAACGAAATGACACTCGACAAGAACGCCAAGATATACGTGGCCGGACACAGAGGACTCGTGGGGTCGGCCATCTGGAAGAACCTTGAAGGGCGCGGCTACCACAACCTCGTGGGCCGCACCCACAGCGAACTCGACCTCACGGACCAGCTGGCCGTAAGGAAATTCTTCGACGAGGAGCGCCCCGAGGCCGTGGTGCTAGCCGCAGCCTTCGTAGGCGGCATAATGGCGAACTCGCTCTACCGCGCCGACTTCATCATGCAGAACATGAAGATACAGTGCAACGTGATAAGCGAAGCATACGCACACGGCGTGCAGAAGCTGCTCTTCCTCGGCTCGACGTGCATCTACCCGAAGAACGCGCCGCAGCCAATGCACGAGGACGCGCTGCTCACCTCGCCCCTGGAATACACCAACGAGGAGTATGCCATAGCCAAGATTGCCGGGCTGAAGATGTGCGAGAGCTACAACCTGCAGTACGGCACCAACTACATTGCCGTGATGCCCACCAACCTCTACGGCCCCAACGACAACTTCCACTTAGAGAACAGCCACGTGATGCCGGCCATGATGCGCAAGGTATACCTCGCAAAGCTGATACACGAGGGCGACTGGCAGGCCATAGGGCGCGACATGGACGTGAGACCCGTGGAGGGGATAACCGGCAAGAGCTCCCGCGAGGAGATTCTCGGCGTGCTCGCTAAATACGGCATCGGCGACAACAAGGTGACGCTATGGGGAACGGGCAAGCCGCTGCGCGAGTTCCTATGGAGCGAGGACATGGCCGACGCCAGCGTACACGTGCTGCTCAACGTAGACTTCAAAGACATCATCGGCATCGAGAAATACTCGTCGGTGTTCTACGGGGCGACAGCCGACGGCGCCGTGGACCGCAACAACAGCGCTGGCAGGGGCGGGGCGATACCCTCGCTCGGCGAGATACGCAACTGCCACATCAACGTTGGCACGGGCAAGGAGCTGACCATAAGGGAGCTGTCGGAACTCGTGGCCAAGGCCACGGGATTCGAGGGAACGATAGAGTTCGACGCCTCGAAGCCCGACGGAACGCCACGCAAGCTGATAGACGTGAGCAAGCTGCACTCGCTCGGCTGGACACACAAGGTGGAGATAGACGAGGGCGTAAGGCTGCTCTTCGAGTGGTACAAGGACAGCATCAAGGGCTAACCGCGCCCAAGGCCGCCACAAGGCCGGCCACAAGCAATAAGGGAGAGCGATGGCACTGCGCAGGAGCCGGGCAACGGCGGCGCAATGCCATCGTTCCGTTTTAAATACGTTTATTAACACTTAGGCTGCGCCGGAATGTTAAAAACGCGGCATTTACAGGCTCCATTTTTCGCGTATTTGCAGGCAAATGCACGCCAGGCCGCAAATATCGCAAAAATGGGCGTGCATCAGTAACCCTTTGGCCTAAAGGAACTTATATGCCGTATAAGCAAAACTGTGCAATAAAACGGCTTTGATTTTTGGCCGGAAACAGGCCGAAAACATTGTTTTTTGATAAAAATAGGCTTGCGCCAAGGGTCGTTTTGGCTTGCGAAACGACCCATTCCGCAGTCCGAAACGGCACGTTTCGCAACACGAAACGGCACGTTTTGGAAACCGAGACTGCCCGGACGGCGATTCCACCAGCCAAAAACGCCCCGCCATTTTCTATTCCACCGCCATCGGACGTGTTAAACGCAAGGCGCCAAAACGCAAAAAAAGCAAAACGAACGCGCCCGGGCTTCACGCCACAAAAGAACTTGCAAGACTCCCGGCAGCCTTGCCCCGTCAGTCGGCAAAGTCAAAAAGGCTTGGCGACAGCCCGTCGGCCACGGCCTGCCTGACGCAGGGCCGAGGCTCGCCTTCAGCCTCCTCCTCGTTAAATTCGAGCATAAGCTGCCTCGCCAAGGCATAGCTCGAGGTACACAAGCGGTAGTAGCCGCGCCTGTCCGTGCGCTCCACCAGTGGGTTGGGCGACTTGGCGTTGCGCAGCAGAAACCGCTGCACGTAACTGCGTATGCCGCACAAGTCGGGTGCGTCAAACAGGCCGCAGTTCATGTTGTACAGGTGCTTCGACAGCATCTGCACGCTTATCCCCTTGTCGCCCACACGCGAGAGGATTTCCACTATCTGCCTTTCGTATTCCGCCATGGCCCTGCCCCTGTTACCAAACGCCACACGCGCAGGGCCGAAATGCCTGCCGCGCACAACCAAGAAAGGGCCGGCAACCAGCTATGCTTACCGACCCTCCCATAATATTTCCGCCCCTAAATCAGGCAAGCGTAATCTTGTTGTCCTCCACAGAGGCCAGCTTGCCTTCCTTAAGGAGCCAACCGATGCCAAGCAGAACCTCCTCTACGGTGATGCCGGCAGCCTTTGCTATCTCCTCGGCAGTCATTGCCTGCGCCCCATCGTGGAGAGCATTGTAAACGTCACCAGCCCTATAGCCTGCGTTCTCCGAGGTGAGCGGCGTTGCCACCACCTTCTTAGCTGCAACCGTCTTGCGCGTCGTTGTCTTCTTTGGCTCTGCGGCTGTCTTTCTTGTTGTCTTCTTTTCTGCCATAATAATTCTAAATATTAATCACAATTCAAATTTAAAATTCATCCTTAACACTGCCTGCAAAAGTAAAATATTTTTCCCTAACGGCAAAATTTTTGCCACGGCAATGTTGGCGCAAAGGCTCCGCCACGGCAATGCCCGGCATTATTCTTGATTTAAATCAACCTTCAGGTGCAGTTCGTCGAGCTGCTTTTGCTCGAGGAAGCCCGGCGCGTCGAGCATCACGTCACGCCCGCTGTTGTTCTTCGGGAAGGCGATGCAGTCGCGGATGGAGTCAAGCCCGGCCATTATGCTCACGAACCTGTCGAGGCCGAAGGCCAGTCCTGCGTGCGGCGGCGCACCATACTTGAAGGCGTTGATGAGGAAGCCGAACTGCGCCATGGCGCGCTCCGGGGTGAAGCCGAGTATGTTGAACATCTTCTCCTGCAGCTTGCCGTCGTGTATACGGAGGCTTCCGCCGCCCACCTCGATGCCGTTGCACACAAAGTCGTATGCCTTGGCGCGGACGCGCTCCGGGTGTTCGTCGAGCAGCGGGATGTCGTCTGGGTTGGGCATCGTGAACGGGTGGTGGGTAGACATGAGCCGCTGCTCCTCGTCGCTCCACTCAAACAGCGGGAAGTCTATAATCCAAAGGCACTCGAACTTGTTCTTGTCGCGCAGTCCGAGGCGGTCGCCCATCTCGAGGCGCAGCGAGCAAAGCTGCACGCGGGTCTTGTTGGCATTGTCGCCGCTAAGTATGAGCACGAGGTCGCCGTCGTTGGCTCCCATGGCCTCCTTCAGCCGCTGCAGGTCTTCGGGGGCGTAGAATTTGTCTATGCTCGACTTTACGGTGCCGTCCTCGTTGTACTTGACGTACACAAGCCCCTTGGCCCCTATCTGCGGCCTCTTAACGAAGTCGGTGAGCTGGTCGAGCTGCTTGCGCGTGTACGAGGCGCAACCCGGCACGCAGATGCCGCCAACGTAGGCCGCATTGTCGAACACGGCGAACTTGCCGAGCTTCAGCACGTCCATCAGTTCGACGAACTCCATGCCGAAGCGCAGGTCGGGCTTGTCGCTGCCGAAGCGGCGCATGGCCTCGTGCCACGTCATCTGGCGGAGCTTGGGCAGCTCCACGCCGCGAATCTCGCGGAACAAGTGGCGGGCCATCTCCTCGAAGAGGTCTATCACGTCGTCCTGGTCAACGAAGCTCATCTCGCAGTCTATCTGCGTGAACTCCGGCTGGCGGTCGGCCCGCAAGTCCTCGTCGCGGAAGCATTTCGCAATCTGGAAGTAGCGGTCGAAGCCGCTCACCATCAGCAGCTGCTTAAGCGTCTGCGGGCTTTGCGGCAGGGCGTAGAACTGCCCGGGATTCATGCGCGAAGGCACAACGAAGTCGCGTGCGCCCTCGGGCGTGGAACCTATGAGGATGGGGGTCTCCACTTCGATGAAATCCTTGGAGTCGAGGAAGTTGCGTATCAGTATCGTCATGCGGTGGCGCAGCTCCAGGTTGCGGCGCACCGCGCCCCGGCGCAGGTCGAGGTAGCGGTACTTCATGCGTATGTCGTCGCCGCCGTCGGTGTTGTCCTCGATGGTGAACGGCGGCGTGATGCTCTCGCTAAGCACGTTGAGCACGGTGGCCACCACCTCTATGTCGCCCGTGGGCAGGTTGGCGTTCTTGCTCTCGCGCTCGCGCACGGTGCCTTCCACCTGCACGCAATACTCGCGCCCGAGCTTGTTGGCACGGTCGCACAGCTCCTTGTCGGCTGCCTCGTTGAAAACCAGTTGGGTTATGCCGTAACGGTCGCGCAGGTCGACAAACGTCATGCCGCCCATCTTCCTGATGCGCTGTACCCACCCGGCAAGCTTTACCGCGCTGCCTGTGTCTGACGCACGCAGCTCGCCACATGTCTTTGTCCTATACATATCTGATATTTTGATGTTTCGTTTACTGTCGTGCAAAATTAGGTAAAATTCAGTGAACGAGCAAATTTTTCACCCTAAATCACGCCGCAATGTAGGGCTGCCCGGCCTCGCCCCGCGCCTCGCTTGCCACACGTCGCAAGCGCACGCGGAGCACGCCATTGGGGCAAATGCCGCCCGGAGGCACGCCATGCGGGCAGGGCCGCACCGTGGGCAGGCGCAAGCCGCAGCGTCAGCCGCCCGCCTTCGCCCTGTGCTTCTTTATTATGCTGTATGCGTTATACAGCCCAAGCTCCCCGGCCTTGCTAAGGTCGGCAATGCCCTCGGCGGCCTTGCCGCTGAAGATTTTGGCCAGCCCGCGGTTGTAGTATGCCTCGGCGAGGTTCGGGTCGGCCGCCACTGCCTTGTCGTAGTCCTCGATTGCACGCTCATAGTCTTTCTGGGCGGCGTAGACATTGCCGCGGTTGTAATGCAAGTATGCGCACAGGCTGTCGCCGGCGATGGCCTTGTCGATGTCGGAAACCACGGCGGCGTACTTCAAGCCGCCGCCCGCCCCCATCGATGCGCTTACCTCGCTGGCCTTGAACCGGCACACCGCCCTCTGCCAATAGGCCACCACCGAGGTGGAGTCTGACTGCAGGTAGGCGGTGAGGTCGCCTATCGCCGCGTCAAAGTTCTGCGTGGCCGTGTAGGCCACGGCACGCATAACAAGCAGCGGCGAGGCCGCGCTGCCGCCGCCACTGCCGCCCAAGGCCACAGACAGGGAGTCGATGTAGCCGAACAGCTGGCCCGTGGCCGCCTCGTCGAGGGTGGCCTTCGAGCAGTTGACGTAAAGTTTCCTCGCAGACCCCGAGGTGCGGTTGAAGTCGTCCACGTGCCTGTCGTAGGCCACATACAGCTTCACCTCGCTGTGGTACCTGTCCAACGAGAGGGCATACATCGGCAAGAAAGCCTCCTCGACCTTGCGGTTTTGCACCCTCCCCCGGTACTCGTTCTCGTACTTGTGCTCCACCTCCTGCTCGTCGGCCACCACGAGCTGGTTGTACTTCTCCATGTCCTCGTCGCTGCGCTTGCGTAGCTGGTCCTTGTTGAGGCGCGGCTGCACGCCATACAGGCTCTTGTAGAGCTGCGCCTTGTAGATGCGGAACTCGTCGGCCTCGGCCTGCTTCTCCATGCCGAGCCGGCGGTAGCAGGCGGCGCGGTAGTGCAGCCCGGTCCAGAAGTTCGGGTATCGCTCGATCACCTTCGAGTAGTCGCGGATGGCCCCGCGCAGGTCGCCCGTGCGGTCGAGCAGCAGCGCACGGTTGAAGAGAGCCATGAGATTGTCTGGCTCAAGCTTCAGCACGAAGTCGAAATCGGTGATTGCCCGGTTGTCGTCGCCCACCTGCGAGCGCAGCAACCCGCGGTTGTAGTGGCCGAGAAAGTTGTTCGGGTCGATGTCGAGCGCGGTGTCGTAGTCGGCCATTGCCCCGCGCAGGTTGTTGCGGTTCACCCTGGCCAAGGCCCTGTTTATGTAGTAGTTGGCCTCTTGCGGCAGCAGGTGTATGGCCTTGTCGAGGTAGCCCTCGGCCTCCTCCCACTCGCTTCTCGATAGGCAGATGGCCGCCCGCATCGCCCACGCCGCTCCGTCGTATGGGTCCACTTCAAGGCTCTTGTCGAGGGCGGCGATGGCCTTTGCGGTGTCTTTTTGCAGGATGTAGACCTCGGCGCTCATCGAATAGGCCGGCGCATACTTGCTCCAGTGGGCCTGCATGGTGTCAAGCTCGGCCAAGGCGCGGTCGTAGTCCTTGTCGTGTATGCGGCAAAGCGCACGGTTGTGCCACAGCGAGCGGTTGTCGGGAGCATACTTAAGGGCCTTCGTGTAGTCGTCGGCAGCCTCGGCGAACTTGCCTTGGCGTATGCGGGTCATGCCGCGCAGCTCGTATGTGTTCACCACGTATGGGTTGCGCTCAAGGGCTTCGGTGCAGTCGTTCTCCGCCCCGACGTAGTCGTCGAGGTAGAACTTGGCCACAGCCCTGAAGAACCATGGCTCGTAAAGGTAAGGCTTTGCGGAGATGGCCTGGTTGAAATATTGTATCGAAAGCACATAGTCCTCGTAATAGAGCGCGCTGCGCCCTATCGTGAGGAGCCTGTCTGTGTTGAACTGCGCCTTGCCCGCCAGCGGGGCAAGGAGCAGCGTTATGATGAAAACAACCTTTCGACACATAGTCCGGACAGCTAAGATAGGCTACCGCCTTGCCGCCCCCTTGGCCTTGTAGCCGCAGCGGAAGCGCCCTTGCATGATGGCGCGGAGCTTGCTTTTCACGAGTTGCTTGCGCAGCGGGGATATTCTGTCGACAAACACTTTGCCCTCGAGGTGGTCGAACTCGTGCTGCATCACACGGGCGAGGTAGCCCTCCACCCACTCCTCGTGCGGCTGCAGCGCGTCGTCGAGGTAGGACACGCGGATGCGAGTCGGCCTCGTCACGTTTTCGTGTATGCCGGGAAGGCTCAGGCACCCTTCCTCCATGGTCTCCGTCTTTGACTCGTCGTACTCAAGGATGTGCGGGTTGACGTAAGCCTTGCGGAAGCCCTTGTACTCCGGGAGGTCGTCGGAGATGACGTCGAGGTCTATCACCACGACGCGAATTGCCTTGCCCACCTGCGGCGCGGCAAGCCCAATCCCGTCAGACTCGGCGAGGGTCTCGAACATATCCTTAATCAAGTCGGCAAGCCCCGGCATATCCGCCGGGATGTCTTCGGCAACCTTCCTCAGCACAGGCTGCCCGTAAATGTATATAGGTAGAATCATTTCTTTAAACAGCAATAAAGGACTGGCGGCATCGCGCTACCGCCTCGACATGAGGTAGTCGCGCAGTATTATCGTCGCGCTGATTTCGTCTACAAGCTCTTTGTTGCGCCTCGCCTTCTTGCCCAGCCCGCCGTCTATCATTGCCCGGTGGGCGAGCACCGACGTGAAACGCTCGTCGTAGTACACAATCGGTATGGCGGGCATGGCCTTGCGCCACCTCGCCACGAACTGGCTGACGCGCCCCATGTTCTCGCTGGGCTGGCCGTTGGCCTGCCTCGGCTCACCTATCACGACAAGCTCGACCGCCTCGCGCGACACATAGTCGCGCAGGTAGTCGAACAGCTCGTGGGTGGCCACGGTGGCCAGCCCGCCCGGGACGATCTGCAAAGGGTCGGTCACGGCCAGGCCGGAGCGCTTCTTGCCGTAGTCGATGGACAGGATACGTGCCACCGCCTCTATCCTCTCATTATATTATTGTGCATTGTAAAGGAGCCAAGCGTCGGGGTACTGCGCACGGAACTCGTTGCGGCTGGCTGCGGCGTCGGCCTTGTTGTCGAACGTCGTGGCCACCACGCGGTACATATTGCGCGCGTCGTTCTTCACCACCTGCGCGTCGTAGCCGGCGTCGCGCAGCTTCTGCTGCAGCCCGTCGGCGTTGGTCTTGAGCGAGAACGAGCCGACCACCACGCTGAAAGCCTTGAGTCCGCTGCCGTTGACGAGCGACACCTTCTCCTCGCGCACCTGCACGTTGTCCACGTTGTCCACCACGTTAGCGTCGGCTGGTTTCTCCACGAGCGGCGCGACCACGTTTGCCTGCGGCTGCGTGGCTGCGGGCGGGGTCTGCTGGGCTGTCTCCTGGGCCTTGGCCTTCTCGTATGCCTTCTTGTATGCACTCTCGCTCGACTTGCAGCCGGTGAAAGCCATTGCCGCGCACAATCCCGCGCATAACACCATATACTTCTTCATTTCAATCAAACAATTAAATTAAACTTCCGATTTTGAATGTAAATATTTGTGCGAAGTTACAAAATATCGGGCAAACATGAAGCCGCAAACCGCATAAAGTTTGTTAAATGAAGCAAACGGCGGCGTTTTAACAAAAAATGATAATAAAAAAGCGTGCGTTCAAAAAAACTTTCCTATCTTTGCATTTAGACAACCGCCGCGGCGCACCATGGTGCCAGCCGCGCCTGACGCGCCGCCGGGCGGCCGCAAAATTGAGTTTATTTATTGTTTAATTTAAAATGTAATAGTTATGAAGAGTTTAGGCTATATCAGCGCATTCCTCGGCGGAGCCATCGCCGGTGCGGCATTGGGTCTCCTGCTGGCCCCGGAGAACGGCAAGGACACACGCAGCAAGATCAAGACCGCAGTGGACGATTTCTGCGAGAAGTACAACATCAACCTTAACCGCAAGCAGAAGGAAGAGCTGGCCGACAATATGCAGGAAGCTGCAGAGGAAGTATAAGGGCGGGGGCTTACGCGCCAACAACTGACAAACAAACCTTATGCTATCAAGCGACAAGAACATCGAGTCGTTAGGTCGGCTCATAGAAACCCTTAAGGACTACATCGGGCTTCAGGCTGAATACCTGAAGCTCGATGTGGTCGAGAAGTTCGTCCGCCTGGCCACGGTGCTGGCGGTTGGCGCCATCATGCTTGTGCTGGCGCTGGCCGTTGTGTTCTACCTCTCGTTTGCGATGGTGTATTGGCTCGAGCCGGCCACGGGCGTGGCGTGCGCCTTTGCCATAGTGGCCGCAGTGCTGCTCCTGCTGCTGCTCATCGTGTATGCGCTGCGCAAGCCGCTGATTATGAGGCCACTCGTGAAGTTCATCGCAAGCATCCTGCTAAGCAAATGACGCTCTAAAAACAACCAGACATGGCCAACAACAACCAGACATACCACACGCTTGCCGACATACAGGCACGCAAGGGCGAACTGCGGAACGCCATCGACAAGAAAGGCGAACAGATAGGCACGCTGTGGAACGGGCTATTCACGCCAAGCAAGGCAAACACAAGGGGCGAACTTGTGGCCAACCTGATAAGCAACGGCATAACGGCTTTCGACACTTTCATGCTCGTGAGGAAGCTGATGGGCAAATACGGCGGCCTGTTCAAGGGCAGGAAGAAACGTTAGCCCGACGCACTTGCCCCGCAGCGGCAGGGCGCGAAGCATGCGCCACGCCAAGCCAAAGCCAACCTCGCAACGCACGCCGCATAGTGCGCTGCGTTGTTTTTTTATGCAGCCGGACCTGCATAAAAAAACATCGTCGGCAGTACCATGCGCCAGCCAGAGCCGTTCCGCTTTCCAAAACGTGCCGTTTTGGAGCCTAAAACGGCACATTTCGCATCCTAAAACGACCTGTTTTGAAACGCAAAACGGCACGTTTTGCAAACTCGCTGACTATCAATCAATTACAAAAGCGGCGCAAACCAGCCCATAACCAAGCCGCAAACGCTCCCACACTCTATATTTATGCAGTTTCGGCCAAGCCGGGACGATGCCTCGGCAACACCAGCCATACCACCCGGCTTGGCATTACGCACCGCCCCGGCCTGCGTTAAAAAAAACTAAGCACATAGTTAATTTAGAGGCTATCCACTGCCGACAGGCTATTATTAGCTAACTTTGCGGATGTATAACCCAAAAATTCAGCACACATGAACAGACTTACAGCGACAATCACACTCGCCATCGCGCTGCTGCAAACGGCGGCGGCCGGAATACAGCAAAGCGGCGAAAAGCTGCTGCGCGACGACGCCACGGGCGAATGGCTCATAGGCTTCTTCCCCGATTATGCCGTCTACGACAACCGTTTCTGGCAGTACGCAGCCCGCGACGGCGACAGCATGACGCTCTGCTGCGGCGGCGACACCATCGGCGTGAGCCTCGCCCAGGGCAGCGTGGAGATAGGCGGCAGGAGCCACAAGTGCTCCGAGCTGACGGGGAGCACCGTGCCTTATTACCCCGAGGCCGACCCCACGCCGTTCACAGACCGTATTCCCCCGAGGCTCGACAGCGTCACCGTGAGGTTCATCATGCCCAAGGGCAGCGGCATGGACGGGGCGGAGCTGAGCTACAACAAGTTTTTCAACAATTCCGAGAGTATCTACATCATCCCCGACAGCACGGGCCGCGCCGAGGTGACGCTGCCCGCACCGTGCACGAAGGAGCTGACGATGCAACTCCTCGACCGCCGTGGCCGCGGGTGGACGTTCATACCGCTCTACCCCGAGCCAGGCGACACCGTCACGGCATACATCGACCACCGCCGCGGCAGGTACTTCATCATGGGCAGCAACGCCCGCCTCTCCAACGAGCTGCTGTGCGCACCCGACCCGAAGAAAGTCCACGTTCCCTACAACGAAAACCGGCGGCTTACGCCCGAGGGTTATATCGGCAAGGCCGGGAAAATGCTCTCCGAGAGCCTCGCCCAGACCGACTCCATAGCCCGTCGGCACCCCACGCTCTCGGCAAAGTGGGCTGCCCTGCAACGCGCAAAGGCCCGCAACGCCTTTGCCTACGGCCTCACGCAGAATGCCTACAACCGCCCGAAGACGGATATTCTCGGCCTTCCCACGGACACGCTCATGCGCGGCGGATACTTCAACCCCACCGTGCCGTTCATGGCCGACGACGATATGCTCTGCATCTTTGCCGACTATGTAGGCCTCACGAGGCTGGCCGGGCAAGGCTCCACGCCGCACCTGCTGCGCAAGGCTGCCCACGAACTTGGGCGCGAGGGGCAGCTCAGCCTCACCGACGCAGAGCTGGCGCTGATAGAAGAGGCTGTGGCGATAGACAGCGTTACGGCATCCATGCCGGCCGACTCGGCGCAACGGTACTACAAGGAGCACATGGACGTGCTCAAGGCCGCAGGCGCACTCTACTACAAACCGGCCATAAACAAATGGTTCCGCACTGAAAATGCCAAGGGGCAGATGCGCATCATCAGCGGCATGGGCCTCGACCGCCTCACCGAGGACATGGCCCTTGCGTGGCTCTTCGTCACCGACCTCGAGAACACGGGCGAGAGCTTCACGCCAGAACTCACCGCCATGGTTGAGCAAAACGTGGCCACGCCCGCGCTGCGCGACTACATCTTCGCCTGCAACAAGGAGTTTGCCGACTACGCCAACGCTGCGCCCGCACAGGCGGCGCAGCCCGCCGACACGGCCAGGCTGGCCACGCTGACCGACGGCAAGGAGATACTCGACTGCATAACCGCCCCATACCGCGGCCGGATAATCTACGTCGATGTGTGGGGAACGTGGTGCGTGCCGTGCAAGGAGGAGATGAAGCACGTGCCTGAAATGAAGAAAGCGCTTGAAGGCATGGACGTGGTCTACCTCTACCTCTGCTCGCGCTCCAGCGACGAGTCGTGGCGCGCCAACATAGCCCGCTTCGGCCTCGGCGGCAACGACTGCCGCCACTACAACCTGCCGCAGGCGCAGCAGGCCGCCGTCGAGGCGGTGCTCGGCGTCGGCGGCTACCCAACGTACAGGGTCATCGACCGCCAGGGGCGCATAGTGCCAGGCAGGCCGCCGCGCCCATCGGACCCCTACGGGCTGAAGGAGTACATCAAGAAGATTGCCGCCGGGCAATGAACGAAAAACCCATTTAAGCTTTTCCCGAAAAGTTTTAGTGGGGTAAAAAAGCCGGAAAGGAGCCTTGCGGCCCCCGAAACAGGCCGGAAAGGCACAAAAAAAGGAGTACCGCTGTACTCCAAAACTTTTGTTAACCTTAAATCTAATACTATGAAAAACACTCCACAAATATACAAAATACTTCCCAATGCGCAATGAAAAGCGCACGGCACTTGCCAGATTTTAACCTCATTTAAGCAAACGGACGGTAAAAGCAGCCCAATTTTAACGGTATGCCGCCCCCTACCACTCCACCGCCTGGCCATCGTAAGCCAGCTCGAAGCCCTCCGGCAGCCTGCCGCTGGCCTCGGCGTGCAGCCCGATGTGGTGGCAGGAGTGCACCAGCAGCGTGCGCCTCGCGCCTACCCTGCGCGAAAAGGCTATGGCGTCGGCCACCAGGTGGTGTGAATGGTGCTCGCGCTCAAAGCGCAGGGCGTTGACCACCAAGACCTCGACCCCGCCGAGGTATGGCAGCTCCGCGTCGGCAATAGACTTCATGTCGGTAATGTATGCCAGCCGGCCAAAGCGGTAGCCAAGTATTGGAAGGTTGCCGTGCATCACCTCCACCGGCATCACGTCTATGTCGCCAATGCGCAGCAGCCTATGCGGCTCTATCACCATGAGGCGCACGTCAGGCACCCCGGGGTACTTGTCTTTGTCGAAGCAATACGGTATGTTGTGCTTAACGCAGTCTGCCGTGATGCGGTTGGCATACATATCCACGCCGCCGAACTTGCAGAAGGGGCGCAGGTCGTCAATCCCGCCCACGTGGTCGTAGTGCGAGTGGGTGAGCAGCACGGCATCGATGCGCCCGAACGGCAGCGCCAGCGCCTGCTGCCTGAAGTCGGGTCCGCAGTCCACGAGTATGCGCGTGGTGCCGCTTTCCACCAGCACCGAACTGCGCAGGCGGCGGTCTTTGGGGTCGGCACTCGTGCAGGCGGGGCAGGTGCAGCCTATCATAGGCGTGCCGAAGCTGCCGCCGGTGCCAAGGAACGTGAGCCTCATAGGATGTTGACCTCCGGCGAAATCCTTATGCCAAACTTGCCGTACACGTCGGCCACAATCGCCTCGCACAGCCGCAGCACGTCTTGCCCGGTGGCACCGCCGAGGTTGACCAGCACGAGGGCCTGCTTAGCGTGTACCCCGGCGCGGCCGAGCGAGCGTCCTTTCCACCCGCACTGCTCTATGAGCCAGCCTGCGGGAATCTTCTCGCGGCCGCCGTCTACGGTGTAGTGAGGCATTCCCGGATACTGCGCGGCAAGCTCTTCGTACTTGCCGCGCCCCACCACGGGATTCATGAAGAAGCTGCCGGCGTTGCCCGCCACCTTCGGGTCGGGCAGCTTAGAGTTGCGTATGTCGATTACCACCTGCCGCAACTGCGCAGCTGTAGGCTCGCCCACGCCGCGCCCCTGCAGCTCGGCGCGTATGTTGCCGTAGTCGAGGCAAGGGCGGAACTCCTTGCTGAGGCGGTAGGTGACGTGGGTGATAATGTAGCGCCCGCGCCACTCGCCCTTGAACTTGCTGTGCCTGTAGGCGTAGCCGCAGTCTCCAACGCCGAACTTGACGGCCTTCCCGTCGGCCACGCCCACGGCCTCCACCTCGTGTATAATGTCCTTCGCCTCAACGCCATACGCGCCAATGTTCTGCACCGCGCTCGCGCCCACCTCGCCCGGAATGAGCGACAGGTTCTCGGCACCGTGCCACCCGTTGGCCACACACAAGGCCACGATGTCGTCCCATGTCTCGCCACTGCCCACGCGCAGCAGCACGCCGCCGGCGCAGTCGGTGCATTCCACTCCCTTGATGGCGGAGTGCAGCACGGTGCCGGCAAAGTCGCCCGTGAACAGAAGGTTGCTGCCGCCGCCAATCGCCAAGAGCGGGCGGTCGGCCTCTGTTAGCGCGGCCAGAGCGGCCCTAAGCTCGGCCACGGAGCCGAACTCGACGAAACGCCGGCACGCAGCCGCTATGCCAAACGTGTTGTGGGCGGTGAGGTCGTAATCTCTAATGTCTTTCATAAGTAGCTGTCCAAAAATCGTTTTGAGGCAATGGCGCACAGCCGCAGGCAGTCCCGGCGGTTAAGCGGTGAGCTTAGTGAGCAGCCAGCGCCCACCCCTGCGCTCAAACACCATGTCAACTTCAAGCCCGTTGGATATGCCCCTTATCACGAACACCTTGCGGTCGCTCTCGGTGTAAGTCTGCCCGTAGATGATGTTGTAAATCATTTCCGACGGCATTTCAGAGGCAAAGTCGGGCCACATCTCGGGCGTTATCTCGCTCTCTGCCGTAGCGAAGTCGTCGTCGGGGTCGGCCCCGACATACACCACAGGGTTGGCGAGGCTGGCCACCTGGAAGGCGGAGTCGGTGGCAAAACGCTCGTAGAACCTAAGGAACGAGGCATTCTTGTTTTCGTAGAGGGGCTTATACGAAATGGCGGTCATCTTCCACAAGCCGCCAATCCGGTCGAAGAGATACTGCTTTACGGTCTTCTTCGCAAACGAAACTTTCTCTACCACCACATGAGCCACCGCCGTGTCCTTGACGAGTTCCATCTGCCGCTCGTCGTCGAAGATTAGGGTGTAGTAGCCCTGCCGCATGAAGAAGTGATCCATGCGCCAGTCGCCGCGCCCGACATATTCCTTCTTCCCGGCCACGTCTACGGGCAGCGGAAAGTTTATGCGGCTAAGCTGCAGCTTGCGGTTTGCCGCAAAATTGAAGAAGAAGTCGTCGAAAAGCTCGTCGGCCGCCTTCGGCATCGGCGTGGCGGAGATGAGCTGTTCCATCGTGTCCACGGGCGTGGTATCGGCCACCACGCTGTCCGAGTCGGCCGCCACTTCAGCATTGCTGTCGGCAACCTTGTTCCCCTTGCACGACGACATCAGCAAGAGGGAAGCGAAAAACGCCATCAAAAACCATTTCATCTAACATCCGGGGTTGGCCCGTCTCTCAAATTTCGGCAAAAGTACAACTTTATTTTTATATCTTGCACAGTTTTACCGCAAAAATATTACCTTTGCAGCAAAAAATAGGACAGAGGCCCGCTTGCCGCAAGCCCGGCCGTGGCTTGGCCGCCACAATGCGCGGAGCCAAGGGCCACGCCGCCGCAGGCGACCCACCGGCAAGGGGCGGAAAGGCGACAAACATACATTATTTAAGTTATGATACTTGAAAGAATCGAACAACTTCTCGACGAAGTCAACAACATCAGCGCAAGCAACGCCGACGAGATTGAGGCCCTGCGGCTGAAATACCTCAGCAAGAAGGGCGAGATAAACGCCCTCATGGCCGACTTCCGCAACGTGCCTGCCGAGCAGAAGAAGGCCGTGGGCATGAAGCTCAACGAGCTTAAGCAGAAGGCTACCGAGCGCATAAACGCCCTTAAGGAGCAGTTTGCGCAGGAGGACAGCACGCCCGACGACATCGACCTGACGCGCACCCCCTACCCCATCGGCCTCGGCACGCGCCACCCGCTGACCATCGTCACCAACGAAATAATCGACATCTTCTCGCGCATGGGCTTCATTCTGGCCGACGGCCCGGAAGTGGAAGACGACCTGCACGTGTTCACGAAGATGAACTTCGCCGCCGACCACCCCGCACGCGATATGCAGGACACGTTCTTCGTGGAGGAGAATCCCGCCGACGTGACGAAGAACATCATCCTGCGCAGCCACACCAGCTCGGTGCAGGCCCGCGTGATGGAGACCACGCAGCCGCCTATCCGCGTAATATGCCCGGGCCGCGTCTACCGCAACGAGGCCATAACGGCCAGGGCGCACTGCTTCTTCCACCAGGTGGAAGGCCTGTACATCGACAAGAACGTGTCATTCACCGACCTCAAGCAAGTGCTGCTATCGTTCGCACGCGAGATGTTCGGCGCCGACACGAAGATAAGGCTGCGCCCAAGCTACTTCCCCTTCACGGAGCCGAGCGCCGAGATGGACATCTCGTGCCACATCTGCGGCGGCGTGGGCTGCGGCTTCTGCAAGCACACCGGGTGGGTGGAGATACTCGGCTGCGGCATGGTTGACCCCAACGTTCTGGAGCTTTGCGGCATCGACAGCAAGGTGTACAGCGGCTACGCCTTCGGCATGGGCGTCGAGCGCATCACCAACCTGAAGTACCAAGTGAGCGACCTGCGCCTCTTCTCGGAAAACGACGTGCGCTTCCTCCGCGAGTTCGAGGCGGCCAACTGACACCAGCAAAACATATACCGGGAGCGGCGGGAAACGCAAGGCGGCAAAAGCCTCGCGCCCGCCGCCCCCATTTTGTTTCATCGGACACAACAAACCAAGCATGAAACAAGACAGACTTTTCACCCGGAGCTACGTGAGCATCCTCGCGGCCAACTTCCTGCTGTTTTTCGGCTTCTGGCTGCTCGTGCCAATCCTGCCGTTCTACCTCGAGGAAAACTACCACTGCCCGGAAGCCATGCTCGGCCTGATCCTAAGCAGCTACACCGTGAGCGGGCTGTGCGTGAGGCCGTTTTCGGGCTTCGTCATGGACAAGTTCCCCCGCAAGCCCATCTATGTGATGTGCTACTTCGCCTGCATCTGTATGTTCCTCGGCTACATCCTCGCCGCCACGCTGGCATGGTTCGTGGTGCTGCGCGCCCTCCACGGCGTGGCCTTCGGCAGCGTCACCGTGGGCGGCAACACGCTCTGCGTGGACATAATGCCAAGCAGCAGGCGCGGCGAAGGCCTCGGCTACTACGGCCTGACCAACAACACGGCCATGGCCCTCGGCCCGATGACGGGCTTGTTCATGCACAGCCACGTCAGCTACACGGGCATCTTCCTCACCGCACTCATAGTGAGCGCCTGCGGGTTCGTTTGCGCCTGCTCCGTGAAAGCCCGCACGCCGGAGACCATCCGCAAGCGCATCGAAGCGCAAAGGGCCGGACTTGAAGTGCCGGAAGAGGCCGCGCCGCAACGCCGCAAGGTGTCGCTCGACCGCTTCATCCTGCTGAAGGGCATCCCGGTGAGCATATCGCTGCTGCTGCTTTCCATACCATACGGGGCCACGACCAACTTCGTGGCCATGTATGCGGGCGAGATACACATCAGCGTTCCCTCAGGGTTCTTCTTCACGCTCATGGCTGCCGGAATGGGCGCCTCGCGCATCTTCGCCGGCAAACTTGTGGACAAGGGCTACATCACGCAGTGCATCCACTACGGCTACTACCCCGTGACGCTCGCCTTCTTCTGCCTCGGGGCGTGCCGCTTCGTGGCCGAAGCCAACTTGGCGGCGGCCACGGCGGTGTTCTTCACCGTGCCTGTGCTGCTCGGCATCGGCTTCGGCGTGATGTTCCCGGCCATGAACTCGCTCTACGTAAACCTCGCCCCAAACAACCAACGGGCCACGGCCACGAGCACATACCTCACGGCATGGGACGTGGGCATAGGCATCGGCATAATGGCAAGCGGGCTAATAGCCCATGTGTTCACGTTCTACATGGTCTACCTCATCGGCTCCGCGCTATGCGTGGTGTCGCTCGCCTACTTCGCAAAGAAGGTAACGCCGCACTACAACCGCAACAAACTCAGATAGCAAACACGCACAAGACAAGATGGAAGAAAAGACAAGGACCCGCGTCGTGGCCGCCATAATAAAACGCGGCGACCGCTACCTCTGCATGAGACGTTGCAGGGGAAAGTACCCGTACATCTCCGAGCGGTGGGAATTTCCCGGCGGCAAAGTAGAGCCGGGCGAGGACGACCGCGAAGCCCTCGTGCGCGAAATAGGCGAAGAGATGGACTGGGCCGTAACGCCGACCGAGCTGCTCGCCACCGTAGACTACGACTACCCGGACTTCAGCCTCAGGCTCGTGGCCTACCTCTGCCACGCCCCGGCCGACGACAGCTTCAAGCTATTGGAGCACATCGACTACAAATGGCTCACAAAAGACGGCCTGCCCTCGCTGCAATGGACAGCCGCCGACGCAGAGCTTATAAGGCGAGCCATATCGTAAAAGCAGCCTTCGTATACGGCACAACAAGCCGGGCGGCACGCCGCGCCGTGCATAATTAATGCGGCTTTGTGCGGTTATTCAAATAAAAATAAGTAATTTTGCGCCCATGAGAATCGACATAATAACAGTTTTGCCCGAGATGATCGAGGGCTTCGTGAACGAATCCATACTGGCACGGGCGCAAAAGAAAGGGCTGGCGGAAATCCACCTGCACAACCTGCGCGACTACACCACCGACAAATGGCGGCGCGTTGACGACTACCCCTACGGCGGATTCGCCGGCATGGTGATGCAGTGCGAGCCTATCGACCGCGCAATATCGGCGCTGAAAGCCGAGCGCGACTACGACGAAGTGATATACACCTCGCCCGACGGCGAGCGTTTCGACCAGCACATGGCCAACGACCTCTCGCTCAAGCAAAACCTGATAATACTCTGCGGCCACTACAAGGGCATCGACCAGCGCGTGCGCGACCACCTCATCAC
>CALUMB010000008.1 GCA_944321645.1 uncultured Prevotella sp.
TGTATCCGGCCTCGCTATCGTTGTGGCGGCCACGGTCTGGCGGGATGGGGCAGGGCTGTGTGTGAAGGGTGGGGGGGAGGTGGAGGGAGTTTCCTTTGTTTGCTGGCTCGTTTAAATTTCTTCCGGGGATGGAGTCCTGCCTCCTTTCCGGGTTTGCCCCGGCTTGTTCCCTCGCCGCCGTTCGTCGAGCAACCCGCTGCACCCCTCTTTCCGGCGTGGAGACGGCCGTGAGGCATACCACGGGATGGGGCCGACGAAAGTTTTTGGGGAGGTGGGCGTAGGCGTATGGGCGGGCTTTTCGCTTGGTTGGCAAATGTTTTTGGAAAGCTCCGGCGGCGTGGGCCGTGGCTGCGCTAAGTGTTAACCATTGTGAAAGGGAAGGCGTCCTGCGGCATTTTCGTAACTGTCTGTGTGCCAGTTGTTTGCTGGCACTGGCCGTTTCGCTTTCCAAAACGTGCCGTTTTGGAGTGCGAAACGGCACGTTTTGCGGCCTGAAACGGCCTGTATTGGAAGGCGAAACGGCTGGTGTTGCCGCGCGGCGGCATCCGTTTAAGCTGTCTTAACACATTGGCGGGTTTCCCGGTGCGCCAGTCGTGGTGGCCGCGCCGCCACGCCATGGTGGCCGCGCCGCGACCGCGCCGCTGGGTGGTGCGGCGGGAGAAAACAAAAGAGGCGCATCCGCAAGATGCGCCTCTCGTTGACTTTGTGACTCCGATGGGATTCAAACCCGTAACCTTCTGATCCGTAGTCAGATGCTCTATTCAGTTGAGCTACGGAGCCAAGCCTTTGCAATCGTGTTGTTCCTGAATTGCGGTGCAAAGGTAGGGAGTTTTTTCCATACCACCAAACTTTTCGCCAACTTTTTGCGAAAAAAGTGCGAAAAAGGCGTTTCCCGCCGTCCGTCGGGCTGCCGCGCACGGCTCGCAAGGGCGAAATGTGCGGAGCGGTTGTTGGCCTTGGGCAGGCTGTTTGGCTGAAAAGTCGGCATTTTTTTTGTCGTTTAGGCATTTTAGGCTACCTTTGCATAATGCAAGCTGCACTCGGGAAACAGGAAGCGAGCTTCCTTTCCTCTCGTTTGCATTGCCTTTAAATATTACAAACATGATTCGGGCAATATGGTGCTAAACTATATCTGGGTGGCGTTCTTCGCCATTGCGTTTGTCATTGGCGTGGTGCGGCTGGTGTTCATGGGCGACACGGGCGTGTTTCCGGCCATGATGGACTCTACGTTCGCCTCGTCGAAGACGGCGTTTGAGATTTCGCTCGGCCTCACTGGCGTGCTCTCGCTGTGGCTCGGCATAATGAAGATTGGCGAGAAGGGGGGCGTGGTAGACGCCCTGTCGCGGCTGCTCAGCCCTGTGTTCGTGCGGCTGTTCCCCGACATACCAAAGGGCCACCCTGCCACTGGGAGCATCTTCATGAACATAGCGGCCAATATGCTCGGCCTCGACAACGCCGCCACCCCGCTGGGCCTGCGGGCCATGGAGCAGCTGCAGACGCTGAACAAGAAGAAGGACACGGCCACCAACCCGATGATAATGTTCCTCGTGCTCAACACGAGCGGGCTGACCATCATACCGGTGAGCATACTCGTCTACCGGGCGCAGATGGGCGCGGCGCAGCCCACCGACGTGTTCATCCCCATACTCCTGGCCACGTTTTTCTCCACCCTGGCGGGCATCGTGGCCACGAGCGTCTACCAGCGCATCAACCTCCTTAACCGCACGCTGCTGCTCACTCTGGGCGGTATGTGCGTGGCGGTGGCGGCGGTGATATGGGGCTTCGGCCAGATGGACAAGGACACTATGAACCTCGTGAGCACATCGGTGGCCAACATCCTGCTCATGTGCATCATCGTGGGCTTCATCATGGCCGGGGTGAGGAGGCGTGTTAACGTCTACGACGCCTTCGTCGAGGGAGCCAAGGAGGGCTTCACGACCGCCGTGCGCATCATTCCATACCTCGTGGCCATACTCGTGGGCATCGGCGTGTTCCGCGCCTCGGGCGCGATGGACATGATTGTCGGCGGCGTGCGCTGGGCCGTGGAGGCCTGCGGGGGCGACGGCGAGTTTGTGGGCGCGCTGCCCACGGCGCTGATGAAGCCCCTCTCGGGCAGCGGAGCCAGGGGGATGATGGTGGACGCCATGGCCACCTACGGGGCAGACTCGTTCGTGGGCCGCCTCAGCTGCGTGTTCCAAGGCTCGACGGACACCACGTTCTACATCCTCGCCGTCTACTTCGGGAGCGTCGGCATACGCTACACGCGCCACGCCGTGGCCTGCGGCCTGCTGGCCGACCTTGCCGGGGTCATAGCGGCAATCGCCGTGTGCTACCTGTTCTTTTAAGGGTAAAAATGTAAAAAAGTAAAAAGGTAAAATGCCTGCGGGGTATGGTGGACGAGAACAAAAAGAAGATAGGCAGCTACAAGACGCTGCGCGTGTACATGAAAAGCGAGTGCGTCTACGATGTCACCCACTATTTCGTGCGCACGTTTCTCGACCGACAGCACGACCGCACGGCTGACCAGATGCTGCAGGCGGCGCGTTCCGGCAAGCAAAACATAGTGGAAGGCTACAGTGACGCGGAAGGCTCCACCGAGTCGGAACACAAGCTCACGGTGATAGCCAAGGGCAGCTTGGAAGAGCTGAAGGAGGACTACCAAGACTACCTGCGCAACAACGGGCTGGCGACATGGGGGCCCCAGCATTATAAATATGTGGCGAGCGTGCCGCTATGCCGCAAGCACAACGACAGCGCGTGGTATCGTCGGCAGATACAAGGGCGCTCTGCCGAAGACGTGGCCAACATAGCCCTTATCGCAATACACCAGACGTTGGCAATGCTCCGCGGGCTGATTGACCATCTTGACCGCAAGTTCCTGCGCGAAGGCGGGGTGAAAGAGCAACGCTACCGCGCCAGGATAGAATACCGCAACAGGCAGAATAATGGCGGTGAGAGGCAATAGGGCATGAGTGGTAAGGTGGGTGGCGTAGGTTTGGTAGGTGTCGTAGGGAGAGGCTGAAACCACGCCTGTGCCTTCCTACAGCACTTATTTTCCCTACATCCCCTACCGCACCTATATATTAATAAAGAAAAGACAATGGCAAACCTCAAATCTCTGGCCAAGGACACGGCCATTTACGGGATGTCGAGCATAGTCGGGAGATTTCTCAACTACCTGCTCGTGCCGCTCTACACGGCCAAGCTGTCGGCAGAGAGCGGCGGCTACGGCGTGATAACCAACGTGTACGCCTATGTGGCGTTACTGCTCGTGATTCTGACATACGGCATGGAGACGACGTTCTTCCGCTTCGCCAACAAGGAGGGCGAGGACCCGCAGCGCGTCTACTCTACGATACTCTTGAGCGTGGGCAGCACGTCGCTGGCCTTCGTAGCCCTCGTGCTGGCGTTCATCGGCCCCATATCGTCGTTCATGGGCTATGCCGCCCACCCCTCATACGTGTGGGTGATGGCCGTGACGGTGGCCATCGACGCCTTCCAGTGCATACCCTTCGCCTACCTGCGCTACAAGAAGCGCCCGCTGAAGTTCGCCGCGCTTAAGCTCCTGTTCATCGTTATGAACATCGCGCTCAACCTGTTCTGCTTCGTGGCCCTGCCCGAAATCACGGGCCGGCCCACCGACGTTGGCTACGCATTCTACATCAACCTGGCCTGCACAGGCTCCATCACGTTCTGCTTCTGGCGCGAGCTGACGGGCTTCCGCTACGTGTTCGACCGCGCCCTCATGCGCCGTATGCTCTCCTACAGCTGGCCGGTGCTCGTGCTGGGCGTGGCCGGCATACTCAACCAGACGGCCGACAAGATACTCTTCCCCTACGTGTACGGCTCGCCCGACGCCCACCAGCAGCTCGGCATCTACGGCGCGGCGTCGAAGATAGCCATGATAATGGCCATGATCACGCAGGCCTTCCGCTACGCCTACGAGCCGTTCGTGTTCGGCAAGGCCCGCCAAGGCGACAACCGCGAGACATACGCCAGGGCGATGAAGTACTTCGTGATATTCACCTTGCTGGCCTTCCTCGCCGTGGTGGCATACATGGGCGTGCTCAAGTTCATCATCGGGCGCGACTACTGGAGCGGCCTGCGCGTGGTGCCGATCGTCATGGCCGCCGAGATAATGATGGGCGTTTACTTCAACCTCTCGTTCTGGTACAAGCTCACCGACCGCACCATCTGGGGCGCGTGGTTCTCCGGGGCGGGCTGCGCCGTGCTCGTGGCGGTCAACGTCGTCTTCGTTCCCCGCTACGGCTACATGGCCTGCGCCTGGGCCGGCGTGGCCGGTTATGCCACGGCCATGCTGCTCAGCTACTTCGTGGGGCAGCGCTATTACCCAATCAGCTACCCCCTGGGCCGCATCTTCTCCTACGTAGCCCTGGCCGCGGCGCTATTCTGCGGCATGGCGGCGGCCAACTCGCGGCTGCCGCTGTGGGGGGCCTTGGCGGCCAACACCGCGCTCCTGGCCGTGTTCGTGGCCTACACCGTGAGGCGCGACTTCCCGCTCTCGGCGCTGCCCGTGGTAGGCCGCCACTTCAGGAAACCGGCGCACACAGACACCGACAACCATCAAAACAACAAATAATAGACATGAGAAAACCAACGTTACTGATTGCCGCCGCGCTGTCGGCGGCGCCGGCCATGGCCGACGAGGGTATGTGGACGCTCTATGACCTGCCGCAGGCTGTCTACGCCCAGATGCAGCAGTATGGATTCAGCGTGCCATACGACGGGCTTTACTCGGGCGACGGCTCGATAAAGGACGCAGTGGTCAACTTCGGCGACTTCTGCTCCGGGGTGGTCGTCTCGCCCGACGGGCTTGTGTTCACCAACCACCATTGCGGCTTTTCCGCCATCAACGCCCATTCCACCGTGGAGCACGACTACATGAAAAACGGCTTCTTCGCCAAGTCGTTTGAAGAGGAGCTGCCCAACGAAGACCTCTTCGTGAGCTTCATGGTAGAGCAGGAAGACGTGACCGACCGCCTGCGCCGGATGGGCATCGACGAGCTGAAGCCGTCGGAGCAGGAGCTGTTCGTAGACTCGCTGCAAAACGAGTGGTCGAAGGAAGTGAAGGCAAAAGACTCCACGCTGCGCCTCGAGCTGAAGCCGTTCTACGAGGGAAACAAGTACTACGCCACCACCTACCGCGACTTCCGCGACGTGCGCCTGGTGTTCACCGTGCCAAAGTCGATGGGCAAGTTCGGCGGCGAGACCGACAACTGGATGTGGCCGCGCCAGACGTGCGACTTCTCCGTGTTCCGCATCTACGCCGACCCAAAGACCAACGGCCCGGCAGAGTACAGCAAGGACAACGTGCCTTACCACCCGAAGCGCTGGGCAGAGGTGTCGCTCGACGGCTACAAGGAGGGCGACTTCTCCATGACGGTGGGCTACCCCGGCTCCACCAGCCGTTACCTCTCGTCATACGGCATACGCGAGAGGCGCGACGCGCAGAACGAACCTCGCGCCCAGGTGCGCGGCGTGAAGCAGGAGGTGATGGCCCGCCACATGGCCCAGAGCGACGCCGTGCGCATCAAGTACGAGACAGCCTACGCCCAAAGCTCCAACTACTGGAAGAACTCGCTTGGCATGAACAAGTGCATCGACAGCATCGGGCTGATTGCCCAAAAGGCCGCTTTTGAGCAGAAAGTGCAGAAATATGTCGATTCCACCGGCTACCTCAAGGGCAAGCTCGACTTCGGCGAGCTGAAGCGGCTCTACGACCGCCGCCTCGGGATGGTGCGCGCCCGGATGCTTTTCTCCGAGACTTTCTACGGAACCAACGTGCTGGCCACCCGCGCCATCAAGGTGCATAACGGCATGGAGGTGAAAGGCCCGAAGAAGCGCAAGGGGAAACAGTACGTGGAGTTCGACGACGACAGCGGGAAGTGGGACGAGGCTACCGACAAGGAGGTGTACGCCGCGCTGCTCGACAACTACCGCAAGCAGGTGGACAAGAAATACCTGCCGGCGTTCTACGCCACCATCGATGCCGACTTCGGCGGCGACTGCCGCAAGTACGTGGACTATGTGTGGGCAAACTCCGTGCTGATGAAGCCCGGGGCAAAAATCTACGTCAACAAGAAGTCGTTCTACAAAGACCCCGGCGTGGCCATGGGGCTTGACATCACCGAGGTGATGGGCCTCATAGTGGCGCCGCTCAAGGCCATGGCCGATTCCATCGACGTGCAGGAACGCTACCTCTGCGCCGCCAAGCTGCGCATGGAGCAGGATATGCCCAACTACAGCGACGCCAACTTTACCATGCGCCTAAGCTACGGACAGGTGGGCGGGTTCACCCTCGGCGGCAACCCCTCTGGCTACTACACCACGGCAGAGAGCATCGTCGAAAAGATGAAGAAGGGCGACAAACAGCCCGACTACTTTGCCGAGCCCATCATGCACCAGCTCATGTCGGCCACCGACTTTGGCCGCTATGCCGACAAGGCCACGGGCAAGATGCAGCTCTGCTTCCTGACAAACAACGACATCACCGGCGGCAACAGCGGCTCGCCCATGTTCGACGGCAAGGGCCGCCTCATCGGACTGGCCTTCGACGGCAACTGGGACAGCCTCTCGAGCGACATCTTCTTCGACTCGCGCCTTGCCCGCTGCATCGGCGTTGACATCCGCTACGTCATCTACATGATGGACAAGTGGGGCCACGCTGACCGCCTCTTGGACGAAATCTTTAAAAAGTAAGAAGGTAAGAAAGTAAAAAGGTAAAAAAGGCTGCGCACAATCCCGGCGCAGCCTTTTTCCTTTTTCGGGGATGATAGAGGTCTCTGCCACTCCCCCACACCCTAAGGTTGCATGGCGGGAAACGGGCGGAAATGCTGCACTTGCGGACATTTCCGCCCGTTTCATCGGTCGGCGGGCTTGCTGGCGCGGGCTAAGTAGCGGCCTGGGGTGGTGTCTGCCACCTTGGCAAAGGCGCGCCTGAAGGTGGACACCGAGTTGAACCCGCTAAGCTCGGCCACGCGCTCGAGGCTGTACTCCGGGTGGCTGTCCATCAGCGGCAGGCTCATGTTCGTAATCCGCAGCGAGTTAACGTAGTCGTAAAAGGCCATTCCTTTCGTGCCGTTGAAATAGTTGCTGAGGTACGTCCGGTTTGTGCCTACGCGCTCGGCCAGCTGCCCCAGCGTCAGCTTCGGGTCGAGGTAGAGCCTCTCGCGCTCCATCAGTTCGTCTATTGCCGAAGCGAAGGTGTAGTCCTTGGCGTCGGCTGCGGGCTGCCCTGGTGCGGGGTCGTTGGCTGGTACGGGCCTGGCAGCCTTCATGCCGGCGCAGAAATGGAGCATGGCCTGCCAGAGCACGATGGACGACACGTAGCTGAGCGAGTCGATTATCGGGTGGCGCACCACCGCCGTGATAATCCAGAAGAGCATGCAAAGGTAAATGGCGAAGTAGACGTTCTTAAGCCATGCAATGTCTATCCCGTCGATGTTGGAGTAGTTGTCGCGCAAAAACTGCTTGTAGGCCAGCATTCGCTTGTAGCCTGTGCGCAGCACCCACGCCCCCGCCGCTATGAGGAACAGGAGGTAGGCCATTGCCACGAAAGGGGTGGGGCGCACGATGTATGCTGCGGTGAAGGCGGCGAAAGGCAGCGAAAGCAGTGCCACGCGGCGCAGGGTGACCCATCCCGGGCTGGAAAGCTCGAACAGCAGGCAGGCGAGCACTATCACTCCCCAGCCGTCGGCCACCTGTATGGCGTCGAGCATCGGCCCGGTGTAGGCGCCCGGGAAGAGCGATACGAGGTCTTTGCCCGTCATCACCGCCCAGTAGGCGAAGATGAACCCAAGCATGAGCCGCAGCCTCGTGTGCTCCTTGCGAGCTATTATGTTGCAGGCGTTGATGGCAAAATAGGCAGTGGCCGTGCCGCTGCAAAACGCCGCTATGTTAAGCATCGAGTTCATGTTGGCAGGTTTTTAGCTTTTTTTGTTGCTGTGACGCGCTGAATTTTAATTGCTGGTATTGTGCGGGTGGCGTTAATTCCGTATCTTTGCGCTAAGATAAGCTGCGCTCGGGAAACTGGGAGCAAGCTTTATCCTAAAGCCAAGACAAGCAATGAATATGAAGCACCCCATACTGTTATGCCTGTTAGCCGCAGCGCTTTCCGCCGCAGCCTCTTCGTGCGCAGCGGCGCGTGGAGGTGGAAGTGGCTCTGCGGCACGTGGCGGTGGCGACACCATTGCCGCTACAGCTACAGTCCAAGGCAGCCTGCGCATAAGGGTAGACATGGCCAAGACGATGCGTGGGAGCGTCATTCCAGTAGGCCCGGAGTTTTTCATCGAGCTGCGCGGCGACACCGTTTGCTCATACCTTCCGTACTTTGGGCGGGCATACTCCGCGTCGATTGGCGACCGCAGTGCGCTCGATTTCGAGGCGCGCCCGACCGATTTCTCGTCTGGCGGCACTCCCGGCGGCGGCAGGCGGATTGGGTTTAAGGTGCGCACAGTGGAAGACCTGTTCCGATTTAGCATTGAAATCGATGCCGACGGGCGGGCATCCATATCGGTGCAGCCCCAGCGTCGCGACCGCATCAGCTTCAGCGGCGACGTGGTGGAGCGCTGACATTCCGCCCATGGGCGGCCGTCAGGGGCAGGCTTGCTTGCCGAGCCGTTCTATCTCCTCCACGGCCAAGCCCGTGAGCCGGGCTATCTCTTCCGCCGAAACGCCCCTGCCGCGCATCATCCTTACCATCGAAGCCATGCCCTCTGTGCGGCCTTCCGCCCTTCCCTCGGCGCGGCCTTCGGCCTTGCCCTGCTCCAGACCCTCCAGCCGGGCGTTGCTGAGCACGTCGTTCTGTATCATGATGGCGTTGATGTGCTCGTCGTAGGCATGGCGTTCGGATGGCGACATATTGAAGTAGCGCAGCTTTTCGCGCGCTTCCGGCAGTCCGGGCGCAGTGTCCGTCTGGCTTATCTCGCCCGTCTTGAGGTATTTTATCCACTCTTCCAGCGGAGTCTTGGCCACGCTGTTGAACTCGTTGACCCTTATCAGGTAGTACTCTGGGAAGATTTCGCTCGGCATCTTGCGCAGTATGGCGTTCCGCTGGCGCGTGGTCACTTCGAGCGTGTCGTTCGTGTGGACGCCCGTGAACGTGTTCTGGCCGTGGTAAAGATAGTCCTTGCCTTTGCCGAGGTCGAAATATATGATGCTTATCGAGTAGACTTTCTTCACCTCGCGGTAGCTGTCGCCCAGGGCGATGTGCTCCGTTATGGCCTTTGCCACGCCGTAGAGAATGCGCTCAAGGTAATAAATCTCGCGCGTGTTCTGCACCTCGACGATGATAATCTCGCCCTTGGAGTTCCTTGCCTTCACGTCAACCCGGTTGAACTTGTCGTCCTCGTAGAGTTGGTTTCCCTCGCTTTCGAGAATCTCTACTATCGTTACCTTCTCGCCGAGCAGCACCGTCAGCAGCCCCTCGAGCACGCCGAAGTTGGCCTTGTCGCGCAGCATCCGCTTCATGGCCCAGTCAAACCTGATGTATCTTTCCTTTTCCATGGCGCTTGTTTTTGTTCTTTTTGCAAATATAGCGTTTTTGCGCGACACGCCCAAACGGTTTTATACAAAAAGCGGCACGGGGCCTTTTGCGGGCGCCGTGCCGGTCTTTATTGGTTTTGTGGGTGGGGAAATCAGTATCCCATCTTGTCGAGCGAGTCGTTGAAGTCGCGCGGCTCGTGGTCTTGCGGCCCGTTGTGGCGCGGGTGGCGCTCAGGGCGCGGGCGGCGTTCGCCGCGGCCCGGGCGTGCCGGACGCTCAACGTAGCCCTCGGGCTTCGGCACGAGCACGCGGTGGGAGAGCTTGTACTTGCCCGTCTTGGGGTCAATCTCCATGAGTTTCACCTTTATCTTGTCGCCCTCGTGTATGCCTGCCTCCTCGACGGTCTCAAGCCGCTTCCAGTCTATCTCGCTGATGTGCAGCAGTCCGTCCTTGCCGGGCAGTATCTCCACGAAGCAGCCGTAAGGCATCACCGAGCGCACGGTGCCTTCGTAAACCTCGCCCACCTCGGGTATTGCCACTATGGCGCGTATCTTGGCCAGTGCGCCGTCGATGCTCTCCTTGTTGGGCCCGCTTATCTGAACCTTGCCCACTCCGTCGGTCTCGTCGATGGCGATGGTGGTGCCGGTCTCGTCCTGCATCTGCTGTATGATCTTTCCGCCCGGGCCGATTACGGCTCCGATGAACTCCTTCGGAATCTCTATCTGCACGATGCGCGGCACCTGCGGCTTCAGCTCGGGGCGCGGCTCGGCTATGGTGTCGGTCAGCTTGCCCAGTATGTGCTCGCGCCCGGCCTTGGCCTGCATGAGCGCTTTCTCGAGTATCTCGAAGCTCAGGCCGTCGCACTTGATGTCCATCTGCGTGGCGGTGAGCCCGTCCTTGGTGCCGGTGGTCTTGAAGTCCATGTCGCCGAGGTGGTCCTCATCGCCGAGGATGTCGCTCAGCACGGCGTACTTGTCCTCGCCGGGGTTCTTGATCAGGCCCATGGCGATGCCGCTCACGGGCTTCTTCATCGGTACGCCTGCGTCCATCAGGGCGAGCGTGCCGGCGCATACGGTGGCCATCGACGACGAGCCGTTGCTCTCAAGTATCTGGCTCACGAGGCGCACCGTGTAGGGGAAGTCCTCGGGTATCTGGCCTTTCAGCGCGCGCCATGCCAGGTGGCCGTGGCCAATCTCGCGGCGGCCCACGCCGCGCTGCGCCTTGGCCTCGCCCGTGCAGAACGGCGGGAAGTTGTAGTGGAGCAGGAAGCGCATATAGCTCTTGTCCAGCACGTCGTCAACGAGCTTCTCGTCGAGCTTCGTGCCGAGCGTGCAGGTGGTGAGGCTCTGCGTCTCGCCGCGTGTGAAGATGGAGCTTCCGTGGGGCATGGGCAGCGGCCCTACCTCGCACCAGATGGGGCGTATCTCGTCGGTCTTGCGGCCGTCGAGGCGCACGCCCTCGTCGAGGATGCAGCGGCGCATGGCGTCGCGCATCACGTCGTGGTAGTAGCGGTCCATCATGGCCTGCTTCTCCTCCATCTCGTCTTCGGAGAGGTCGGTGTGTGCGGCGGCGTAAGCCTCCTTGAAGTCGGCCAGTATCTTGTCGAAGGCCTCCTCGCGGGCGTGCTTGTCGAGCGCCTGCTTGGTAACGTCGTAAGCCTTCTGGTAAAGCTCGTCGGCCATCTGCTTGCGCAAGTCCTCGTCGTTCACCTCGTGGTCGTACTCGCGCTTCACGTCCTTGCCAAGCTCCTTCGACAGCTCTGCCTGCAGCTCGCACATGGGCTTGATGGCGGCCATGGCGGCCTTGAGAGCGCCGATCATGTCTTGCTCGGACACCTCCTTCATCTCGCCCTCCACCATCATGATGTTCTCGGCGGATGCGCCCACCATTATGTCCATGTCGGCCTCGGCCATCTGCTGGAACGTAGGGTTGATGACATACTCGCCATTGATGCGGGCCACGCGCACCTCACTGATGGGGCACTCGAATGGTATATCTGAGCAGGCCAGCGCGGTAGATGCGGCGAAGCCAGCGAGGGCATCGGGCTGGTCTACCCCGTCGGCCGAGAAGAGGATTATGTTAACGAACACCTCGGCATGGTAGTTGGATGGGAAAAGCGGGCGGAGCACGCGGTCAACGAGGCGCGAGGTGAGGATCTCGTTGTCGCCCGGCTTGCCTTCGCGCTTGGTGAATCCGCCGGGGAAACGGCCTGCGGCGGCGTACTGCTCTCTGTAATCAACCTGCAAAGGCATGAAATCTGTTCCGGGAACTGCATCTTTTGCGGCACAAACGGTGGCCAGGAGCACGGTGTTGCCCATACGGACAACGCAGGAGCCGTCGCACTGTTTTGCCACTTTCCCGGTCTCGATGCTGATGGTGCGGCCATCAGGCAGCGATACGGTCTTCGTAATTACGTTCATCTAAAAATAAAACTTTATTGTTTCGTTACATCAAAAAATCTCCGCAAAGTTAAATAAAATATGTGTAACGCTGCAACATTCCCGCGTTTATTTACGGTTTATTAGGAAAACGGCGCGGGCGGCGAAATTCTCCGGCTGCAATGCCGCCACCATGGGCGGAACGTTAATCAATGATGAAAGCCATGCGCGGCGTGCAAGCATTGCGCCTCGGGTGTTTTATTATGGGTGAGTACTCACAAAAGGAAACAAAAAGTCAAACCAAAACAAATTAAGGAAATAAGCATGAATACGATATTTGATTTAAGGAAGTGCATCTATGGTTTTATGGTGGCGGCAGCGTGCGGCGCGTCGGCGACGCTTGTGTCTTGCGACGACGACGGCGACGGCCAGGGCGGTTGGCGGCTCACCGCCGGCGAGGCCGTGGGCAGCTATCCCGGCGGCATCATGTCGGTAGGCGGCCGCGACACCACTGTTGACGTGGCCGTGGGCACCGACTCGCTGCGCATAGCCTCGCTGCCTGTAGACTCCGTGGTGGCCGCCGCTGTGGGTGCCGAACGTTTAGGCGAGGCCATGGCTTCGGTTGACAGCGTGCCATACGCTTCGGCCTATGTCGCTTCGGTCTTGGGGGAAAGCTCCGTGCGGCTTGGGCTTGAGGCCGACTCGCTCTGCTTCGACGTGACTGTTGGCGGGCAGCGGCGGCGCGTGGCGATGCTCTTTTCCGAGGGGGCATCGGCGCGGTATGTGGCGGCAGACTCCACCCTCTCGCTAAGCATGGAGGTGGGTGCCGTCACGCTCGACGGCGACACCGTGGAGGGCTTCTCGCCCATTGCCTACGAGCTTTCGCCCGTGAAGAAGCGGCAAGGCGGCAGCGCAGCCACAGAGTGAGCCACCATTCGGCGCGAAAGGGCGGCACGCCGGCATCGGCCGGCCTGCCGCCCTTTTTTATGACGCAGCCTTGCCGCTGTGCCATCTCCTTATTTCACCCCGGCCAGCTTTTCGGCGGCGGCCACGAGGCTCTTGTCTTCCTTCTTCCAGAGCTTTTCCTTCTCCTCGTATTTTTCCTTGAAGTTGGAGAGGGCCGCCCTCTTTGTCGCCGAGATGAGCGACTCTTGCCTTGTGATGAAGGTGGTGCTTCCGAAAGTGTTGGTGCTTGAACCGGTGATTGCCCGTTTCGAGTATTCCTTCTCCCAAGCCTTCCTGTCTTTCTCTACTTTTTCCTGTTGCGCCGTGAGCGCGTCCATGCCGGCGAGCGCGGTCTGGGCGGCCTGTAGGGTGGTGGAGGCCTTCTTGGCGAAGGTGGCGTCGGCGGCGAGGTAGTCGTTCAGCATCTTGTCGGCGGCGGTCAGCAGTGCCTTGGCCGTTTCAAGGTTGGCGTTGTCGAGCCACGGCATGCTGTAGGTCTCCAAGTACTTCTTCTCGCCCGCGAGCATGGCCACGTACTTCGCCTGCGCCACCATGGCGTTGGCCCGCTCGTATAGGGCAAGCCCGGCTATGTACTTTGCGCGGGGCGTGGCCGTGCCGTTGGCCGCATACCACTCTATGGCTCCGGTGTAGTCGCCGGAGTCGAACAGCCGCTCGCCCTCGTCGGCCCATTGGGCGGCGTAGCTTGCCGCTGGGTCGTAAAGCTCCACGGGGCTGCACTCGCTGCGCTTTATGAGCCAGCGGCCCTTCGAGCGGCCAACCTCGAGGAAGTTGCACGGCACCTGCTGGCTCGCGTCGGCCAGGTGGACGGCGCCCATGCGCGTCGCGCCGCCTGTGCGCTTGGTGTAGTAGCACACCGAGTCGAACAGCACTATCTGCCTCGCCCCTTCTACTATTGCCCTGCCGTCGGCGGTGAACAGGGCGGCATCAGTGCTGTCGCCGTCGGCCTCCAGGTGATAGCCCACCTTGCGCCCGGCCAGGCCGTATGGCACTTCGTGGGCGCCAACCACGATGTAGCCCGCCAGCGGCGACGGGTACACCGAGTTGCAGCCGCCCGACTTCGCGCCGTCCAAGGAGTAGAACGCCGTGTTCGAGGGCGATTTGCACAGCTTAAGACACTTTTCACCTATCTTGTCGAGCTTGCCCGATTTAGCCAATTTCTCCATCTTGGCTATGTCGTTTTTTACTATGCCCTCAAAGAATGAATAGGAATCGCCTTGAGATTTTAATTGTGTGATAAGGTTTTCGTATGCTGCAACGAAGCACGGCTTGGTAGCCCCGTGCCACAGCGGCACTGCCTTCTGCCCTTCCAGGGTGGACAAGGCGAGCGCGACGCGCCCCTCGCCGCCGGCCGGCATATAGCTTATGGAGGAGTACTCTATCGGCACCACCACCTTGCCCGTGCTGTCGGCTATGCCGAAAACGTGTGGTACAGTGGTTGGCTGTGGCTGTTCCAACGCGAAGTACCACATCCCGTCTTTTTCCACCTGCACGCTTACTTTGGCGCCGTGTTCTTTCATCAGCTTCTCGATGGTGGCGGCGTGTTTCGCCTCGAGCTGCTTCGCGTCTTGTCCGCAGGCTGTGGCGGGCGCGAGCGTGGCCGCCGCCATCATTGCCGCTGCGGCAATGGCCTTGCTTACTGTCTTTGTCTGCATAATGTCTGTATGTTTAGTTAGAATTACCGTTGCCATGTTTTAGTTAGCCTGTGTGGCCGTGGTTTGGGCCGTTTGCGCCGTGGCGCATGGCGAGTCTGTATATTAAAACAGTGCAAAAGTAATGAAAAGCGGCTAAATGCGCTACCCCCCCGTTAAATGTTGTTAAGAAGCCCCTTCCCGACAGCCTTTCCCTGGCTCTCTCTCCGTGGGGAGGGAGAAGCCCCACCCTAACCCTCCCCGGTGGGGAGGGAACTGTGTCGCGGCCTATTCCACGTGCTTGTGTTTCATCCGCGCCGTTCTCCCTCCCCATGGGGGAGGGCCGGGGAGGGGCTGCCGGGGCTTCCTTTTTTAACACTCGTGGAACACTCGAAATAGCGAGCGTGGAACATTCGCGGCGCGAAATATTTTGGCGAAACGGCGGGGCGGTCGGGCAAAACGTGCCGTTTCGGGTTGCCAAACGGTACGTTTCAGGATGCGAAACAGGCCGTTTTAGAGTGCGAAACGGCCTGTTTTGCAGGCTGGTTTTTTACTGGAAGCGAAATATCTTGTACTGTTTGGGATGTTTCCAGAGGGTTGGCCGTTGCAAACTTTTGCATGAATGGGCGTTAAGTTGCTGCCCGACAGCTACTTGCGATATACCGCCCGTTTTCGCGATATTTGCGGCCGGGCGGGCTTTTGGCTGCAAATATGCGATTCTCGCGAGGCTTGGCGGGCGGAAATTTAACCGTGCTTAAAATACTTTAAAAGGACAAAAAGGCCGATTAAAGGTAAAAAGGTAAAAGGGTAAAATGGTAAAAAAGCTGCGCATGGAAAAGTAAAAAGGTAAAAAAGCTGCGCACATAGGCAGCGGATAATGTATGGAACCAAAGCCAATGTCTGAACTCCTGTCTCCCGTCTCCTGAAAATAGTAAAAAGGTAAAAAGGGGGCTGCGCTGAAGGATGGCGCAGCCCCTTTTTACCTTTTTACCCTTTCAAAGCTTAGCCCGTCGTTCACGTAGCAGTCGCCCATGCCCTCGTCCTTAACCATACGGGTGCCGCTCACGGTCACCTTGCCCGTCGCGGGGTCGAGCGTGAGCACCGAGGAGTAGGTGTTGCCGTCGCGCCCGCCGAGGTAGGTCACGGTGGCGGTGTTGCCGTTGGCCTCCCATGCGGTTATGGGGCAGTCGTCCACTTTCTGCCCGTAGGCCACGTAGATGGTGCCGTAGCACTTCATCTCGTTGCCCATGGCGTCCATGCCGTCGATGCTCTTGCCGTAGAAGTCGAGCGTGAGCTTGCCCTCAACGCCGTTGCCCCGGAGCGTCCACACGCCCTTGAAAGGGCCGCTCTTGGCCTTGCCTGCCGTCGGCATGGGCGGCACTACCACGTTCCTCAGCTCAATGTAGCGGTCTTGGTAGCCGCCGGTGGGCGTGTGCTGCTGCGTGCGCATCTGGCAGAGGCTGAGCTTCGTGCCGCCGCGCGGCATGTCGAACAGGGCGAACGTCACCTTGACAGGCACGCCCGGCTCGAAGTCGAAGTCGCCGTTGCCCAGCGATGTGATGTTTCCGCCCACGTAGCTGCGTGCCTGGAGCTGCGTGCCGTCGGCGCCCACCACCTTCATCTTGTCGAAGTAGTAGACGCGTTCGGCCTTCTCCCCGTTGTAGGTGAGCATCATGTCCACGCCGCAGAACTCCTTGTACCACGTCACTCCCTTGTACTCCAGGGTGAAGTCCTTGAGGTTGCAGGCCACCTTTGTGCCGTCGGCGGCAGTCTGCTGCCCCGTGGAGGCAGTCTCGGAGCCGGTGTCGAGCACCTTGTCCACCGCCTTTTCCACTTTGTCGAGGGCCTGGCCCAGCTTCTTGAAGAACTGCGCCTCAGCCTGCTGCGGCGCGGAGGCGAGCGCGAGGGCCGCCAGTGCGGCTGTCAATGCGTGTTTCATGTCGTCAGTGTTTTTAGTTTGTTGTCATCGCCCGGGGCCCACGAGGTCCACCTTCCACTCGCCGCCCTCGGTCTCGAGCAGCACGCGGAGGTTGTAGCCCGAGGGCTTGCTCTTGTACGAATACTGCTTGTTCTGCGCCCCGAGGCTTTCTTCGCCCCGGCAGGTGTAGGTGGAGTTGGCCAGCGTCTCGCGCAGTTCGGCCAGCGAGCGGGCGTATGACTTGTCGGCTTTCAGCTGCTCTTCGGTGGCCAGTTCCTCCCTGAGCTTGCGCGCGCCGGCCTCGGTCATGTGCGGCAGCAGCTTTTCGCGCTCGCCCGTGCGGTAGCACTCCACGGCGAAGTCGGCCAGCTCCTGCGGCGTGGCAAACTGCTCGGCGGCAGCCTCTTCGGCCCCGGCCTCCTGTTGCTGTGTAGGCTCTACGGCGGTAGAGTCGGCGGGTGCGCCGTCTTGCTTTGCCCCCTTCTGCCCGCAGGCGGCGAGCATGGCGGCCATGAGGCAGGCCGCGAGCCATGCTTTCTTTCTCATAATGGTGGTGTTTGTTGATGTTTGTTGCGGGCAGGCTTGATGGTCGCGGCGGCCCGACGCACTGCCCGCACTGTGTGCGCCGTGGCCGCCGTAGGGTGTCTTATCTGGTGGCGGCTACCTTGACGGCTCGTCCGCCGGCCTCCACCACGTAGACTCCGCGCTCGGGCAGCTGCACCGTGGCCTTGCCCTGCGCCGTGCCTTCGGCTATGGCGCGGCCGTCGGCGGCAAACACGCGGTAGTGGCCGTTGGCGGATATGGTGAGCGTCAGCCCGGCGAGGCTCACTGTCGGCGCGGCGCCGGCTCCGGCGTGGGCTATGGAGCTGGTGAAGTCGGCCTCCACGATGTTCTCAAACTGCCCCCAGCAGGCGTGGGCGGCGTAAGCCTCGCGGCTGCCACGAGGCACGTAGAGCGTGGCCTGCGCGTAGACGGGCGTCGGGGTTGTCAGCGGGTTCACGCCGAACGTGTTTGGGTCTGCCTCCGGCGGCGTGGTGGCGGCCACCCTCACCTCCTTAAGCCCGGTGCAGGCATAGAATGCCTGCGGGCCGAGGTAGGTGCAGGAGGCGGGCAATTCTATCTTCTCAAGGCCGCTGCAGCCTTGGAACGCCCATGCGTCGATGCTTTCGAGCCTGTCGCCGAACGTCACGCTGGCCATCGAGTAGCAGTCGCGGAAGGCATTGGTGCCTATTGCAGTAACGCCGTCGCCGGTGTCGAGGCTCTCCATGCCGCAATAGCTGAAGGCGTCGCCCGGCACTTCCTTCAGGCCGTCGGGCAGCGTCAGGCTGTCGGCAAGGCAGTAGCATCCTTCGAAGGCTTCGTAGCCAAGCGTGGTGAGGCTGGCCGGCAGGCGGTCTATCTCAAGGTTGCTGCAGCCCTCAAATGCATAGTCGCCTATCTCCACTATGCCGTCGGGCAGCTCCATCTTGGTTAAATGGTAGCAGTCTTGGAAGGCGCTGCCGCAGATGTTGCCGATGGTGGCGGGCAGCTCGACAGACGTGACTGTGCTTGAGGCGAAAGCCATGTAGCCAATGGCCGTCACGGTATAGTCGGCCCCGCCGTGGGCCACGGTCTGCGGCACCACTATGTCGCCCGCGTAGGGGTCGCCCTCGCTCTTGGCCACCTCCACCGTGCGGCCGTCTGCGCTCGTCACCGAGTAGCGTATGCCCCCGGCCACGAACGACTCGGCTTCGGCGACGCCTCCGCCTGTTTGCGCCATCGCGCCGCAGGCCACTGCCAGCAGCGCGGTTAGTGTAAATGTTTTCTTCATACTGATTTTTGTATTTGGTTATTGGTAAAATCGAGGTGCATCGTTTGTGGTTCGCCGCCCCCGCCGGGGCGGTCTTTAGGGTCGCTTGCGGCGGCATGGAGGCCATGGTGGGGCAGGTTGGGTGCCGTTGGCCGCGCTTTAGCTTATTTTTCACAAAGGTAATATAATTAAGTTAAACGTTTTTACCCCTCTCGTTAACGTTTCTTAAAATGGCGAAAAATCGCGAATCCGTCGCGGTTTGCGGGCGCGTTCTCCGCTTGAAACGGCATTTTCATGGGCAAATGGCGTGGGCGGTGTTTGGCGGAACGGGAAAAAATGCTACCTTTGCATATAATAAATCAAGGTAAGACAATGAGACACATACTGCTTGCCGCCGCCATGGCGGCATTGGGGCTTGCCTCGTGCAGCGAGGGCAAGTTCCGCGTAGAGGGCGCGATAACCTCCGCCGAGGACTCCGTGCTCTACTTCGAGCGCATGGGGCTTGACGGCCCCGTGGCCATCGACTCGGCCCGCCTCGGCGCCGACGGCAGCTTCGGCTTCAGCGGCGCGCGCCCCGACGCGCCGGAGTTCTACCGCCTGCGCATAGCCGGGCAGATGGTGAACATAGCGATAGACTCCACCGAGACGGTCACCGTCAGGGCCGACTACCCCACCATGGCCGCCGCCTACGAGGTGGAAGGCTCGCCGGAGTGCGCCAAGATAAGGCAGCTCGCGCTCATGCAGATGGAGCTGCAGGGGCGCACGGTGGCGCTGGGGCGCAACGCGTCGCTCACCCGGCAGCAGGCCGCCGACAGCCTCGATGCGATGCTGCGGGCGTATAAGGACAAGGTGGCCCGCGAGTATATATTCGCCGACCCGGCCGCGCCGTCGTCGTACTTCGCCCTGTTCCAGACCATCGGCAGCTACCTGATATTCAATCCCGACGGCGACGACAGCGACATAAAGGTCTACGCCGCCGTGGCTACGGCGTGGGACACGTTCCACCCCGGCACGCTGCGCGCCGAGAACCTGCACAACATCGCCATTAAGGGAATGCGCGCCGAGCGCATCATGAGGGCCGGCAGCGGGGGCATCGACCCGTCGAAGGTGACCACCGCCGGGCTGATAGACATCGAGCTGGCCGACAACCATGGCCGCCGGCGCACGCTATCGGAGCTGAAGGGCAGCGTGGTGCTGCTCGACTTCCACCTCTACGGCATGGAAGGCTCGCCCGGGCGCATACTCATGCTGCGCGAGCTTTACAACAAGTACCACTCGCGCGGCTTCGAGATATACCAGGTTGGCGTCGACCCCGACGAGCACTTCTGGAAGCAGCAGACCGCCGCCCTGCCCTGGGTGTGCGTGCGCGACCCGGAGGGCGCAGCCTCGTCGCGCCTCGCCGTCTACAACGTCACGGCCCTGCCGGAGTTCTTCCTCATCGACCGCGACAACAACCTCGTGGCCCGCTCCTCGCAGGTGGACGACCTCGGCAAGGCCATCGAGGAACTGCTCTGACGGGCGGCGGCGCGCAGCCGCAGCTTGTCCTTCACGACGCAAAGGCGGCGCACCCCTCGTTTGGATGCGCCGCCTGTGGTTCTTTAAAGGCCCGTTGCCTGCCGCCCGCTTTCAGGCGGTGAAGGCAATGGGCTGGTGCTAAGCTTCGCTGAAGGTGATGTAGAACGTGCGCTCGGCGTATGTGCGCCCGTCGGGCGACAGGATGGTTATCGTCACCTCGTGCGCGTTGCCGTCCATGAACTCGTCTACGTTCGTGAAGCGAATCACGTAGGAGTTCTGCATGGCGCCGGTTACGGGCAGGTCGGAAAGCGTCACGCCGGTGAAGCTGCTCGATGTGTAGAGCACGGTCCCGCCAGTGTACTCGGAGATGCGCCATGGCTTTTCCCTGTATCCAATCGATTCGCTTATCGAACTGCTGGCGCTGTAGACAGTGTGGACGGTTCCCTGCGTGGTGCTCCAATTGTCTTGGCTCTTGAAGAACTCCGTCGACCACAGCTCGTTTCCAGGCTGGTTAGGCTCGTCGGTGAAGTTCACGTAAATGCGGTTGGAGCCTGTGCGGAAGTTCATGTAGCGGTCGCCGAAGCGTATGGCCTGCCCGCCGCATTCTCCGTTGGTGTAGCCGAAGTTCGACGCTGCCGTCTGTAGCGTGCTGGCATCGCTGCCGGCGAAGCCCATGGTGCGGCTTGTGCCAGTGCTGCGGTTTAGGTATTCGCTCAATGCGTTGGCGTCGGTGAGGTTTATTGCACCGTTGACACCGTCGATGTTGCCATACCCCACGCAGCCGAAGCGCACGTCGATGTTGGAGCTTTCGAGCAGGCTGGCCCACGAAATGATGTCTCGCGCTATGGCATTGGCCTCTTCCGACATACTGCCGGAGTTGTCAACGCAGAACACGAGGTCAACCATTGGCCTGACATTCTCTTGGTTGTCGGCGTTGTTGATTACGTCGATGCCTTTGGGCTTGCCGTCAACCTCCACCCAGACGTTCTGCCCCTGCTCGCCGGTGCCGAGCAGCCGCATCCAGCTGTAGTCGCCGGCGTTCTGCACCCCGGTCATGTCTATGCGCACTATTGCGTCGTCGCCTTCCCTCTCAACGGTGTACTGGATGTTTGGGATGCTCGTGGTAGACCCTTCTATTTCGGGGTTGGGGCCGGCCAGGTCGTCGCTCGGAATGCCATGAGTAGACGTTGGCCTGCCGTCTTCGAGCACGATGGTGTCGTCGCCGTCGCTAAGGCACGACGTGAAAGACATTGCCAATGCCATTGCGGCGAGGCTTAGGAATGAAAGATGTCGCTTCATAATTGTTGGTGTTTAAGTTTGTCGTTAGAAATTGTTAAGTATGGTGAACTCCACGCGGCGGTTCATGGCGCGGCCTTCCTCGGTGTCGTTCGTGGAGAGCGGGCGCGACATTCCGTAGAAGCTGTAGGTGAGCTTGTTGCGGTCTACGCCCTTCTGGACGAGGTATTCCACCACGGCCTCGGCCCTCTGGCGCGAGAGGTTCATGTTGAACTCCTCGGAGCCTACGTTGTCGGTGTGGCCCTTCACCTCTATGCGGCGGTTGGAGCGCTTCAGCGTCGTGGCCAGCTTGTCCAAGTAGTCGAACGACTCCGGCTTGATGGTGCTCTTCGAGAAGTCGAACGTTATGGCGTCAACGGCGCAGATGGTCTTGCCCTCTATGCTCTCGTTCTTGGCCATGAGGTCTATTATCTCCTCAAGCGTGTAGCACGGCTTTTCCGTCGGCTGCGGTGCCGGGGCAGGCTGCTCCGCCACCACGGGCTGCGGCGCCGGCTCGGGCTTCGGCTCGGCCTTCTTCTTGAAGATGCTGAACGGCACGGCCAGCGTGGCCCCAATCTCGAAGCCGCTCAGCTTGCGCGTGCCTTCCAGGCGGTAGTCGTGGTCGTAGAGGTTGGCCAGGTCGTTGGCCTCGCTGTCCTTCTCCTTGCTGCCGTATGTGTCGGTGAAGCCGAACTCGTAGCTCGCCTCCACGCCGAGCCACACTTGGTCGGAGGCCACGGGTATGGCGAACTTCACGCCCAGGCCCACCTGCCCGGCAAAGTAGGTCGAGGCCATGTTGGCGTCTGACAGTTCGGTCTTGTAGCCGGCCACGCTCCCGTCGTCGCCCTCGGCGATGAGCTTGATGTCGCCTGCGGTGGCGAAGCCGAGCACCGGGGCCACGAAGGCGTAGGGCCGCACCTTTGAGGTGGACTTGCCGAACTGGTAGATGAGCGGCACGCGGATGTCTACATAGCGCGAGCGCAGCGAGTAGTAGATGTCGCTGATGCCTGCCTCTTCGTAGTAGGCGTCTACGTTGCCGATGTCGGTCAGCTTGCCGCCGCGCGTCAGGAACGACACCTGCGGGCGTATGGCGAAGTTGCCGTTGCGCCCGAACTCGCCCAGGGCGAACACCGAGAACACGCCGCTGCCGCGGTTCTTGTTCTCCGGGAAGATGTCTTCGTCGATGTCGGAGAAGCTCATGTGCGACGAGCGGTAGGCTCCGCCCAAGCCGAAATACCACTTGCTGGCGGGCGCGTCCTGCGCCGCAGCCTGCGCGGCGGGCAGTGCCGCCAGTGCCAAAGCAAAGATTGATGCTTTCATTTTCCGTTTTTCCATTTGGTTGTATTGTTTGTTTGTTAAAGGTAGGTGCAAGTTTTCCTAAGCAAGACCTGTCGGCCGCGTGGCCATGAATGCAAAAAGGCGTGAACGCGCGGCGGCCTGTTTTATCATTTCCGACAAAGGTAGACAAATTAATCCACATCGTTTACCCCCCCCCGTTAATGTTTGTTAAATGGCTCGTGTTTTTTGTGCCAACGCGCAGGCTTGCCGGGCCGCCGGATGCAAAGGCGAGCCACTCCGCCGTTGAAATTTGCGGCGGCAAGCTGTTGCCCAAAAAGAAAAAATATCGCAAAATAATCCCGCAAGGTTATGGCTTTGGGCTTAATTTGCGTATATTTGCAGTGCCGCCCTCCTGCGGTGCCGCCGCCATACGGCAGGCGTGAGGGTCGGCCTTTTGCATAAATGACATTAAAAACTTACGGACATGAAGAAAATCAAGATGAAAACCGCCGCGTGCCTGCTGGCCGCCGCAGTGGCGTTGACCTCGTGCGTAGGCTCTTTCGGGCTGTTCAACAAGGTGCTCGACTGGAACAAGGGGCTTAGCAACAAGTTTGTCAACGAGATTGTGTTCATACTCATTTCGCCCGCCTACGTGGTTTGCGGTGTCGTGGACGCGCTCGTCCTCAACACGGTGGAGTTCTGGAGCGGGTCTAACCCCATAGCCAAGGCCGGCCACGTGGAGAACGTGTGGGGGCGCGACGGCAAGCTTTACGCCGTGAAGACGCTCGACGACGGCTACGAGGTGACCAAGCCCACGGGCGAGAAGGTGCTCTTCACCTACGACAAAGAGCGCGACAGCTGGTCGATGGAGGCCGAAGGCCAGGAGCGCGAGCTGTTCCGCTTCAACGGCGACGGCACGATACAGGCCACGCTGCCCGACGGCTCCACGCAAAACGTTGCCCTCGACGAGCAGGGCGTGTTCCGCCTCCAGATGGCCGTGGGCGGCGGGATGTACTTCGCCGCGAGGTAAAACGAAGTTTTATCAGGTAAGAGTTAAGAGGGCTTTTAAGTAAGGGTGAAGAGAGCGGAGTGAAGAGGTATGATTTGCTTTAGGGCGGAGTGAATGGCGCAGAGTAATGAGGTATGATTACCTTCAGCCGCTTCTTTTCTGCCCTAAAGCGCATCATACCTCTTCACTCTGCTCTCTTCACTCTTGCTTAAAAGTCCTCTTAATTCTTACTTTCACGCCTTCCTCAGCAGCGCGTAGCCTATTGCGCCGCCCGCTATCGATGCGGCGAAGATGCCCACCTTGGCTTGCAGGAGCATCTGCCCGCCGTCGAAGGCGAGCGTGGCGATGAACATCGACATGGTGAAGCCTATCGAGGCGAGGAAGCCCAGCCCCATCATGCGGCGCAGGGTGAGCTGCGCGGGCAGCCGCGCCGCGCCGAGGCGCACCAGCAACAGCGTGGCCGCCACTATGCCTATGGGCTTGCCCAGCAGCAGGCCGAGGGCCACGCCGGGCGCCACCGCCGTTGAGAAGAGCGCCGAGGCGTCCATGCCGGCGAACGAGACGCCGGCGTTGGCCAGCGCGAACACGGGCATTATGGCGAACGACACCACGGGGTGCATGGCGTGCTCGAGCCGCTGTGAGGGAGGTATGGCGCGGGTGGTGTCTTCCATCATGTCGGCTATCACCTCCACCTGGCTCTCGTCGAGCGTCGATACGCCGTTGGGGCGCAGCGAGGCGAAGCGCGACAGGTGGGCGCGGGCGCGCTCCAAGTATGCGGCCTCGGGCAGTCGTGCGTCGGCGGGGATGGCCATGGCGGCCAGCACGGCGGCTATCGTGGCGTGGATGCCCGACATGAGGAAGGCCACCCACACGCCGCCTATGCCCACCACGGCGTAGAACGCCACGCTCTTCACGCCGGCCTTGTTTGCCGCCACCATCACGCCGAGCAGCAGCAGGCCCACGGCTATGTTGGCCAGCGATATTTCCGAGGTGTAGAACAGTGCTATTACCACCACCGCGCCGAGGTCGTCTACGATGGCGAGCGTGGTGAGGAACACCTTGGCCGCCACCGGCACGCGGTCGCCCAGGGCATAGACCACGGCCAGCGAGAAGGCAATGTCGGTGGCCATGGGTATGCCCCAGCCCCCGGCAGCGGGCGTGCCGCCGTTGAGCGAGGCGTAGATGAGCGCCGGCACGGCCATGCCTCCGATGGCCGCCCCTATGGGAAGTATGGTGTTGCGCGGGTTGGACAGCTCGCCGCCTATGAACTCGCGCTTAAGCTCCAGGCCGACCACGAAGAAGAACATCGACATCAGCCCGTCGTTAATCCAGTGGTGGAGGGAGTAGTACAGCAGCGGCTCGCCGTTGAAGACGAAGCCCACCTTGTGCTCGAACAGGTGGAACCACTCTTCCGACCACGGCGAGTTGGCCGCTGCCATGGCCACCACTATGCTCACGGCGAGCACTATCCCGGCCGACTTCTCGCGGCCCATAAACTGTTGCAGGGGCGCCACTATGGCCGCCGCCAATCCTTTGCGTTGCTTCATATATATACTTAATGTGTGTGCCGAGGCTGCCGCCTCGCGTGCAAAGATAGCGTTTTTCGGGCTAATGGGCAAGCCCCGCCGCCACATTTCGGGCGGCGGGGCTTGTTTGCCTTGATGGGCCAGCATGGCAGGCGGGGGCGGTCGGCCCAAGTTGCCGGCAGGTTAAAAAACCGCAAAAAACGCGCCGTGCCGCGTTAAAAGGAGCAAAAGCGGTGGCTGTGTAGGCGAAAAGGCGTAACTTTACAAGATGCAACGGCCTGCCACGTGGCGGCCGGGCAAGACAGGGGCAACATCAACTATACACTATCTATAATGAAAAGGACAATAGCAACCGTGGCGTTGGCGGCACTCGTGGCGTGCTCCGCCGACGCGAAGAAGCAAGGCCGCGACGGCGGCTACCCGATAACGCAGGTGCCGTTTACGGCGGTAAAGGTCGAGGCGGGCACTTTCTGGGGCAACCGCATCAAGGCCGCGCGCGACGTGACCATACCCCTGGCCTTCAGCAAGTGCGAGAGCGAGGGCCGCTACGAGAACTTCGTCAAGGCCGCCCACCCGTCGGCCGACTACGACGTAAGCTCGTTCATGGGCTACTCCTTCGACGACACCGACGTCTACAAGACCATCGAGGGCGCCAGCTACGTGCTCCAGACGTTCCCCGACAAGCGGCTCGAGGCATACATCGACAGCGTGCTCGACATTGTGGCCGCCGCCCAGGAACCCGACGGCTACCTCTACACCGCCCGCACCATCAACCCCGCCAAGCCCCACAAGTGGGCCGGCATGAAGCGCTGGGAGAATGAGGAGGAACTTAGCCACGAGCTTTACAACCTCGGCCACATGGTGGACGCGGCCTGCGCCCACTACCAGGCCACGGGGTCGAAGAAGTTCCTCGACATTGCCATGAGGTACGCCGACTGCGTGGTGCGCGAGGTGGGACCCGCCGAGGGGCAGGCCCGCGTGGTGCCGGGCCACCAAATTGCCGAGATGGCGCTGGCCCGGCTCTACGTGCTCACGGGCGAGAAGAAGTACCTCGACGAGGCTAAGTTCTTCCTCGACTGGCGCGGCAAGACCAAGGTGCGCCGCGACTACAGCCAGAGCCGCCGCCCCGTCACCGAGCAGAAGGAGGCCGTGGGCCACGCCGTGAGGGCCGGGTATATGTATGCGGGCATGGCCGACGTGGCCGCGCTCACCGGCGACTCGGCCTACATACGCGCCATTGACGCCATCTGGCGCAACATCGTGGAGAGGAAGATGTACATCACCGGGGGCGTGGGCGCACTGCACGCCGGCGAGGCCTTCGGCGCAAACTACGAGCTGCCCAACCTCACGGCCTACAACGAGACGTGCGCCGCCATATCCATGGTGTACCTCAACCAGCGCATGTTCCTGCTGCACGGCGACGCCAAGTACATAGACTGCCTGGAGCGCACGCTCTACAACGGCGTGATAAGCGGCATGAGCGCCGACGGCGGCAAGTTCTTCTACCCCAACCCCTTGGCCGCCGACGGCAAGTACGGCTTCAACCACGACGGCTCGATGGAGCGCCAGCCGTGGTTCGGCTGCGCCTGCTGCCCGAGCAACCTGTGCCGCTTCATACCCTCGATGCCGGGCTACGTCTACGCCACGCGCGGCGACAGCCTCTACGTGAACCTCTTCGCCGGCAACACGGCCACCGTGAGCGTGGGCGGCAAGGATGTCACGCTGACGCAGCAGACGGAGTACCCGTGGGAAGGCGACGTGGCCATCACCATCGGGAAGAGCGGCCCGAAGCGGTTCACCATGATGGTGCGCGTGCCTGGGTGGGTGCGTGGCGAGGTGGCGCCCGGCGGGCTTTACACCTACGCCGACGACACACACCAGAGCTACTGGGTGTCGGTGAACGGCGAGCGGGTGGACTTGGGCAACGGTAACTTGCACAAGGGCTACATGGCAATCAGCCGCGAGTGGAAGAAGGGCGACGTGGTGCGCCTCCACTTCGACATGACGCCGCGCACCGTCAAGGCCGACAGCCGCGTGAGGGCCGACCGCGGGCGCGTGGCCGTGCAGCGCGGGCCGCTGGTCTACTGCGCCGAGTGGGCCGACAACGGGTTCGACGTGATGCACTTCGTGCTCGACGCCAAGCCGCAGTTCTCCATAGCCGACAACCCCGCGCTTGCCGGAGGCGTAAAGGCCCTTAAGGCCGGCGGAAGCGTGCTCGGGCGCGACGAGGCAGGCCGCCTCGTGGCGCGGCAGGCCGAAGCCACGCTCATACCCTACTATTCGTGGTGCCACCGGGGCCCGGGCCGCATGGAGGTGTGGCTGCCCGCCGGCCCCGAAGTGCTCGAAGAAGGGCAGTAGTGGCACGCAGCACGGCGCGCCGCCGCGTGCGCCCGCCGCGGCCCGGCTTGGTTGCAAATATGCAACTAACTTTCGCTCCGCGCACGCCCGTTTTAACGCTTGGGCGAAACCACATTGCAAAACGGCCCGTTTCGGCTTGCGAAACGGGCCGTTTTGGCATCTGGAACGCGCCGTTTTACATCGCAAAACGGCACGTTTCGCAACACGTTGGCATCCAGGCTGTTAGCCGATGGGCTTCGCCTCGCGCCCGTTAACATAAAAATGTTAACGCCGGGGCGGAGCGAAACGCCTTTGGCGGCGCAATTTCCTGCATTGTAGCGCGGCTAATTGCGGAAAATAATGTAACTTTGCCTAAGACAAGAACGAAGTTGCAAACAAAACAAACTGACTATGGAAAAGCTGAAAGACCAGGTGGCCAGGCTGCTCGACGGGCTTAGGTTGGCCTACGACTACGACGACGAGACCAAGACCTTCATGCTTGACGTTGGGATGGACAACGCCACGGTGTCTGTGGTCGTGGCCTTCGACGAAGCTGACAGGCGGCTGTACAACTTCAGCTACCTTAGCTTCGCACTGCCGAAAAAGCGCAGGATGGCCGTGCTGCGCAAGATTAACGAGATACACTTGCGCTCGTCAAGCCCGGCCTACCTGTTCTTGGACGAGAACGGACGCCTTTGTGCGCAGGATGTGATAGACGTGCCGGAGTGCGGCGTTGACGGGGAAGTGTTCCATGAGTTCGTCGCCTCCACGTGCGTGTTGCTGGACAAAAACTTCCATGGCATCATGGAGGCGGCGTTCGGGCAGGGCGGAATCGACTATTTTGTTGATGGGCTGGAAGATGCCGACGGGGTGGGGAGCTGACGGTCGGTCCCCTTGCCCCGGGCGCGTGGCCGCGCGTTGCTTGGAGCCGTGCGTGGGCGTATGGCCGTCACTGCGGCGGCAATTGCTGTGGGCTTGGCGGCGTTTGGCCTCGCGGAAATGACAAGGCCGGCCGGGGCAATCGCCCCGCCGGCCCTTCTCTGTGTTAGGATTATTATGAAAAATTTGAGAGAATCGAAACTTCACAGTTTCTTTGTCGTTGTTTTACTAAACATGATTATTGTAGAGAAAGCATAGAAATTTCACTTTTGTCACGCCTTGGGCGGCTGCCCGCCGAAGGTCTTGCGCAGGCTCTCGACAAACTCCCTGTCGATGTCGCCCGTGAGGTTCACTATCACGAGGCGGCCCGACTGCGTGTCGGCGTGGAGCATCACCAGTTCCACCGTGTCGCCGCTCGACGTCTGGCGCGTGTAGAACGTGCCGCGTGCGTGTGCGCTGTGGTAGTCCTGTGCGTGGCGGAAGCGTTGCGGGTTGTCCTTGAGCAACTCTTCGGCCGCGGCGTAGTAGTCGTCGGCCCGCACGCTCGCTGTCACTATCCGTGCGCTCTTCAGCTTCTGTATGGCCTCGGCTATATGTTCGTTGCGCGCGGCATCGGGCTGCTTGGTGAGCTGTTCCATCATCTTTGGGCTGATGGTCACGCAGCTCACCGCCGTGTCGTCGGGGCATTTCTCCATGAACTTCGATGCGAAGTCCTGCGTGGTCTGTGCGCTTGCCGCCACCATTGCCATGAGCGCCGCCACCAGAAGCACAGCCCGCCTTATCATCGCCTTGCCGGTGTTTGTGCGCCGCCGGGCGTCGCGCTTGACGTGGTGTCGGCGCTGCTTATGCCCTCGGTGACGAGCTGCAGTGCGCTTTCCACCTCGTCGTAGGCCACGGCGGGGTCGGTGAAGGTGTCCTTGTAGTTGGCGTAGTTTATGTCGTCGCGCCCGCCGCTGCGGTCGCCCACGGCCATATATGCCGCGTTGCCGATGGTCAGCACGATGGCCACCACGGCCGCAGCCCTGAAGAGTGGCATCAGCCTGCGCCCCAGGGTGACGGTGCGTGCCTTCACCGGCGCGGGCTTGTCTTCGGTCATGGCCAGGATTCTGGAGTCAAAGTCGTCTCCCAGCTCCTGCGCCTCCTTCTGGCCGCGGCAGTAGGAAAACAGCGGCGCATACTTGCGGAGGTGTGGCGGAACGCTGTCTTGGCTGAAGAAAGCCCGCAGTATCTCTTCCTCGGCGAGCGAGGTTTCGCACTGCCAGTAGCGTTCCAGTAACTGCTCGATATACTTAAAGTCCATATCTTTCTGTTTCGATGAATTTTTGTTTTACGGCCTGCCTGGCGCGGTAGAGGCTCACCTTCACCTGCTCTTGGCTTATGGCCAGGGCTGCGGCAATGTCCTTGTAGCTCTTGCCTTCGATGTCGCGCAGCTGCATTACGGTGCGCTGCTTCTCGGGCAGCGAGTCCATCAGCCGCCTCACTATGCCCACGCTGTCGGCGAGCACGGCCTGCCGCTCCGGGTCGGATGCGTAGGAGCTGTCCGGCTCATCGCCCCCCGCGTCGTCGAGCGAGCGGTTGTTGTTGTCCATTCGCTTGGCCTTGTCGAGGGCGAGGTTGCGGCACACCGCGATGCAGAAAGCCTCGATGGAGTCAATCTCGCCCCACGAGTCGCGCCGGTTCCAGACTTTCACCATCGTTTCCTGCACGACATCCTCTGCCTCCGCCTTATTGAGAGTAATGCGGAGAGCCAACCGGAAGAGTTCGTTCTTCAACGGCAATACATCGTTCCGGAAGCTTACTGTCTTCATCCTCTCTGCCTATATGACGACTGTCGGGGCGAAATGTTACAGCGGTGCGGCGTTTTTTGCGAAAAAATCATCGCCCGCCGTGTTCGCCGTTCCATTTTTCGAGGAACAGGTGGAGTGCGCGTCGGATTGAGCGCAGGCCGAACAGCTCGGTGTGTATCTCGCCTATCGGCACCCAGAAGCACTCCGCCGCGTCGTCGTCGGCCTTGGGTTCCGCCCCGGCCTTGACGGTGCAGTGGAAGAATATGTCGAGGGTGTGTATGTCGATTCCCGAGTAGTGGTAGATGTTTGGCAGGCTGAACATATACCGCGCCGAGGTCACCTCAAGCCCGGTCTCCTCGTTTATCTCGCGTGCCACGCCCTCCTCGGCGGTCTCCTCGTTGTCGATGAATCCGCCGGGCAGGTCGAGCGTGCCTTTGGCCGGCTCCTTGCCGCGCCGCTCCACGAGCAGTTCGCCGCGCTCGTTGACGATGAACGCCGCCGTGGCCGCGCTTGGGTTCATGTAGTAAGTGAACCCGCAGTTCTCGCATTTCTTGCTCTTGAAGTTGTGCTCCGCGAAGTGCTTGCTCCCGCACACGGGGCAGTAGAGGAATTTTTCTAATGGATGCATGGTTATTGGATTTTGTTTGTAGTCTGTCGTTGAGGCTCCGCTGCGGCCTTCGCCATGGCCCTGGCCCGCTCTATCGTGGCCGTGAGGGCGTCCACGGTGTCGGCCCGTAGCATTTCGATGCGCGTCTGGCGGAAGTCGGGTATGCCCTTGAACACGGGCGTGGCGGCGAGGTGGCGGCGCGTGTGCAGTATGCCTCGGTACTCGTCGATGCGCTCCACGTTGATGCGAAGCTGCTCGAGCAGCACGTCCACTTTCTCGTCGATGGTGAGCGGCCTGCCCCCGCCTGGGCCGAGGTCGAGCCTGTCGCGCATCTCGCGGAACACCCACGGGCGTCCGAACGTGGCCCTGCCCACCATCACTGCGTCCACGCCGTAGCGGCTGAAGGCTTCTGCCGCGCCCTGGGCCGAGGTTATGTCGCCGTTGCCTATTATGGGGATGCGTATGCGCGGGTTGCGCTTCACCTCGGCGATAGGCTCCCACCGGGCCTCGCCGGTGTACATCTGCGCCCGCGTGCGGCCATGTATGGTGAGCGCGCTGATGCCGCAGTCCTGCAGCTGTTCGGCGAGCTGGCCGATGATTATGTCGGAGTCGTCCCACCCGAGGCGCGTCTTCACCGTCACGGGCAGCGCCACCGCGTCCACCACCCGGCGCGTTATGTCGAGCAGCAGCGGGATGTTGCGCAGCATTCCCGCGCCGGCCCCCTTGCCGGCCACCTTCTTCACGGGGCAGCCGAAGTTGATGTCTATCAGGTCGGGGCGGGCTTCCTCCACTATCTTTGCCGCCTCCACCATCGCGCCGGGGTCGCGCCCGTAGATTTGTATGCCCACGGGGCGTTCCACGTCGCTTATGTCCAGCTTGCGCTCGGTGGACTTTACCGAGCGCACGAGTGCCTCGGCGCTTACGAACTCTGTGTAGACCATCGACGCGCCGAAGCGTTTGCAGAGCAGCCTGAAGCCGATGTCGGTCACGTCTTCCATCGGTGCGAGGAACACCGGCCTGTCTCCGAAGTCTATGTTTGCTATCTTCATTTGTCGTGTCTGTGTGGTTTTTGTGGTGTGCGGCGCCCGGCGCGTCGTGCCGTGCGTCAGTTTATCAGGTGATAGGTGCCGCCGGCGAGCGGCCTCACCACGCCTTTCATCTCGAGCGTGAAGAGCAGTGCCGTGAGGCGGTTGATGGGCAGCGCGGCCCTCACGGCTATGATGTCGGCCTGCAGGTCGCCGGCCTTGCGCAGCAGGTCTACCACGGCCTGCTCGTCGGGCGACAGCTCCGGGAACAGCGTGCGCTCTATCCCGGCCTTCCTTGCGCGGCCGAGCTGTGCGTCGCCTTCCCAGCGCATGGCCTTCACGAGGTCGGCGGCGGAGGCTATCAGCGCGGCGGCGTTGTCGCGTATTAGGTTGTTGCAGCCTTCCGAATATGGTGCGCCCACGGCCCCGGGGAAGGCCATTACGTCGCGGTTGTAGCCCCGCGCAATGGCGGCGGTGATGAGTGCGCCGCCCTTTGCCGCGCTCTCCACCACCACGGTGGCGTCGGCAATGCCCGCCACGATGCGGTTGCGGCGCACGAAGTTGGCCTTGTCGGCGTTGGTGGCCGACATGAACTCGGTGAGCAGGCCGCCCTGCCGCAGCATTTCGAGGGCGGTGTCGCGGTGCCTCGGCGGGTAGATGCGGTCCAGCCCGTGGGCGAGCACTGCCACGGTGTCGTAGCCGCAGGCCAGTGCCTGGCGGTGGGCGCAGATGTCGATGCCGTAGGCCAGGCCGCTCACCACGAGCGTGTCGGGGCACAGGTCGCGCAGCTCGCGCACAAGCCGCAGCACGAGGTCGTGGCCGTATGGCGTCGAGTGGCGCGTGCCAACGATGCTCACCACCCTCTTCCGGTTGAGGTCTGCCGAGCCTTTGTAGTAGAGCGCGATGGGCGCGTCGGGGCATTCGGCGAGCCGCCTCGGGTAGCGCGGGTCGGCGGGCGTGAGCACGCTGATGCCGTGCTTGGCGGCAAACTCCATCTCGGCCTCGGCCCGGCGCAGCGGCTCGCCCCAGTCGGCAAGTGCCGCCACGAGCCTTGGCGAGCAGCCTTCCACCACGTCGGCAATGTCGGCCCGGTGGTCGTAGACGGCCTTTGCGCTGCCCATCTCGCGGTATAGCGCCAGCGCCGTGGCAAAGTTGAAGTTGCTGATGCGCGTCAGCGCCATGGCGTAGATACTCTCTTGCCCGTCCATAGGCTATATATATTTTGCCAGGGCGCGGTCGTAGTCGGGGCTGGGGGCGAGCCGCCCGCCCACGAGGCATACCACCTCTACGGTGCTCTTGAAGCAGAGCTTGCCGTCGGAGGCGCGGTAGATGTCCTGCCGGAATATGTAGCGCAGGCCCTGCTTGCTCAGGGCGAGGCGCGAGAGGAACTCGTCGTCGCAGCGCAGCGGCACCTTGTATTGCAGCGTCATGCGGGCCACCACGGCGTCGGTGCCGCGCCGGTGCATATCGGCGAAGCTCAGCCCGCACTGCCTTAGGAAGAGGTGGCGCGTGTGTTCGGTGTAGTGCAGGTAGTTGGCGTTGTTCACGATGCCCTCGATGTCGCACTCGTAGTCGCGCACCTGCATCTTGGTTTCAAAGATATATTCCATTATTTTAGGGGTTCAGGAGTTACAGGAGTTGCAGGGGTTCAGACGTTAGCTTTTGCCCTTCTTTTATTATCCGCAGCCTCTGTGCGCATCGCCTTTTTACCCTTTTGCTCTTTTACCTTTTCACCTTTCTAAGGTATTCGTAGCCGAAGCGGCAGCGCAGGCAGTCGCGCCTGTCGCAGTATTGGCGCGTGAGCTGCACGAGGGCCTGGCTCTCTGAGGCGTTGGCTGGGCGTATGCCGCACCCGCCCCACGTGCGCACAATGGCGTTGTCTTCCGGCGGGAGGCTTTCGAGCAGGTCGGCGGCCCGCCGGCATAGGCTCTCGTCCATGCTGTGGCGGCCGTAGGCGAAGAGCGTGGGTATGGCCGTGTTGATGGCCAGGAGGCGCAGCGACTGCGCCGAGAGCCGCTTTGCGCTGCGCCTGCTCGGCTCGCCGAAGGCGTAGTGCTCCTGCCAGTATGGCGTGGCCGATGTGGCGTACAGCCGCTCTATGTCGGCGGCGTCGGCGCAGGCCAGCAGGCGGCTTAGGCCGGTGCGGCCCTCGTGGTAGAGGCGGGCGAGCTGCGATATGCGTATGTAGGGGAAGTTTTGCGGCCTCAGGCGGAGGAACTTCCACAGCTTGCCGTCCATCGGGCGGAGCCTGAACTTGTGGGCGAGGTAGCGGTATTCGGCCTGCATCCGCGCGAAGTGGCCGTCGGCCCGCGCGGCTTCGCTTCGTCGCGGGCCCATCGCCGCGTCGTCGAGCAGGCCCGCCTGGCCGAGGAACAGTGCCTCCACCTGGAAGAGGTCGTCGCGGTGGTGGGCTGCGGCGGCGAGCGGGAGTGCCGCCGCCCATTGTTCGAAGGCCTCGCCGTTTACCCCGAAGCCGAAGTTTCTGGCCAGCGTTGCGAAGTATGCCTCCTCCCACGAGCCTGCCCCCGCCTCGGCGCGGCGGGCCATGGCGGCGGTCTTCTGCTCCAGCCTCTCTGTTGCGAGCGCGGCCAGCCACGAGCTTACGGCCAGCCTCGGCAGCGAGCCTACGGCGGCGTGGCATGGCGGCCTGCTGTCGGCGGCGGTCAGTTCGGCGTAGCCCCTGGCCACGCCCTCCGGCACGCCGAGCTGCGCCTGCGCCACGGTGCGCCCCCGGCTGTCGGCCACTTGGCAGTCGGCCAGGCCCACAACGTGTAGCACCGCGTTGTCGTAGGCCGCGTCGCGGTCGTGGCCGTGTGTGCGCCAGTCGGACGCTCGGCTGTGTATTTCGACGTTGCCCACCCACACCGTGCCGCCTATGCGCACCTTGGCGTTGAAGAAGTCGGGCCCCGCGCCGCCGTTGGGCAGCCCCGGGTCTATCACTTCTACCTCGCGCCCGTCGGTGGTGTTGAGGCCGCCGGGCGGGAAGAGGCGGTGCCTCCATACGTAGTGCAGCAGTTGTTCCATGCGTGGGTGGTTTGTCGTTGCCCGCCGGGCCGGCGGCGCGGGCGGGCTTGTGGCGAGCAGGCTCGCCGACTGCAAAGTTACAAAATATTTGCATTTGGCCAACATTTCGGGCGCAAAAAGCAGCCTGCCACCGCCGCCGGGGGTGGCGATGGCGGCGCGGCGTTCAGAAAGTTTAACGTTTCGGCATCGCGGAATTAACACGCCCGGAGCCGGCGAAATAGAGATTAAAAAGTGCTTCGGGCGGCCTTGCGAGGCGTTCGGCAAGCCCTTGGTTTGCAAAACGGGGCGTTTCGCATCACGAAACGTGCCGTTTCGCATTGCGTTTCGTGCCGTTTCAGAAACCAAAACGGCGCGTTTTTCACGCCGATTCTTATCAAAAAACAATGTTTTCGGGGCTTTTCCTGCCAAAATTTAAAGGCGTTTTCCCGCCCGTTTGTGGCGGTGCGGGGCGTAAGTGCCGCACTGACAGGCAGTTGCGCATGCCAGTCCGTTTTCGCGTTATTTGCGGCCTTGTGGCGGGTTTGCCGCCGCCGTGGCCAAAATGGGCGGCTGCGCGCTACCTGCATTTAACATTTCGGCGCGGCATTGGCGCCGCCACGGCTCCGCCCTCGCGCCCGCGCCCGATGTCCGGCGTGGCCGGACAATAGGGGCCGGGGGCTGCGGCGGCACGAGATTTTTTGCTGAAAATCAGCGGAATATGGGCAAAAATCGCTAACTTTGCAACGTTTAAATGATTTGAGTATGAAAATAGCATTAATCGGCTACGGCAAGATGGGCAAGATGATTGAGCAGATTGCCCGCAGCCGGGGCCATGAAATCGTGAGCATCATCGACCTCGGCAACCAGCAAGACTTCGACTCGCCCGAGTTCGCCTCGGCAGACGTGGCCATAGAATTTACAAACCCCACCGCCGCCTACGGCAACTACCTGAAGGCGTTCGCCAAGGGCGTGAAGGTGGTGAGCGGCTCCACCGGCTGGCTGAAGGACCACAAGGCCGACGTGGAGCGGATGTGCGCCGAGGGCGGCCAGACGCTCTTCTGGGCGTCGAACTTCTCCATCGGCGTGGCCATCTTCTCGGCCGTCAACCGCTACCTGGCCTCGATAATGAACCAGTTCCCGCAGTATGGCGTGGAGATGGAGGAGACGCACCACGTGCACAAGCTCGACGCGCCAAGCGGCACGGCCATAACGCTGGCCGAGGAGATTGTGGAACGCCTCGACCGCAAGCAGCGGTGGGTGAAGGGGACGCTCGCCGCGCCCGACGGCACCGTGACGGGCAGCCCGCAGTGCGCCCCCGACGAGCTGCGCATCGACTCCGTGAGGCGCGGCGAGGTGCCGGGCATACACACCGTGAGGTACGACAGCGAGGCCGACTGCATCACCATAAGCCACGACGCCCACTCGCGCCAGGGCTTCGCGCTCGGCGCGGTGCTCGCCGCAGAGTACACCCTCGGCCACAGCGGCCTGCTCACCATCAGCGATATGTTTAAGTTCTGAACCTGAAGCAAACGATAGGGAAATGGCTAAGCAAAAAGTGAGAAGCGGGCGCAAGCAGTGGCTGAAGTTCGGGGTGGTCACGGCGCTCTACCTCCTGTTCCTCCTGTGGGTGGAAAGCTGGTGGGGGCTGGTGGTCGTGCCGTTCATCTTCGACGCCTACATAACGAAGAAGATAAAGTGGCAGTGGTGGCGCGACGCCGAGCCGCCGGTGCGGTTCGTCATGTCGTGGGTAGACGCCATAGTGTTCGCCCTCGTGGCCGTCTACTTCATCAACCTCTTCTTCTTCCAGAACTACGTGATACCGTCAAGCTCGCTCGAGAAGTCGCTCCTCACGGGCGACTACCTCTTCGTGAGCAAGGTGAGCTACGGCCCGCGCATACCGCAGACGCCGCTCACCATGCCGCTCACGCAGCACACGCTGCCCGTGGTGGAGTGCAAGTCGTACATAGAGTGGCCCCACTGGGACTACCGCCGCGTGGACGGCCTGGGCAAGGTGAGGCTGAACGACATCGTGGTGTTCAACTACCCCTCGGGCGACACGCTATGCTCCGCGCCGCAGTACCAGGCCATGGACTTCTACGCCATGTGCTACGGGCTGGGCTACCAGATAGTGGCCGAGCGGCCAGACCCCGACACACTGTCGGCAGCGGAGCGCATGGCATACTTCCGCTCCGTCTACGCGGCGGGCAGGCAGTACATAGCCGACAACCCCGCCGAGTACGGCGAGATAATCACCAGGCCCGCCGACCGCCGCGAAAACTACGTGAAGCGGTGCGTGGGCCTGCCGGGGCAGACGCTCGAGATAAGGAACCGAATCGTCTACCTCGACGGCAAGCCAAACAAAGAGCCCGACAACGTGCAGTACTCCTACTACGTGAAGCTGCGGCAGAGCCTGCCGGAGCCTCTCGTCAAGGAGCTTGGCATATCGATGGAAGACCTCCGCAGCCTCAACACCCTCGGCTACATGCCGCTCACCAAGCGCGCCGTGGCCGCCCTCTCGCAGCGCAAGGACCTCGTGGAGAGCATCGAGCTGAACACCGACGCGAGCGACATGGACATCTACCCGCTCGACGGCAACAAGCACTGGACGCGCGACAACTACGGGCCGGTGTGGATTCCGGCCAAGGGCAAGGCCATACGGCTCACGCTCGACAACCTGCCAGTCTACGAGAGGCCCATCCGCGCCTACGAAGGCAACGACCTCGAGGTGCGCGACGGCAAGATATTCATCAACGGCAAGGAGGCGACGAGCTACACGTTCAAGATGGACTACTACTGGATGATGGGCGACAACCGCCACAACTCCGCCGACTCGCGCTACTGGGGCTTCGTGCCTGAGGACCACATCGTGGGCAAGCCCATCTTCATCTGGTGGTCGAGCGACCCCGACCGCAGCGGCTTCGCGGGCGTGAGGTGGAACAGGCTCTTCAAGTTCGTGGACGACATAAAGTAAAAGACAATACGCAGCCGATGAAGCCATGGCTCAAGACCATATCCGCACTCGTGGTGGCGGCGCTCGCAGTGGCGCTGTTCAGGGCATTGTTCTTTGCCATCTACACCGTGGGCGGCGACAGTCTTGAGCCGGTGCTGCTGCGCGGCGACCGCGTGATGGTCAACCGCTGGAGCTACGGCCTGCGCACCGGCGGCATGAACGGGCTGTTCGGCTACGGGCGGTTCTTCCCCCGCCCGGTGGCGGTGGGCGACATCGTGGCGTTCGACGGGCCGCAGGGCGGCCCCGGCGGGGTGTTCGTATGCCGCTGCGCCGCGCTGCCGGGCGACACCGTGGCCACGCCCGCCGGCCCCGCCATCGTGCCGGGGCGCGAGGCCACCTGCGCCGACGAGGACTACTATTGGATGGAGGCGCTGGGCAATGGCGACACCATCGACAGCCGGACGTTCGGCCCGGTGCCTGAAAGCATGATAATAGGCCGCGTCTGCATCGTGGCCTACAGCTACGACGACACGCAGCCCGTGCTGAGCGGCTACCGCCGCGAGCGCACCTTCCTCGTGCCGCAGTGACGGCGCCTGCCACGCAACTCTTATCCCGTTAGCAAGGAAAAACCATGCCACAAGCCCTACTCTCCACCACCTACTTCGGCCCTGTGCAGTGGTACCAGAAGCTGTGCCGCTACGACAGCGTGCTCGTAGAGCGTTTCGACTCATACCGCAAGCAGACCTACCGCAACCGATGCACCATAGCCACCGCAGCCGGGACGCAGGCGCTCACCGTGCCGGTGGAGCGCACCCCCGGCGGGGGCAAGACGCTCACCAAAGACGTGCGCATAAGCGACCACGGCAACTGGAGGCACCTGCACTGGCACGCGCTGCAGTCGGCATACAGCGAGTCGCCTTTCTTTGAGTACTATGCCGACGACATACGCCCTTTCTTTGAGCGTCGCTGGACGTTCCTCTACGACTTCAATGCCGAAGCCTGTGCCACCGTATGCTCACTGCTCGACATCCATCCGGACATGAGGCCGACCGACGGATACGTGCCGAATGAAGATTTAAGAATTAAGAATGGAGTATTAAGGGCCAAGGGTGTGGAACTGGCCGGGGGCAGCGCAAGGGCTGGAAGCTGCGGCATGGCAAATGAAACGGCTGCTGACAGCTGCCGCGGGGCAGGCGTGGCCGGCGCGGATGCCCCGTCCTTAATCCTGCCTTCTACGTCTCTGGCCGACTTCCGCGACGCCATCGACCCGAAGCATCCCGCGCCCGACCCGGAGTTTGCGCCGCGCCCATACTACCAGGTGTTTGCCCGCAAGAACGGCTTCCAGCCAAACCTTAGCATACTCGACCTGCTTTTCAACATGGGCCCCGAGGGCATTTTCTGGCTGCAATGAGCCTGTTGTCGGCTCTGTCCGCAAAAACAGCAGGCCACGTCAAGCTCCACCGTCTTCTGCCGTGCAATGTTTTTAAAGGTTGAAAGTGCCGCACGCGATTGGCGCGGCTACGGCACGGCGCGGCCAAAAGCGCGATTCCGCCCGATTTGCAAAACTATGTTAAAAGCCGCTTCCGGCGTGCAAGGTTTCCCGTATGGCCGTGTTATGAGTGTGAATATCACCCTTAATGGCGACCATAATTACATTTTTAGGCAACATAACTTCATAATTTTAATTTAAACTTGGCAGATTTTTCCCATCCTGCGGTTAGGCAGAGGTGGGAAAATTCGTTTTTGCCCCGTGCCCTCAATCGCCGTTCCGGCCCGCCGCTGCATGGCTTTTGGCCGCCTGTTGCATTTTAACATCGGCAAAAGTTTTGGCAAACGGAATTTTATTTTTAACTTTGCCAATGCTGACTGCGGCTCCGGCTGCGTGGCCGCCAAGCCGGGCGTGCCGCCGCAGTGGCACTAAGCCGATTGTATAACCAATAAAAATACCTAACATGAACCTTAAGTTTCACCTTGCAGCCGCGGCACTTGCGTTGCTGTTGGCTGCCGCCCCGGTGGTTCCTGCCTCAGCCAAGGGCGGCACGTTCGCTGCCGGCGACAAGACGTTCGTGCTCAACGGAGAGCCTTTCGTGGTGAAGGCAGCCGAGCTGCATTACCCGCGCATACCCCGCCCATACTGGGAGCACCGCATCAAGATGTGCCGTGCGCTGGGCATGAACACCATCTGCATGTACGTGTTCTGGAACATCCACGAGCAGCGCGAGGGCGAGTTCGACTTCACCGGGCAGAACGACATAGCCGAGTTCTGCCGCCTGGCGCAGAAGAACGGGATGTACGTCATCGTGCGCCCCGGCCCATACGTGTGCGCAGAGTGGGAGATGGGCGGCCTGCCGTGGTGGCTGCTCAAGAAGAAAGACATACGCCTGCGCGAGCAAGACCCATACTTCATGGAGTGCGTGGGCCGCTTCATGCACAAGGTGGGCGAGCAGCTTGCGCCGCTGACGATACAGAACGGGGGCCCAATAATAATGGTGCAGGTGGAGAACGAGTACGGCTCCTACGGCCAGGACAAGGCTTACGTGTCGGCCATCCGCGACTCCGTGCGTGCCGCTGGCTTCGGCGACGTGGCCCTCTTCCAGTGCGACTGGGCCAGCAACTTCACCAAGAACGGCCTTGACGACCTCGTGTGGACGATGAACTTCGGCACCGGCGCCAACATCGACGACCAGTTCAAGAAGCTCCGCGAGCTGCGCCCCACGTCGCCGCTCATGTGCTCCGAGTATTGGAGCGGGTGGTTCGACAAGTGGGGGGCGCGCCACGAGACCCGCCCGGCGGAGCGCATGGTGAGGGGCATCGACGAGATGCTCTCGAAGGGAATCTCATTCTCGCTCTACATGACTCACGGCGGAACGTCGTTCGGCCACTGGGCCGGCGCAAACTCGCCCGGCTTCCAGCCCGACGTTACGTCCTACGACTACGACGCGCCGATAAACGAGTATGGCCTGGCAACGGAGAAATACTACAAGCTGCGCGAGGTGATGCAGAAGTACAGCGGCAAGAAGTTGCCCGCCGTGCCGAAGCCCGACGCCGACATAATCACGGTGCCGCAGTTTGAGCTGGCCGACTTCGAGCCGCTCATGACCGCCGCCGACACCACCATCGAGAGCCGCTCTCCGCTCACCTTCGAGCTGATGGACATGGGCTGGGGCGCTGTGAACTACTCCACCACGCTGCCCGAGGTGCCGGCGAGGAGCGTGCTCACCATCGACGAGGCGCACGACTACGCCCAGGTGTTCATCGACCGCAAGTACGTCGGCACCATCGACCGCGTGCAGCGCCAACGCTCGCTCACGCTGCCGCCCGTGAAGCGGGGGCAGACGCTCGCCGTGCTCGTGGAGGGCATGGGGCGCATCAACTTCGGCCGCGCCATCAACGACCCGAAGGGCATAACAGGCCCCGTGACGCTGAAGGCCGAGATTGACGGCGACGAGGTTACGTGGAACCTGAAGGACTGGGCCTGCGAGCGCATACCCGACACCTACGCCGCCGCCCGCGCCGCCGTGGACAATACTATCAGCAAGGACGTGGAGGTGATGGCACATCCCGAAGGCCGCCGGGGCTACTACCGCGGCTGGTTCACGCTCAAGAAGACCGGCGACACGTTCCTCAACATGGAGGCTTTCGGCAAGGGGCTGGTCTACGTGAACGGCCACGCCATAGGCCGCTACTGGAACATAGGCCCGCAGCAGACGCTCTACGTGCCGGGCTGCTGGCTCAAGAAGGGGCAGAACGAGGTGATAGTGCTCGACATCGTAGGCCCGAAGGCCGCCCCGGTGTGCTTCGGCCAGGCCGAGCCGGAGATTAACAAGCTCAACGTCACCCGCCCCGCCACCCACCGCAAGCCCGGCGAGACGCTCGACACAAAGACGCTGCCGCTGGCCGCCGAAGGCTCGTTCGCGCCCGGCAACGGCTGGCAGACGGTGAAGCTCGCCTCGCCGAAGAAGGGCCGCTACGTGGCCATCGAGGGCCTTAACGCCCACGATGGCAAGCAACTGGCCGCCATAGCCGAGCTTTACGTGCTCGACGCCGGGGGCAAACGCCTCAGCCGCGAGCCGTGGACGGTGAAGTACGCCGACAGCGAGGACGTCTCCGGCGGCAACTACATGGCCGACAAGGTGTTCGACCTGCAGGAGTCAACCTACTGGCAGACCGACCGCCGGGCGAAATATCCGCACGTGATAGTGATAGATCTCGGCTCCGAGCAGACCGTCACGGCGGTGGAATACCTGCCCCGCGCCGAGCAGGGCGCGCCCGCAGGGCTGAAGGACTACCGCGTTTACGTTTACTGATTCAGAACGCGATGCAGGCCGTGAGCGTGCATCCGCCATCCTGGCATGAGGGCAGGGCGACCACTGCGGGGGCGTCCTGCCCTTTGTGCTTGGTGAAGATGCGCGGGTAGAGCCAGTAGGCCAGCTTCGTGCTGGCTATGCCTATGGCCGCGCCGGCCACCACGTCGTTCACCCAGTGGCGGTTGTTGCAGACGCGGAGCACCCCCACCGCCGTGGCCACGGCGTAGCCGGAATAGGCGGCCACGGGCGAGCTGTCCTTGAACTCGCGGCGCATCAGTTCCGCGCCCATGAAGGCCGTGGCCGTGTGGCCCGACGGAAACGAGTTGCGCGCCGGGCTGTCTGGCCGCCGTTCGTTGGCTGCCAGCTTTATGCCGTTCACCGTGAGGCCCATCGTGGCGTAGGCCATGGCGAGGATGATGGTGCGGTCTTTGAAGTTGTGGGCGGCGTCTATCCCGCACAGGTCGAGGGCGTAGGCGGCCACCATCGGCGTGTATTGCAGGTAGTCGTCGGCGTAGGTTTTGCGCCCTCCGCCGTCGTTGAAGGCGCATTGCGCGTCCTTGCGCAGGTCGCCGAGGCAGCCGTCGCCAGTGAACAGTGCCGCCGCGCCGACGGCAGCTACGGGGATTACGAACTCGATTGCCTTCACTCTGTGCGTGTCGTAGGTAGCCGCCACGCTGTCGCGGCGTGCCTGTGCGGGCATGGCCACGACGGCAAGGGCCAGTGCCACCGGCACCGTCCTCGCAGCTTTGAGTCTGTTTCTCATTTTTGCGCTTGTGCTTTGCGTCGGCCATTCGCTCGGCGTAGCGTGGGCCTTCGGCTCCTTCGTTGCGGCATTGGGTAACAACGCGCCGCGCCCGAAGAAGTAAGGCGGGCCTCGGATTTGGGCATGAAAATGCGCGGAAGCGCACTTACCAAATCCTGAGGCCCTAGGAAAGCCCACCCATACCGATAAGTCGCGTCCGCGCACAAGCGCAGACGTTCACTGACTTATCCATCGGTACAGGTTGAATCGTGAAATTTCCTAGGTTTCAGGATCTACCGAATAAATAGTAAACGCTAATTGTTTGTTATGTCTTTTTTGTCTTTATTTACTGCGAAGTCAGGTTTGTTAGTTGCGGCATTCCTGCCTTTCCGTTTTGTCGGCTTGCGCCTTTGTTGTGTCGGCGAGGGCTGGCTGCAGTCGGCGGCCCTGCCGTTCGGTATGCAAAATTACTAATTTTTTGCTTGTCTATCGGCTCTTCTGTCCGGATATTTTTCTTTTGCCGTAGTTTCGCCCGCAGTCTACTCGGCAGCCATTTTCTCCACCTTGGCGGCCATCTTGCGCAGCTTTTTCGGGTCGGCGGTGGCGGCAAGGGTGCGTTTCGCCTCGGCCAGCAGCTCCTTGCGGCTGTCTATCTGGGCGAGCGTGAGGGTGGGGGCGGGCCGCTGGGCGAGGCTGTGTATGGCGGTGGCCAGCTCCGACCACGCCTCAAGCCTGTCGCGCTCGGCGGCGGAGATGTGCATCACGGAGCCGTGGCGCGGGGTGAACGTGCCTCGCGTGGGCGTGTCGTGTACGTAAGTGAACTCCTTCAGATCCTTGCTGCGGCAGAACTGGTAGTAGCCCTGGGCATAGCAGTCGTACATTAATATATACTCGTCGCTGCCGATCAGGGGGAACACGCTCGACCCCTCCACCGGGTATTGCCCCGGTTTCTGCAGGTGGCGGTACTCCACGGCGTAGGGGCCGGTCAGCGTCTTGGACGTGGCGCGCATCACGCCCTGCCGCGTCTTGAAGCCGTTGTTGGTAGTCGGCAGGCCCTCGTCCTTGAAGAAGAGCACGTACTCCTTGTTCTTCGCGTCGTATATTATGTCGCCGTCGATGGCCGCCGTGCCGAAGTCGAACAGCAGCTTAGGCTCGGTGATGTCGGTGAAGTCGTCGTTCACGTAGCTGTAGAATAGCTTGAAGTGGGGCTGCCGCTTGCTGCCCACGGGGTATTCCCAGTCGTGGCGGCCTATGGAATAGTATATCATGTACTTGCCCTCGGCCTCGTCCCATATCACCTGCGGCGCCCAAACGGCGTGCAGGTTCTTGCGGTCGAAGCCCTGGAGTTGCGGGAAGCGCGTTGGGAAGTCGATGGCCGTGTGCTGCCAGTGCAGCAGGTCGGTGCTCTTCATCAGCACCAGCCCGTCGTTGCTCTGCCAGCCCTCGTCGGAGCGCATGTCCGTCATCACCATGTAGAACGTGCGCCCGTCGCGCCCGCGGCAGATGTACGGGTCGCGTATGCTCTTCTTCAGCGCGATGGAGTCCGACGCCACCACGGGCCTGCCGCCGTTGAGCGACGTGTAGTTAAGCCCGTCGTCGCTCAGCGCGTAGCGTATCTGCTCGCCCGAGGGCGAGTTGTTAGAGAAGAAAGCGAAGAGGTAGCAGCTGTCCTGCGTCTCCGTCTGTGCCGCCCGGGCGGGCTGCGCGGCCAGCCCGAGCGCGAGGGCCGTGGCCGCAAAGAGTCTTGTCTTGCAGTTTGTCATGTCCGTTATGTATGGTTAGTTTCTGGCTGGCCATCCGCCGGGCGCAGCCCGTGGCGGCCATTCTCCGCCTGCAAAGATAACAAAAAAACTCAAAACCCGTTGTTTCTGCGGCGGCTTTGCTTGTGCTTGCCGCTTGAATTTCTTGACGGTTAACAAGTCTGAAAATAGTTAAATCCAGCCGAAATGCCCCCTCTGATTTTCGCGTATTTGAAAATAAAATGCCGCCGGACGCAAATACGCGAAATATGAGTGTGCAACCGTAACCCGTTGGAACTGTTTGGGTTGTCGGCTCGATTGCCCCGATTGTGCAACGGAATTTGTCAGTAAAACGGCACTTTTTACCATGAAATCGGTCATTTTTGGCCTTCCTAAAGGTGCCGTTTTGCATTGCGAAACGCCCCGTTTCGCACTCTAAAACGTGCCGTTTCGCATCCTGAAACGGCACGTTTTGCAGAACAATCCCCAATTTCAGGCCATTTCATCGGGCGGAAACCGTTCGGAGTTTTCTATTTCGTCGGTTTTTGAAGTGTTAATTTCAGGAGGCAGGAGACGGGAGACAGGAGTTCAGACGGATGTTTTTCAGGAGGCAGGAGGCGGGAGGCAGGAGGGCAAGCCCTTCTCCCGTCTCCAACGGTGGGGAGAGGCTCGGCGCGGCGTTCCTTCTTCAGGATGCTGGCTTTCCGCTGCGCCCGGCAGCCTGTCGGGGGCGCGGGGGCTGGCATCGGCACGGTGGGCTGCGGGCGTGGCGGCCTCGGTGTGGCGGCCTTTGTCGCAGGGCAGGCGCGGGAGGGGGCTTCACGTGGACGCGAGCGGGGCTTGCCGCCAGCCTTTTTCGGGCGTTTCCTTTGCCGTTTGGGTTAATTGTGCTATCTTTGCAGGGAATATTCTTTATTTGTATGGACTTTGAAGTGTTTGTGTCTTCGTTTCTTGGCGACAAGGAAAGCTTTGACCTTGAGTACAAAAGTGCTGTCGGTGGCTTTCCCGGAAGCTTTTGGGATACTTACTCTTCGTTTGCCAACACGCAGGGCGGGATGATAGTCCTTGGCGTGAAGGAGCGCAACGGGCACTTCTTCTTCGATGGGCTTGCTGCTGATGTGGTCCAGAAATACATCAAGGAGTTCTGGAGTTGTGTGAACAACAAGGCACACGTAAGTGCCAATATAATGAAGGAAGACGACGTGGAGACAGTCGAATACCAGGGCAACAAGCTTGTCTTGTTCCATGTGCCGAGGGCTGCGAGGGCGCAACGGCCTGTGTACAGGACTGCTAATCCGTACAACGGAACATTCAAGCGCAATGACGAAGGCGACTATAAATGCACGGAGCAGGAAGTCAGGCGGATGTTTGCTGATGCGGACGATACGATGCCACGTGACAGCAAAATACTTGAAGGCTTTACAATGGGCGACATTGACAAGGAATCGTTGGCACAATACAGGAACTTGTTCGCTTCCGTCCATCCTATGCACCCATGGCTTATGCTCGGTGACGAGGAACTTTTGAGAAAGCTTGGCGCGCGCCGTAAAGACCGTGTCACGGGTGCAGAGGGCTTTACTTTGGCCGGACTACTCATGTTCGGCAAATACGACAGTATTATCGAAAATGGCTGCGCGCCGAACTATTTCCCCGATTTCCGTGAGGTTCCCGATGGCTCCGGGGCAATGAGGTGGGCTGACAGAATTTGTCCCGACGGCACATGGGAGGCCAACCTGTTTCAGTTTTACAGGAGGGTGTTGCCAAAGCTGACGGATATGCTGCCAAAACCATTCAGGATGGAGAATAATTTGAGGATAGACGATTCGCCTACTCATGTGGCCATAAGGGAGGCCCTGATAAATGCCTTGATTCATGCCGACTATTCGGAGAACTGCAGCATCGTGATAGAAAAGAGGAAGAAATCGCTTACTTTCTCCAACCCGGGCAATATGCTCATCTCAATCGCGCAGTATTATGAAGGTGGCGAGAGTGTTTGCAGGAACAAGTTATTGCAGAAGATGTTCATGATGATAGGCACGGCAGAAAAGGCCGGGAGTGGCGTTGACAAGATTTTGGTTGGCTGGCGTGAGGAAAACTGGCAGCGGCCATACGTGGCCGAGCGGCAACGCCCCGACAAAGTGGTGCTGGTATTGCCAATGGAAAGCCTTCTCCCGGAGCAGAACGTGAAAGAACTTGCAGGCATCTTTGGCGATGGTGTCGAGCACATAGGCTTCAATAAGCTCTTGACACTGTCAACGTGTTACGCCGAAGAGGCTGTAAACAATGGCAGGTTGAAAGACATTCTGCCGTTGCACAGCGCGGACATAACCAAGATGCTGAAGGAACTTTGCGATGACGGCTATCTCGTTTCGGTAGGAGTAGGCCGTGGCACAAAGTATTTTATTAATAAAAAGGTTGACACCTCGGGCGCGAAGGTTGACACCTCGGGCGCGAAGGTTGACACCTCGGACGCGAAGGTTGACACCTCGGGCGCGAAGGTTGACACCTCGGGCGTTAAGGTTGACACCTCGGAGCTTGACAGCAAAGCCCGTTTTGGCAGGGAGGAGCTTGAGAAGCTGATTCTTAGCAAAGCCCAGGATTATGCCACAATCGAGGAGATAGCAACCGGCGTTGGGCGGAGCGTGGATTACATAAAGAACAAGGTCATGCCGCGCATGGTGAAAGAGGGGAAGATGGTGAGGCTGCACCAGAAAATTAACCATCCCAACCAGAAATACAAAGCGAAATAAAAACAACGACGATATACAAAGCGATGGAATACAACTTTAGGGAAATCGAGAAGAAATGGCAGCGCAGGTGGGTGGAGCAACAGACCTACCGCGTGGCCGAAGACAAGCAGAAGGAGAAGTTCTACGTGCTCAACATGTTCCCCTATCCCTCGGGGGCGGGGCTTCATGTGGGCCACCCGCTGGGCTACATCGCCAGCGACATATACGCCCGCTACAAGCGGCTGAGGGGCTACAACGTGCTCAACCCCATGGGCTACGACGCATACGGACTGCCCGCAGAGCAGTACGCCATACAGACCGGGCAACACCCGGCCATCACCACCGAGGCGAACATCAACCACTACCGCGAGCAGTTGGACAAGATCGGCTTCTCGTTCGACTGGCAGCGCGAGGTGCGCACGTGCGACCCTAAGTATTACCACTGGACACAGTGGGCCTTCCAGAGGATGTTCGGGAGCTACTACGACAACGCGCAGCGCAAGGCGCGGCCCATCGCCGAGCTTGTGGCAGCGTTTGAGCGGGGCGGCACCGAGGGCGTGAGCGCGGCCTGCTCGGAGGAGCTTTCGTTCACCGCCGCCGAGTGGCAGGCCATGGACGGGCGCCGCCGGCAGGAGGTGCTGATGAACTACCGCATAGCCTACCTGGGCGAGACGATGGTGAACTGGTGCCCGCAGCTTGGCACCGTGCTGGCCAACGACGAGGTGGTGGACGGCGTGTCGGAGCGCGGCGGCTACCCCGTGGTGCAGAAGAAGATGCGCCAGTGGTGCCTGCGCGTGTCGGCATACGCCCAGCGCCTGCTCGACGGACTGGACACGATAGACTGGACCGACTCGCTGAAGGAGACCCAGCGCAACTGGATTGGACGCTCGGAAGGGGCGGAGGTGCGATTCAAGATAAAGGGAAGCGGTGATGAGTTCACCATCTTCACCACCCGCGCCGACACGATGTTCGGCGTCACGTTCATGGTGCTTGCGCCAGAGAGCGAGCTGGTGCAGAAGGTGACAACGCCTGGGCAGCAGGCCGAGGTGGACGCTTACCTTGAGCGGACAAAGAAGCGCACCGAGCGCGAGCGCATCGCCGACCGCAGCGTGAGCGGCGTGTTCTCCGGCTCTTACGCCATCAACCCGATGACGGGCGAGGAGGTGCCAATCTGGATAAGCGACTATGTTTTGGCCGGTTACGGCACGGGCGCCATCATGGCCGTGCCTGCCCACGACTCGCGCGACTACGCCTTCGCCAAGCACTTCGGCCTGGAGATACGCCCGCTGATAGAGGGCTGCGACGTGAGCGAGCAGAGCTTCGACGCCAAGGAGGGCATAGTGTGCAACTCGCCCAAGGCCGGAACGGAGAGCGCGTCGGGCCTGGTTCTGAACGGGCTTACCGTGAAGGAGGCCATAGCCAAGACCAAGAAGTACGTAGAGGAGCAGGGCCTTGGCCGCGTGAAGGTGAACTACCGCCTGCGCGATGCCATTTTTTCGCGCCAGCGTTACTGGGGAGAGCCGTTCCCGGTTTACTATAAAGACGGCATGCCGTACATGATTCCGGAGCAGTGCCTGCCGCTGGAGCTGCCCGAAGTGGACAAGTTCCTGCCCACGGAGACGGGCGAGCCGCCCCTTGGCCACGCCATGCGCTGGGCCTGGGACACCGAGGCAAACTGCGTGACCGACAACTCGCGCATAGACAACAAGACCGTGTTCCCGCTCGAACTGAACACCATGCCGGGCTTCGCCGGCTCGAGCGCATATTATTTAAGGTATATGGACCCGCACAACGACACCGCCCTCGTAAGCCCGGAGGCCGACGCCTACTGGCGCGAGGTGGACCTCTACGTGGGCGGCACGGAGCACGCCACGGGCCACTTGATATACTCCCGCTTCTGGAACAAGTTCCTGCACGACATCGGAGTGTCTGCCGTCGAGGAGCCGTTCCGCAAGCTCGTCAACCAAGGAATGATACAGGGGCGCAGCAACTTCGTCTACCGCATAAAGGACACGAACACGTTCGTCTCCCTCGGACTGAAGGACAAGTACGACACGACGCCGCTCCACGTCGACGTGAACATAGTGCATGGCGACGTGCTCGACATCGAGGCGTTCCGCAATTGGCGCCCCGAGTACAAGGAAGCAGAGTTCTTGCTCGAAGGCGGCAAGTACGTTTGCGGCTGGGCAATAGAGAAGATGTCGAAGTCGATGTACAACGTTGTCAACCCCGACATGATCGTTGAGAAGTACGGGGCGGACACCCTGCGCCTCTACGAGATGTTCCTCGGCCCCGTGGAGCAGAGCAAGCCGTGGGACACCAACGGCATAGACGGCTGCCACCGCTTCCTGAAGAAGTTCTGGGCGCTGTTCTACGGCCGCGACGGCAAGCTCCTGGTTGACGACCGCGAGCCTTCGGCCGCAGAGCTTAAGGCCGTGCACAAGCTCATAAAGAAGGTTACGCAGGACATCGAGCAGTTCAGCTACAACACCAGCATCTCGGCGTTCATGATCTGCGTCAACGAGCTTGGGCAGCTGGGGTGCCACAACCGCGCGTTGCTCGCCGACCTCGTGGTGCTCATAGCCCCGTTCGCCCCCCACATAGCCGAGGAGCTGTGGCAGGCCATTGGCGGCGAGGGCAGCGTGTGCGACGCCCGCTGGCCCCAGTGGAACGAGCAGTACCTCGTGGAGAGCACCGTGCAGCTCACAGTGTCGTTCAACGGCAAGGCCCGCTTCCAGATGGACTTCGCCGCCGATGCCGACAATGCCACCATCGAGCAGGCAGTGCTCGCCGACGAGCGTTCGCAGAAGTACATGGGCGGCAAACAGGTGGTGAAAGTCATCATCGTGCCCAAGAAGATAGTCAATGTCGTGGTGAAATGACTTTAGACCGTAACCAAGTGCTCAACGAGGTGAAGGACTATGTGTTCATAACCTTCGGCCTCATGCTCTACACCTTCGGCTTCACGGTGTTCCTCCTGCCCTACAAGATAGTGACGGGAGGCATCGCCGGCCTTGGTGCCATAGTGTTCTACGCCACCAGCTTCCCCGTGCAGTACACATTCTTCATCGTGAACGCGGTGCTCATCGTGGCTGCGCTGAAGATTCTCGGCTGGCGTTTCCTGATGAAGACCATCTACGCCACGTTCATGCTCACGTTCCTGTTGGAGGTGGCGCAGCAGGCGTTGGTGCAGCCCGACGGCACGTTCCACAAGCTGCTCGGCGAGGGCAACGACTTCATGTCGCTCGTCATCGGCTGTATGCTCACCGGCACCGCCCTTGCCATAGTGTTCCTCAACAACGGCAGCACGGGCGGCACCGACATCGTGGCCGCCGCCGTCAACAAGTACCGCGACATCACCCTGGGCCGCGTGCTCATCATGGTGGACCTCTGCATCATCGGCAGCAGCCTCTTCATCCCGGCCTTCGGCGACATCTACGCCCGCTGCCAGATGGTGGTGTTCGGCCTCTGCACGATGGTCATAGAGTGCCTCATGCTCGACTACGTGATGAGCGTTCAGCGGCAGTCGGTGCAGTTCCTTATCTTCTCGCGCCACCACGAGGAGATAGCCCGCGCCATAAGCAAGAAGACAGACCACAGCATGACGCTGCTCGACGGCCACGGGTGGTACAGCGGAAAGGAGATGAAGGTAATCTGCCTGTTGGCAAAGAAGCGCGAGAGCGTCACCATCTTCCGCCTTATAAAGATGATCGACCCACGCGCGTTCGTGAGCCAAAGCTCCGTGATAGGCGTCTACGGCGAGGGCTTCGACCCCATAAAGGTAAAGACGGACTCAAAGAAAATAACGACAGAAAGGGAAACGACAGATGCAAATAGTATTCGCGACGAACAATGAGCACAAGCTCTCGGAAATCCGCCAGATACTCGGCGGGAGCGTCGAGGTGCTTTCGCTGGCCGACATCGGCTGCCATGCCGACATACCAGAAACGGGCAATACGCTCGAGGAGAACGCCATGATGAAGGCACGCTACGTCTACGACAACTACGGGCTTAGCGTCTTTGCCGACGACACCGGGCTCGAAGTTGACGCCCTCGGCGGCGCACCCGGCGTCTACAGCGCGCGCTACGCCGGCGGCGAGGGCCACGACAGCGAGGCCAACATGGCCAAGCTGCTGGCCGAATTAGGAGAAAATAACAATCGCCGCGCACGATTCCGCACCGTCATAGCGTTAATAGAGAAGGATGGCGAGGCCGCCGCGCCGCGCCTCTCGACGTTCGAGGGCGTGGTCGAGGGCGAGATAACCCGCACGCGCTCCGGCTCCGATGGCTTCGGCTACGACCCCATCTTCCGCCCCGACGGCTACGGCGAGACCTTCGCCGGGCTGGGCATGGAGGTGAAGAACAAAATCAGCCACCGCGCCCGCGCCGTCGGGAAGCTGGCCGCCTACCTGCTCGGCGGGCGAGGCTGAGGCCGCGGCGGCGCGGCAGGCGAGGCTTCGCCGTTGACCACAAAAGACAAATGAATGTCTGCATTTTGCCAGAACGAATGAAAGAAAGAAGGGGGAGAGCATACGTCCTCTAACTTCTTAGCGGAACGCAGTGGAGCGATGGCTTCTTATAACTTCTTTAACTCCTTTGGATAGGAGCTTTTGCGGATATTCAAAAAAGTTATTGCGAGATGAGGCACAGATGCAACCCGATGTTTGCCGTGGCCGTGCTGGCCCCCTTCGTACTGTGGGGCGTGTGCGTGGTGATGCCCGTGTTCGACGACTGGGGCTACCTTACCACGCCCGGGCGGGGCATGGGCTTCACTGTGGCGTCGCTCCTTCCCGACAACCACTATTGGCGTCCGTTCGACGCGCTTTTCGGCCTTTTGCTCGCACAGTGGCCTGCGGCGTTTCCCCTGCTCAACCATGTCTGCATCTTTGCCGCCCATGTCGGCTGCGCCGCATTGGTTTGGCGGGCGGCAGGGTGGCTTGGGTTGCCGCGTGGGGCTACGTTCGTTGCCGTGCTATTTTTCTTCGTTTCGCCTGCCGCGGCAGGCACATTGCTCAACACCGACTCGCTCAACCAGGCATATTCCTGCCTTTGCGGCCTGCTTTCCCTGCACGCATACATGGCCCATGGCGGCCGCAGCCGCTTCCTGCTATACTCTTTTTGGGTGCTCATGGCAGCCTTGTGGAAGGAGAACGGGCTTGCCTGGGCAGCCGCCTCGCCGCTGTTTGCGTTTGTCGCGGCAGGCGGCGACCGTCGCCTTCTCGTGCGCGGCGCGTGCTGCTGCGTGTTGCTTTGCGCCGCATATCTTTGCGCGAGGCTTAGCCTCCAGGTAGGGGATATGGTCGGCGACGATTTCTTCGAGGAGCGGCAGGGGTCGTTCCCAAAATACGTTGCCACGTGGCTCGGCTACTCGTTGCTGCCCCTCGACTACATTTCGCTTATGCACCGGCCATCCCGCAGCTGGCTTCTCGTCGGGCTTACGGCGGCCCTGTCGCTTCCGTTTGTGGCCTTCGCGCTTCGCGGCGCGTGGCGAGGCCGTGCCGACCGGCGGCTTGTGGGCGCTGCCGCTTGTGCCGCCATGGCCGCCTCGCCCCACCTGCTCACCATGTTTGGCAATATGCACTGCTACGCCAGCCTGCCCATGGTGGCCTTGGCCGTGGCGGTAGCCTTGGCTCGTTGCGGGCGTGGCCGTGGCGTGGCCGTGGCCTTTGGCCTCTACATGGCGGCCTGCGCCGTTTCCGACTTTCGCCATTGGCAGGCAGCGTACAGGTCTGGCCGTGTGGGTCAAGATATGGCCGCAATGGTGCTGGGGCAGTCGTCGCGCAAGGCCGACAAGGTGCTCCTGCTTTTCGACGAGAGGTTGGGCGAGGGCTATTCCACCTTTTGCCGCCCCCCGCTCGAGGCGTTCGGCTACGGCGAGGCCGTCCGTATGCAGACGCGCTATGAGTGGCCGCGCACCATCGTGGGGCTTGACGTGGGCGGCGCCGACAGCGCGGCCGTGGCGGCTGAAGCCCGCAAGGGGCTTGCCCGCGGCTTCGGCGCAGTGTGGATGTCGCGCGGCGACAGCGCGTGGGTAGTGGCCGAAAGGTGAGCCTCCCGCGCCTTCCTGGCAGAACACAAGAGACGAAACATACAGCAATATGAACCATAGCATGACTTCAATACTTCGTGGCGCGGCGTTGGCGGTGGCATTCTCCGCCGCCGCGTGGCTGCCCGCCGCAGGCGCCCGTGCCGCCGCGCTGGGGCAGTGGAGGGCCTATATGGCCTACCACGATGTGCAGCAGGTGTGCGAGGCAGGCCGTTACCTGTTTGTCAGGGCGTCCAACAGCCTCTACCAGTACAACGCCGACGACCAGTCGATAGTGACCTACGACAAGGTGAACGGCCTTAGCGACACCTACATCACGGCCATGGCGTGGAACGCCCAGGCCCGCCGCCTCGTGGTGGTCTACGACAACAGCAACATCGACCTCGTGGCGACCGACGGCGACGTGGCCAACATTCCCGACCTGTACCTAAAGGCCATGACCGAGGACAAGACCGTCAACAGCATCACCGTGAGCGGCAACCATGCCTACCTCGCCACAAACTTCGGCGTTGTCAAGGTCAACGTGGCCGCCGCGGAGATAAGCGAGACCTACATTCTCGGCATTGCCGTGGCGAGGGTGGGGCTGGCGTCGGGCAACATCTACGTGCGCTCGGCCTCGGGCGAAGTGCTTTGCGCCGCCCTGTCCGACAACCTCATCGACCGCAACAGCTGGGCTGCCGCCACTTCGTACCCGCAGGGCATATTCGACGTTGACGACTCCGAGACCGCCGACAACCTCCAGCTCGTGTCCACGCTCGCCCCGGGCGGCCCCGCCTACAACAACTTTGGCTTCCTCCGCTTCATCGGCGGCAGGCTCTATTGCGTAAACGGGCGGTCGGACGTTGAGTACCCCGCCACGCTCCAAGTCTACGACGGCCGTGGCTGGACTCTGTTTGAAGGCGACCTGTCGGGGCAGACAGGCCATGCCTACCGCAACCTCTACTGCTGCGACGTAGACCCCCGCGACACGAGCCACGTGTTCGCCGGGGGGCAGACGGGGCTTTACGAGTTCCGCCACGGACGCTTCATTAAGGAGTACAACGTTGACAACAGCCCGCTACAGACGGCCGGCACCGTTGGCAACAACAACAAGAACTACGTGCTCGTCACCGGCCTGAAGTATGCCGCCGACGGCTCGCTGTGGGTGGCAAACAGCACCGCCCCAAGCGCGTCGCTCTTCGAGTTGCGACCCGACGGCACATGGGTCTCCCACCACGACGACCGCCTGCTGGTCGAGTCTGGCAGCATGACGTTCGCCATGGAAAACCTTAAGGACCTCACGTTCGACAGCCGCGGCGTTATATGGCTTAACAACGACTACTGGCACGTGCCGGGAGTGGTGCGCTACGACGCGGCCTCGGGTCGGCTCAACGTGTGCAAGTCGTTTGCCAACCAAGACGGCCTCTCCCTCACGCTCACTTCCATCAACAGCCTGGCCGAAGACCGCGAGGGCAACATCTGGTTTGCCACCAACGTCGGCCCGGTGTACATAAGCAGCGCCGAGGCGGCAGCCGGTACCGACGACTTTACGTTTGTGCAGCCAAAGATTCCGCGCAACGACGGCTCTAACCTGGCCGACTACCTGCTCAACAACATCCCCGTGAAGACGTTGGCCATCGACGGGGCCAACCGCAAGTGGCTCGGCACGACAGGCAACGGGGTGTATCTCATCAGCTCCGACAACATGACCCAGCTCCGCCACTTCACCACCGAGAACAGCCCCTTGCTCTCCGACAACATCCTTTCCATTGCCATCGACGGCGCAACGGGCGAAGTTTTCTTCGGCACCGACCGCGGCCTTTGCTCCTACATGAGCGACGCCACGTCGCCTGCCGAGGAGATGGA